>NZ_JBVJLI010000014.1:0-166556 GCF_055584805.1 Pseudomonas sp. NPDC090752 | reverse complement strand
ACCGTTGGCAATTGCGCGTGGAACCGCCGCACCAGGCTGCCCGGTAGGGCCTCGCCACTGCACAGCACGCGCTTGAGGCGGTCAGCCGAAGCGTCACCATGCGCCAGGAACACATCCAGCATCGACGGCACGAAGTGCAAGGTGGTAACGCCTTCGCGGCGGATCACCTCGCGCAAATACTCGGGATCACGATGCCCGCCAGGGCGCGCCATGACCAGCCGCGCACCAGTTTGCAGGGGCCAGAGGAATTCCCACACCGACACGTCGAAGCTGAACGGGGTTTTCTGCAGCACCACATCGTCGGCGTCGAGGCCGTAGGCGTCCTGCATCCACAGCAGGCGGTTGACCACCCCGGCGTGTTCGTTCATCACGCCCTTGGGCAGGCCGGTCGAGCCGGAGGTGTAGATCACGTAGGCCAAATTACGCGTTGTTAGGTCCACAACTACAGGGTTAGCCGCGGGTTGCTCGCCCCAGGTGGGCTGGTCCAGGTCGATGATTCGCCCGCCTTCCGGCACATGACGGGTCGCGGCATGCACCAGCACCGCAACCGGTGCGCTGTCGCTCAGCATGTGCCGCACGCGCTCGGATGGATACTCCGGGTCGACCGGCACATAGGCCCCGCCCGCTTTCAGGATGGCCAGCAGCCCGACCACCATCGACAGCCCACGTTCGACGCAGATCGCCACCCGATCATCCGGTTTGACGCCCAATCCGATCAGATGATGCGCCAGGCGGTTGGCTTGAGCGTTGAGTTCCAAGTAGCTCAGCTCGCCCCCTTCAGCCCGCACCGCCACGGCATCCGGCGTACGCTCGACCTGTGCTTCGATCAGCCCATGCAGGGTCTGCTCAAGGTCATAACCCACCGCGGTGTCGTTGAAATCCACCAACACACGCTGGCGCTCTCCTCGCTCCAGCACTGGCAGCTGCTGCAGCGGCAGCTCAGGTGTCTGCTCCAGCGCCGCGACCATGGTCTCCAGCACCTGCTTCATCTGCCCACAGATCCGCGCCGCGCCGATGTCTGCCGGGGTCATGGCCACCAGACGGAAGCCCTCTCCCAGGTCGTCGACGTTTAGCCCCAGCGGGTAATTGCTGCGTTCCTGGCTTTCGAGGATGTCGATTCCCTCGCTGGCTGTGCGCTGGCTGCTACTGACCGGGGTGCTGTGGCGGTAGTTGAGCATCGCGCTGAACAACGGCAATGGCGCCGCCACGCCACTGCAACGCTGGGCCAGGGCCAAGGACGCGTGTTCGTGAGCGAGCAGCGCGCTCAGCCGCTGGTGGGCCGCCTGCGCCCCGTCACGCACGCCGATGCCAGCCAGGTCGATGCGCAGCGGCAAGGTGTTGATGAACATGCCCAGCGCCCGCTCTGCGCCCTCGCCGCCTTGTAGGCGGCCGAGCAACACGGTGCCGAACACCACGCTGTCCCTGCTACTGGCGGCTGCCAACAGGCGCGCCCAGGCCAGGTGGAACAGGCTGGCGACGCTGATGCCCAGTTGCCGCCCTTGCTGACGCAGGCGCTGGGCCAGATCATCGCGCAGCCACAGTTGGGCTTCTTCGATGTCGCGGCCATCGCCCTGCACATCGCTCAGACCGAACGGCAGGGTCGGCTCATCGATATCGGCCAGCTGCGAACGGAAGAACGCCTCGTGCTCAGCCTGGCTGACGCCCAGCCGGGCCTGGGTCACGTAGTTGCGGTAAGGCACGGGGGCGTGTGCCGGTTCCGTGTTGTTCTGCAGGAAACCGATCAGTTCTTCGCCGACGACTTCCATGGCAGTGTGGTCGAGGACGATGTGGTGGAATTGCAGGGTAGCTTCGATGCCCGCTTCGGTCTGGCAGTAGAACAGCCGGATCAGCGGGGCTTGGCTCAGGTCGAGGCGGTGACTGGCTTGCCCTTCAAAGACAGCCAGCGGCGCCCTTCGCCAGACCACCTGCACCGGTTGCGGCAAGCCTTCCCAGAGTACGGCGGTACGCAGCACATCGTGGCGGGCGATGACTTTGTCCAGTGCGGCAGCGAAGTTGTCCAGGTGCTCGCGGCTGGCGAAGGCGAAACGCGATTGCAGCACGTAGGGATCATGCTCCACAGCGCTCAGGTGATGGTACAGAATGCCTTCCTGCAGCGGTGCCAGCGGATAGATGTCCTGCACGTTGGCAGCACCACCCGGGACCTCGGCGACAATTCGTTCAATGTAGTGTTGCTCCAGCGCCACCAGCGGCAACATGGCCGCAGTGATGTGCGTGCAGCCGGCAGGGATCAGGTTGTCCGGCACCTCCACCTGCCGTGCCTTGCCCAGTGTCGCCGCCAGCGCGGCAATGGTCGGCTGGCCGAACAGGGTTCGCACATCGACCTGAAGGCCCTCTCGACGCAAGCGCGCCGTGAGGTTCACGGCCAGCAGCGAGTGGCCGCCCAGTTCGAAGAAATTGTCATGCCGGCCAACCTGCGCCACGCCCAGCATGTCGGCCCAGACCTGTGCCAGCGCGGTTTCCACTGGGCCTTGCGGGGCAGCATAGGCCTGGCTGGCGAACTGCTCTGGATCCGGGGCAGGCAAGGCCTTGCGGTCAAGCTTGCCGTGGCGGGTCAGCGGCAAGGCATCCAGCTGAATGAATGCCAGTGGCACCAGGTGCGCTGGCAGGCGCGCCTGCAACGCGCCGCGCAATGCCTCCATCGGTACGTCCCCGCTGAACCAGGCCAGCAAGCGCTCATCACGCACCAGCACCACCGCATCGCGGATACCCGGCTGCGCCGCCAGTACAGCCTCGATCTCGCCCAGTTCCACGCGCACGCCGCGGATCTTCACCTGGTCGTCGTTGCGGCCCAGGTAGTCGAGGGTGCCGTCGGCATTCCAACGTACAAGGTCGCCACTGCGGTACATCCGTGCACGTGGACGATCGCTGAAGGGGTCGGGCAGAAAGCGCTCTTCGGTCAATTCAGGACGGTTGAGGTAACCACGGGCGACACCTGCCCCGCCGATGTACAGCTCGCCGACAGCGCCGACCGGCACCGGCTGGGCATGGGCGTCGAGGACATAGACGCGAGTATTGGCGATCGGCTGGCCGATATGCAGGGTGCCACCCGCTTGCAGCCGTCCGGAGGTCGCGACCACGGTGGTCTCGGTTGGGCCATAGTTGTTGACCAGGGTGAAGCCCGGATCCCGGTCGAACTGGCGCAGCCGGTCGCCGCCAATCAGCAAGGTACGCAGTGTCGGATGCTGGCGCTCGCGGCGCAGCGCCTGTTCGGCCACCGGTGTGGGCAGGAAGCTGACCTGAAACGGTTGCTCCAGCCACCAGTCGAGCAGTTCGTCGACGTGTTCGCCAGCGATGCGCGCAGGCGGCAGGTGCAACACCGCCCCGCAGCTCAGCGCCGGCCACACCTCCCAGGCCACTGCGTCGAAGCCGAAACCGGCCAGCGTACTGGTATGGCTGCCGGCCCCCAGGTCGAAGGCCTCGCAGTGCCAGTGCACCAGGTTGGCCAGGGTGCCGTGCTCGACCATCACCCCTTTGGGTTGGCCGGTGGACCCGGAGGTGTAGATCACGTAGGCCAGCTGACGTTCGTCCAGGCCCGTGACCTGCGGGTTGCTGTCCGCTTCGGCTTGCCAGTCATCACGGTCCAGTTCGACTCGGGCAATATCGCCGAGCATGCCTCGCGTGCTTGCGTCTGCCAGCACCAGTGCGGGCGCGCTGTCGTGCAACAGGTAGGCAATGCGCTCGGCTGGATAGCCTGGGTCCACCGGCACATAAGCCGCACCTGCCTTGAGCACCGCCAGCAAGCCAACCAGGCGCTCGAGGCTGCGCGGCAGGCACAGGGCAACCCGGTCGCCCAGCTGCACGCCACGGTGGATCAGGTAGTGGGCCAGGCGGTTGGCGCTGCGGTTCAACTCGCCATAGCTCAGCACTTGGCCATCCTGCACCAGCGCCGCCGCTTGGGGGGCGCGGGCGGCCTGGGCTTCGACCAGGGCAGGCACGGTCTGGCCCTGCGGGTAAGGCCGGACGGTGGCATTGAAGGTGTCCAGCACCTGCTGGCGAGCGGCTGCATCGAGGATCGACAGCGCGCTTACGCGGGTGCCTGCGGCCTGCTCCAAGGCTTGGTTCAGCTGCGTCAGAGCCTGGTTCATCCACTGTGCGACGCGTTCGGCGCCAATACCGTCCTGGGCCAGCACATTCAAGGCGAAGCCTTCGCCCAAGTCATCGACGCTGAGGGTCAGCGGGTAGTTGCTGCGCTCTTCACCGCCCAGCAAACGCACGCCCTGCACGCTGGCATCGTCCTCGGCAGGCGTGCCGGCGCTGCTGTGGCGGTAGTTGAACAACGCGCTGAACAACGGCTGCCCCGCTGCCACGCCGCTGCAGCGCTGGGCCAACGCGAGGGAGGCATGTTCGTGCCCGAGCAACGCGCAGAGCCGCTGATGGGTAACCCGCACCGCCTGCTGCACAGGCGCGTCGAGGTCGATGCGCAGCGGCAAGGTGTTGATGAACACACCCAGCGCGCGGTCCGCGCCTTCACCGCCTTGCAGGCGGCCCATCAGCACGGTACCGAAGACCACGTCATTGCGGTTGGCCAGCACCCCGAGCACCTGTGCCCAGGCCAGGTGCGCCAGGCTCGCGGCGCTAACGCCCAGGCGCCGGGCCTGCTCACGCAGCTGGCGGGCCAGGCCAGGCTCGACGGGCAGGCGCGCTTCTTCGATGGCGCGCCCATCGCCCTGCACATCGGCCAGGCCGAACGGCAGGGTCGGCTCGTCGAGGTCGCCGAGCATCTCGCGGAAGAATGCCTCGTGAGCGGCGTCATCAGCCCCCAGGCGAGCCTGGGCGACATACGTGCGGTAAGGCACCGGCGCGGCCAATTGCCCAGCGTTACCGGCCAGCAACGCCCGCATCTCGCCGGCGATCACCTCCATGGCCGTGTGGTCCAGGGCCAGGTGGTGGAACTGCAGGATCGCCACCACGCGCTGGTTGGCAGGATCGTCGGCATACAACAGGCGCATCAGCGGCGCATGGGAGAGGTCAAGGCGCTGGTGGCGGGCATCGAAACGCGCCTGCAAGGCATCGATGGGCGATGCACTGCTCAAATCAGTAACCGCCGTCACGTCCATCCGTGCTTCTCGCCAGACCACCTGCACCGGCTGCTCCAGTCCCTCGCTCAGCACCGAGGTCCGCAGGATGTCGTGGCGATCGATAACTTGCTGCAACGCCCCAGCCCAGGCCTGCAGGCGAGCGAGGCTGTCGAACGCCAGGCGTGACTGCAGCAGGTACGGGTCGCCCTGCTCGGCGCTCAGGTGATGATAGAGAATGCCCTCCTGCAGCGGTGCCAATGGGTAGATCTCTTGCACATTGGCGGCCCCGCCCGGCACGCTGGCGACAATGCGGTCGATGCTGGCCTGGTCGAGGTCGATCAGGCTGAGCATGGCCGGCGTGATCTGACGGACCCCGTGGGGTACGCGGTTGGCCGGCACCTGCACTTCGCGCCCGCTGCCCACCGCTGCAGCCAGGGCCGCGAGGGTCGGCTGGGCGAACAGCACGCGCACATCGGCACTCAAGCCGGCCTTGCGCATGCGCTCGACCACGGTCACGGCCAGCAGCGAATGCCCGCCCAGTTCGAAGAAGTGATCGTGGCGGCCGACTTGCTCGACCTTGAGTACCTCGGCCCAGATTTGCGCCAGGCTGCATTCCACCTCGCCCAGCGGCGCCTCGAAGGCGCGGCTGAGTAAGGCGTCGTGTTCCGGCTGCGGTAGTGCGCGGCGGTCCAGCTTGCCGTTGGCGGTCAACGGCAACGCCTCCAGGCGTACGTAGGCTGCCGGCAGCATGTAGTCGGGTAGTTGCCCTTGCAGTTGAGCATGAAGTTCGCCGATGACGGTCGCCGGGTCGCTTGCCGTGAAGTACGCGACCAGGCGCTTGTCACCCGGAGTGTCCTCACGCAGCACCACTGCTGTGTCACGAATACCGAAGCACTGGCCCAGGCGCGCTTCGATTTCGCCAAGTTCAATACGAAAGCCCCGCAGCTTGATCTGCTGGTCGGCGCGGCCCAGGTAACGCAGGGTGCCGTCGGCCTGCCAACACACCCGATCACCGCTGCGGTACATGCGCGCGTCGGGCTCACGGCTGAACGGGTCGTCCAGGAAGCGCTCGGCGCTCAGCGCCGGCTGGCCCTGATAGCCCAGGGCAACGCCGTCACCCCCGATGTACAGCTCGCCAACCGCACCGACCGGCAGTGGTTGCTGGCGCGCGTCGAGGACATAACAGCGACCGTTAGCGATCGGTTTGCCGATCGGAATGCTGCCCTCACCCACGTCGTTGATCTCGTGGGTGGTGCTGAATGTGGTGGCTTCCGTTGGCCCGTAGCCGTTCAGAAGATGAGCCGGGGCCCCTTCACGTAGCACCCGGGCGATCACCGCCGGGTCCAGCACATCGCCGCCCACCATCAGGTAGCGCAGCTTGGCCAAGGCAGGCAGCAGGTCGTCGGCGAACTGATGGAACAGCCCGGCGGTCAGCCACAACACACTGACACCCTGCTCCAGCAGCACACCGCGCAAGGTTTCGCGCGACAGCACCTGATGCTGGTCGATGACCACCACCGTGCCGCCGTTGAGCAACGGCGCCCAGACTTCCAGGGTGCTGGCGTCGAACGCCGGGTTGGAGGCGAAGGCGACCCGGTCCTGGCGGTTGAAGTCGGCGAAACCGTTGTTGATCACCAATCGCACGATGGCGCGGTGCGGGACCTGGACGCCTTTGGGCGTGCCGGTTGAGCCGGAGGTGTACATGATGTAGGCCGCACTGCCGGCGCACACCGCCAGGCCCGGCGACTGGATCGGATAGCCCGTAAGGTCAAGCTGGTCCAGTTCGACGCGCTGGGCCTGGCCCACGTGCGGCTCGCCGCTGTGCGTCAGCAGCACCTTCGCTTGGCTGTCGGCGACCATGAATGCCTGACGTTCGACCGGGGCGTTGCGGTCCAGCGGCACGTACACCGCTGCGCACTTGCTTGCCGCCAGTTGCGCCGCCAGCAGGTCGACGCTGCGCGACAGCAACAAGGCCACACGATCACCCGGGCGAACGCCCAGGGCCTGCAGGTGATGCGCCAGCTGATTGGCGCGCTGGTCGAGTTGCTGGTAGCTGAACTGTCGTTCGCCGTGGATCACGGCGACAGCGTCCGGGCTGAGCGCAGCGAAAGCACCGAACAGCGTGTGCACGGCATGCTCACGCGGGTAGTCGCGGCGCGTGGCGTTGAAGCCGTGCAACACTAATTCGCGCTCGGCGTTGGCCAGGCAACTGATCTGCTGCAGGGCGAGCTCCGGTGACTGTTCCAGGGCTTGCGTCAACCGTTCAAGGGCTGTGCCCAGCAAGCGGCAAACCTGCGCCCCGTCCACGTCTGCCACGGCCTGCACCGTAAGGACGAAGGCATCGCCCAGATCGTCGACGTTGACGACCAGCGGGTAGTTGCTGCGCTCATGCGCCGCCAGTTGTTCTATGCCCTGCCAGGCGTCGCGCAACGCGGCCTTGGAGGGTGCGCTGTGGCGGAAGTTGAGCAGGCTGGTGAACAAGGGCTGGGTAGCCGGTACGCCGCTGCAGCGTTGTGCCACGGCCAGCGAGGCTTGTTCGTGGGCGAGCAGCCGGGCCAGGCGTTGATGGGTCAGGCGCACGCCCTCGGCGACACCCGAAGCACCCACGCTGACACGCAACGGCAAGGTGTTGATGAACATGCCCAGCGCGCGCTCCGCGCCCTCGCCACCCTGCAGGCGACCCAGCAGCACGGTGCCGAATACCACCTCCTCGCGTCCAGACAACTGCGCCAGTACTTGGCCCCAGGCCTGATGGACCAGGCTGGCGACACTGATACCGAGCTGGCGGGCCTGCTCGCGCAGGCGCCTGGCCAGGCTGCCATCGAGCGCTTGGCGGCTGTCGCGCACGCGGCTGCCGTCGCAGTGTGCAGTGCGCAGGCCGAACACTTCAGTCGGTTCGTCGATATCACCCAGCAAGTCACGGAACAGCGTTTCTTCAGCCTGGCTGTCGCCGCCCAGCCGGGCCTGGGCCACGTAGTTTCGGTAAGGGACGCTGGCGTGTGGCAGGGGTTGGTTGTGCAGTGCGGCGGTGACTTCTGCGACCAGGTGCTCGACAGCGGCGTGGTCGAGGATGATGTGATGGATAAGCAGGGTCGCTTCGACGCGGCCGTTGATCTGAGTCGGTAACAGGCGGATCAAGGGGGCGGTGTTCAGGGGCAGACCTGTAGTTTCTGCGCCAAACCTGATCGCCGCAACAGAGGAGACCTTGTGCCAGACCACCTGCACAGGTTCCTCGAGGTGCTGCCAGTGGATGCTGGTGCGCAGAATGTCATGGCGGGTGATGACCTGGTCCAGGGCAGCGGCGAAGGCGTCGAGCGTGGACTGGTCCGGGAAGGCGAAGCGTGCCTGGAGGACGTAGGGATCGGCGCCTTCGCTGGCCAGGTGGTGGTAGAGGATGCCTTGCTGCAGCGGCGCCAGGCCGTAGATATCCTGAATATTGCCGGCACCGCCGGGAATCTGCGTGATCAGCGTGTCGATCGATGCTTGCGACAGCTCGGCCAGGGGCAGCATGTCCGGGGTGATGTGCGTGCAATCAGCCGGGATATGGTTTTTCGGCACCTTGACGCGGGTATCGCCGCCGACGGCAGCCGCGAGTGCGGCCAGGGTCGGCTGGCCGAACAACACGCGGATGTCGGCATGCAAGCCTTGTTGACGCAGGCGCGAAGTCAGGCTGACTGCCAGCAGCGAATGGCCGCCCAACTCGAAGAAGTTGTCGTGGCGGCTTACCCTGTCGACGCTCAGCAACTCGGCCCAGAGTGCGGCCAGCAGCGTTTCGGTTTCGCCTTCCGGGGCCTCGAACGGACGGTTTTGGAGAGCGTCGGGTTCAGGCAGCGCCTTGCGGTCAAGCTTGCCGTTTGGGCTCAGAGGCAGCGCTTCGAGGTGCATGAGCTGCGCCGGCACCATGAACTCGGGCAGGTGTGCGAGCAGCGACGAGCGCAGGGTTTCGGTGCTTTGCGGCTCGCCGGTGTAGTACGCGATCAGGCGTTGCTCGCGCGCCACAACCACGGCTTCCTGGACACCATCAATGGCGGTCAGGCCGGCTTGAATCTCGCCCAGCTCGATACGCAAGCCACGGATTTTCACCTGGTCGTCATTGCGTCCAAGGTATTCGATGTTGCCGTCGGCCAGATGGCGGGCCAGGTCACCGGTGCGGTACAACCTGGCAGCCGCTTTGGTGCTGAACGGGTCTTCAATGAAGCGTTCGGCGGTCAGTTCGGCGCGATTCAGGTAGCCTCGAGCGACCTGCACACCGCCGATAAACAGCTCACCGGCCACGCCCTGCGGCACCGGCTGGCCTTGGCCATCGAGCACGTACAGCGTGGTGTTGGCAATGGGTTTGCCGATCGGCGTGTTGTCCGGTGCGGTCACGCAATGCCAGGCACTGACATCCACCGCCGCTTCGGTCGGGCCGTAGAGGTTATGCAGCTCGACGGTTGGCAGTTGGGTGTGGAAGCGCCGCACCAAGCTGCCCGGCAAGGCTTCACCGCTGCACAGCACGCGCTTGATGCGGTCAGCCGAAGCGTCACCATGGGCGAGGAACACATCCAGCATCGACGGCACGAAGTGCAAGGTGGTAACACCTTCGCGGCGGATAACATCGCGCAGGTACTCGGGGTCACGATGCCCGCCAGGGCGCGCCATAACCAGGCGCGCACCGGTTTGCAGGGGCCAGAGGAACTCCCACACCGACACGTCGAAGCTGAATGGCGTTTTCTGCAGCACCACATCCTCAACACCGAGGCCATAGGCGTCCTGCATCCACAGCAGACGATTGACCACCCCGGCGTGCTCGTTCATCACGCCTTTGGGCAAACCGGTCGAACCGGAGGTGTAGATCACGTAAGCCAGATGACGAGGCGTCAACGCTGCCACGACCGGATTGCTGGCCGGCTGGGCATTCCAGATAGGCTGATCCAGATCGATGGCTGTGGCACTTTCCGGTACATGACGCGTCGCGGCATGCACCAGCACCGCTACCGGCGCACTGTCGCTCAGCATGTGGCGCACGCGCTCGGCCGGATAGTCCGGATCGACCGGCACATAAGCACCGCCAGCTTTCAGGATCGCCAACAGCCCGACCACCATCGACAGCCCACGTTCGACGCAGATCGCCACCCGATCATCCGGTTTGACGCCCAATCCGATCAGGTGATGCGCCAGGCGGTTGGCTTGAGCGTTGAGTTCCAAGTAGCTCAGCTCGCCCCCTTCAGCCCGCACCGCCACGGCATTCGGCGTGCGTTCGACCTGTGCTTCGATCAGCCCATGCAGCGTTTGCTCAAGGTCGTAACCCGCCGCCGTGTCGTTGAAATCCACCAGCACACGCTGGCGCTCTTCGGGTTGCAGCACTGGCAGCCGCTGCAACGCCAGCTCAGGCGTATGCTCCAGCGCCGTGACCATGGCTTCCAGCACCTGCTTCATCTGCCCGCAGATCCGCGCTGCGCCGATGTCCGCCGACGTCATCGCAACCAGCCGGAAGTCATCACCCAGATCATCCACATTAAGGCTCAACGGGTAATTGGTTCGCTCTTGCCCCTCCAGCACCTCGATGCCCTGCCAGGCCTGGCGCTGCTCGGCAGTGCTCACGGCGCCATGGCGATAGTTGAGCATCGCGCTGAACAAGGGCAATGGCGCCGCTACTCCACTGCAACGCTGGGCCAGGGCCAAGGATGCGTGTTCGTGGGCGAGCAGCGCGCTGAGGCGCTGGTGGGTCACATGAGCCGCATCACGCAGGCTGACGCTACCCAGGTCGACCCGCAGCGGCAAGGTGTTGATGAACATGCCCAGCGCCCGCTCTGCGCCCTCGCCGCCTTGCAGGCGGCCGAGCAACACGGTGCCGAACACCACGCTGTCCCTGCCACTGGCGGCAGCCAACAGGCGCGCCCAGGCCAGGTGGAACAGGCTGGCGACACTGATGCCCAGTTCACGTGCCTGGCGACGCAGGCCGGCGGCGAGTTCGGCGGACAACGGCAGCTTGGCTTCCTGCATGGCGCGACCATCGCCCTGCACATCGCTCAGGCCGAATGGCAGGGTCGGCTCATCGATATCGGCCAGTTGCGTGCGGAAGAACGCCTCGTGCTCGGCCTGGCTGATGCCCAGCCGGGCCTGGGCGACGTAGTTGCGGTAAGGCGCAGGCGCAGGCCCGGCGGTCGGTTTGCCTTGAAGGAAGGCGACCAGTTCTTCGCCAATGACTTCGAGGGCGGTGTGGTCGAGGACGATGTGGTGAAATTGCAGGGTGGCCTCGATGAAGTCAGTGGCTTGGGTGTAGAGCAGGCGAATGAGTGGCGCGGTGCTCAAGTCAAGCTTTGCGCTGGCTTCTTCGCGGGCAAGACCCGCTCCCACTGGGTCCGCGGCATGCTCGATTACAGCGAGCGGCGCGCTGCGCCAGACCACTTGAAGGGGTTGCGGCAGGCCGTCCCAAAGGACGGCGGTGCGCAAGACGTCGTGGCGGGCGATCACCTGCTCCAGCGCATTGGCGAAAGCTTGTAGTCGCTCGAAGGTGTCGAAGCGCAAGCGCGAGTACAGCACGTACGGGTCGTGCTCGGCGGCGCTCAGGTGATGATAGAGGATACCTTCCTGTAACGGTGCCAGCGGGTAGATGTCCTGCACGTTCGAGGCGCCGCCAGGCACGCTGGCGACGATCAGGTCGAGGGCCGCCTGGTCGAGCTCGATCAGGCTGAGCAAGTCCGGGGTGATGTGTGTGCAGCCGTCCGGGATTCGGTTCGCCGGCACCGTTACTTGTTGGTTCTGACCCAGGGTCGCGGCCAACGCGGCAATGGTCGGTTGGCCGAACAAGGCTCGCACATCGACTTGCAAACCTTCCAGGCGCAGGCGCGCGGTAAGGCTCACGGCCAGTAGCGAGTGGCCCCCCAGTTCGAAGAAGTTGTCGTGGCGGCCAACCTGCGGGACGCCAAGCAGTTCGGCCCACAAACCCGCCAGCAGCAGTTCAGTGCTGCCTTGTGGCGCTTCGAATGGGCGTTGTTGTGATGCGGCATCCGGGGTCGGCAGTGCCTTGCGGTCGAGTTTGCCATTGGCTGTCAGCGGCAGGTAGGCGAGGTGAACGTACAACCCCGGCACCATATACTCAGGCAGCTGGGCCAGCAGCGCCTGGCGCAGGCTGCCCGCCGGTTGTTCTGCGCCGGTGTAATACGCCACCAGGCGTTCATCGATGGCCAGCACCACGGCTTCGCGTACATCAGCTACGCGGGTCAGGCACGCCTCGATTTCACCGGGTTCGATACGCAGGCCACGGATCTTCACCTGGTGGTCGTTGCGGCCGAGGAATTCCAGGTTGCCGTCGGCACGCTGGCGTACCAGGTCCCCGCTGCGGTACAGGCGTTCGTCAGCCACGAACGGGCTGGCAATGAAGCGTTCGGCCTGCTGTTGCGGCAGGCCCAGGTAGCCGCGGGTGACACCAGCCCCGCCAATGTGCAGGTGACCAGCTACGCCCCATGGGACAGGCTGATCGCGGCTGTCCAATACATAGAGCTGGGTATTGTCGATCGGGCGGCCGATGGGCAGTGGCGTCTGCGGCAGCGCCGCGTCGGGTTCCAGGGTCCAGACGCTGCAGTCGACGGTCGTCTCGGTGGGGCCATAGACGTTGTGCAGCCGCACTCCCGGCAGGCGCTGGCGTACCAGGGCGGCCATGGCCGAGGTCAGCTCGCCGCCACCGCAGACGATGTCGCTGAGGCTGCTGCACGTGGCGCTTTGCGGCTCTTCGAGGAACTGCTGCAGCAGAGCGGGTACGAACTGCACCACGTTCACTTGCTGCGCCTGGATCAACTGCGCCAGGTAGTGAGGATCACGCTGACCGTCCGGGCGTGCCAGCACCAGGCGCAAGCCACTGCACAGCGGCCAGAACAACTCCCACACCGAAGCATCGAAGCTGATCGGGGTCTTGTGCAGCACGCTGCCGGCGCAAAGGCGTTGGCTCCAGTGCACCAGATTGACCACGTTGCGGTGCTCGACCATGACGCCCTTGGGCAGGCCTGTGGAGCCGGAGGTATAGATCACGTAGGCCAGGTGATGTGGCGCCAGGCCAGGCACCCGTGGGTTGCTGATCGGCTGGGCATGCCAAGTCGAATCATCCAGATCGATCAGCAACGCTGGCGACGACTGCACTACCGCGCGGGTAGCACCGTGCACCAGCACTGCCAGCGGCGCGCTGTCCTCCAGCATGTGCAGAATACGTTCTGTCGGGTAGCTCGGGTCGATCGGCACGTAGGCCCCGCCCGCCTTCAGTATCGCCAGCAGGCCTACAACCAGCGACAGCCCGCGCTCGACGCAGATCGCCACGCGATCATCGGGTTTGACCCCAAGGCCGATCAGGTGATGCGCCAGGCGATTGGCCTGTTCGTCGAGCTGGCGATAGCTCAGCTCGCCCTCGTCAGCCACCAGGGCCACAGCTTCGGGCGCATGATGCACTTGCGCTTCGAACAGGCGATGCAGTGGCTGCTGCAGGTCATGCCCGCGCCCGGTGGCGTTGGCTTCGACCAGCAGTCGTTGGCTTTCCTGCGCTGGCATAATCGGCAGTTGCTGCACGGGCAAGTGCGGCTGCTGCTCCAGCCCATCGAGCAAGCCAACAACGACCTGTACCAATTGATCACAGATCCGCCGCGCCCCCACCTGCGCCGTGACCTGCGCGGTCAGGCGCAGGCCATCGCCCAGGTCATCGACATTGACACTTAACGGATAGTGACCGTGCCCGCCGCTGGGCAACGCTTCGATGCCCTCGAGGGCATCGCGGTGCACCTGCTGTTCGGATGCACTCGTACCATGCCGGTAGTTGAGCATCGCACTGAACAAGGGCAATGGCGCGGCGACGCCACTGCAGCGCTGAGCCAACGCGAGCGAGGCGTGTTCATGGACCAGCAGCGCACCCAAGCGCTGGTGCGCCAGGCGCACGCCGTCACGCACACCAAGGCCATCGAGGTCCAGGCGCAGCGGCAGGGTGTTGATGAACATGCCCAGGCCACGGTCGGCACCTGCGCCACCTTGCAGGCGACCCAGCAACACGGTGCCGAACAACACGCTGTCCTTGCCACTGGTGGCCGATACCAGGCGTGCCCAGGCCAGGTGCAGCAGGCTCGCGGCACTGACGCCCAGTTGCTGGGCCTGCTGGCGCAGGCGTTGGTAGTCGGCGGTTTGCAGTTGCACGGTGGCCAGTTCGAAATCGCTGGCCTGGGCCTGAAGATCGGTCAGGCCGTACGGCAGGGTCGGTTCGGTGATGTCGGCCAGTTCGGCTCGGAAGAAGGCTTCGTGCTCGGCTTCGCTGATGGCCAGGCGCGCCTGGGCCACGTAGTTGCGGTAAGGCACCGGGGGCTGGGTCGGGGCTTGGCCGTGCAGGTGGTCGCGGATTTCTTCGAGGACCACTTTCATGGCGGTGTGGTCAAGGACGATGTGGTGGAATTGCAGCGTGGCTTCGATGCGGTGCGTGCCAGGGGTGCGGTTGTGCAGCAGTCGGATCAGGGGAGCAGAGGTCAGATCGAGTATCGCGTTGGATGCTTCGCGGGCAAGACCCGCTCCCACAGGTTGTGCGGCGGTCTCAAGAATAGCTGCGGGCGCTTGGCGCCAGACCACTTGCACGGGCTGGCGCAGGCCGTCCCAGAGCACGGCGGTGCGCAGCACGTCATGGCGGGCGATGACCTTGTCCAGGGCGCTGGCGAAGCTTTGCAGGCGCGCGGGGCTATCGAAGGCGATGCGCCACTGCAGCAGGTACGGGTCTGCACCGGCAGCGCTGAGGTGATGGTAGAGAATGCCTTCCTGCAGCGGGGCCAGCGGGTAGATGTCCTGCACATTGGCGGCGCCGCCCGGCACCGTGGCGACGATCCGCTCGATGCTGGCCGGGTCCAGCTCGATCAGTGGCAGCATGTCCGGTGTGATTTGCGTGCAGTCTACCGGGATGCGGTTGTGTGGCACGGTCACCTGGCGGCCATTACCCAACGCCGCCGCCAGCGCGGCCACCGTCGGCTGGCCGAACAGCACCCGCACGTCGGTCTGCAGCCCCTGCTGGCGCAGGCGCTCGATCAGGGTCACAGCCAGCAGCGAATGGCCGCCCAGTTCGAAGAAGTTATCAAAGCGCCCTACTCGCTCGACGCCCAGGACATCGGCCCAGGTCGCGGCCATGAGCGTTTCAGTCTCGCCCTGCGGTGCTTCATAGCCTTGGCTGATCAGGTCAGCGGTTTCGGGCTCTGGCAATGCACGGCGGTCGAGCTTGCCATGGCTGGTCAGCGGCAGCTGCTGAAGGCGAATCAAGGCTTGCGGCAGCATATGCGCCGGCAGGCACGACTGCAGGGCCTGACGCAATTGGTCGAGTTGCACGGGTTCGGCCTCGGTGAACCAGGCCAGCAGCCGCTCGCCACGCACCAGCACAACGGCATCCTCGATGCCCGGATATGCTTGCAGGGCCGCCTCTATTTCGCCCAGTTCCACACGAATGCCACGAATCTTCACCTGGTCGTCGTTACGGCCGAGGTAGTCCAGGGTGCCGTCGGCGTTCCAACGCACCAGATCGCCGCTGCGATACATGCGTGCACCGGCCAGGCGGCTGAACGGGTCTTCGAGGAAGCGCTCAGCGGTCAATTCGGGCCGATTGAAGTAGCCCCGGGCAACCTGAGCACCGCCGATGTAAAGCTCACCGGTTACTCCGATCGGCACCGGTTGGCGTTGCTCGTCGAGCACATAGACGCGCGTGTTGGCAATGGGCTGGCCAATATGCAGGGCTGCGCCAGGCACTACCTTGCCAGAGGTGGCGACGACAGTGGTTTCGGTCGGGCCATAGTTGTTGACCAGTTCGAAGCCGGGGTCGTGGTCGAACTGCCGCAGGCGGTCGCCGCCAATCAGCAAGGTGCGCAAGGTTGGATGCTGGTGGGCGCGGCGCAGCGCCTGCTCGGCCACCGGGGTAGGCAGGAAGCTGACCGCGAGCGGCTGCTCCAGCCACCAGTCGAGCAGCTCATCGACGTGCTCGTTGCCGATGTGTGCCGGCGGCAGGTGCAGGGTGGCACCGGCACACAAGGCCGGCCAGACCTCCCAGGCCATGGCGTCGAAACCGAAACCGGCGACGCTCGATGTGCGCTCGCCGGCAGCCAGGGCGAAAGCCTGGCAGTGCCAGTGCACCAGGTTGGCCAGGGTCTGGTGTTCGATCATCACGCCCTTGGGCTGGCCGGTGGATCCGGAGGTGTAGACCACGTAGGCCAGATGATGGGCGTCCAGCCCGGCCACTTGCGGGTTGCTGTCGAGCGTGTGCCAGGCAGCGGGCTGGTCGAGGTCCAGGCGGGGCACCCCATCCGGCAAACCGGTCAGCTTCGACTCGGCCAACAATAATGTTGGCGCGCTGTCGCTGAGCAGATACGCGATGCGTTCAGCCGGGTAGCCGGGGTCTACCGGGACGTAGGCAGCACCGGCCTTGAGCACGGCCAACAGGCCGATTACCCGCTCGATGCTGCGCGGCAGGCACAGGGCAACTCGGTCGCCACGCTGTACGCCATGCTCGATCAGGCGGTGCGCCAGGCGGTTGGCGCGCAGGTTCAGTTCGGCGTAGCTCAGGGCCAGCCCTGCCTGGCTCAGTGCCGAGGCATCGGGTGTACGGGCGGCCTGGGCTTCAACCAAGGCGTGCACGGTTTGGCCTTGTGGGAACGCCTGGGCAGTGTCGTTGAAGCCGCCGAGCAGTTGTTGACGGGCCGCGTCGCTGAGGATTGACACACTATCAACCGGGGTGTCCGACTCTTGTTCCAGCGCCTGCAGCAGCTGGCCCACCGCTGCCGCCATCCACTCGACCACCCGGGCCGCGCCGAGGCCTTCGACCGCCAACACGCTGAAACTGAAAGCATCGCCCAGATCGTTGACGCTCAAGGTCAGCGGGTAGTTGCTGCGCTCTTCGCCGCCAAGCAGGCGCACGCCTTCCCAGATACCCTCGCCTTCGCGCGGGGCGTCAGCGGCGCTGTGGCGGTAGTTGAGCAAGGCGCTGAACAGGGGCACCGAGGCCGCTACGCCACTGCAGCGCTGGGCCAGCGCCAGCGGCGCGTGTTCGTGACCAAGCAGTGCCGACAGGCTGCGGTGGGTGGCGCGCACGGCTGCTTGCACCGAGGCACGGGTATCGACCCGCAGGGGCAAGGTATTGATGAACATGCCCAGCGCCCGGTCGGCCCCCTCGCCCCCTTGCAAGCGGCCCATCAGCACCGTGCCGAAGACCACGTCGTGGCGGTTGGCGAGCACCCCCAGCACCCGTGCCCAGGCCAGGTGCATCAGGCTCGCGGCGCTGACGCCAAGCTGGCGGGCCTGGCCGCGCAGGCGTTGGCTGAGGTCGGCATCCAGCGCCTGGAAGGCCGATTCGATGGCGCGACCATCGCCTTGCACATCGGCGAAGCCCAGCGGCAAGGTCGGCTCGTCGACATCCGCCAGCATCTCGCGGAAGAACGCCTCATGGCCGGACTGATCCGCCAAGCGCGCCTGGGCCACGTAGTTGCGGTACGGCACCGCTGCCGGCAGGGTCTGGGCCTGACCGAACAGCAACGCGCGCATCTCACGGGCGACCACGTCCATGGCGGTGTGGTCCAGGGTCAGGTGGTGGAACAGCAGGATTGCCACCACCTGCTGGTTGGCCGCGTCGAGGCTGTAATACAGGCGGGTCAGCGGAGCCTGAGCCAGGTCCAGGCGGTGGTGACGGGCATCGAAGCGGGCGTGCAGTTGCTCAATGCGGGCGACACCCGGCTCATCGACCAGGTCATCGATTTCGCGGACCACCAGCGCTGCCTTGCGCCAGACCACTTGCAGCGGCTGCGCCAGGCCCTGCCAGAGCACCGAGGTGCGCAGGATATCGTGACGGTCGATGACTTGCTGCAGGGCCCCGGCCCAGGCCAGCAGGCGCTCGACGCTGTCGAAAGCCAGGCGAGTCTGCAGCAGGTACGGGTCACCCTGCTCGGCACTCAGGTGATGGTAGAGAATGCCTTCCTGCAAGGGCGCCAGCGGGTAGATTTCCTGCACGTTGGCAGCGCCGCCGGGCACCGTGGCGACGACTGCGTCGATCGTGGGCTGGTCAAGCGAGATCAGGCTGAGCATGCCAGGGTCAATGTGCTCGGCGCCTGGCGGTACACGATTGCCCGGAACGCTTGCCGCGTGAGTAAGCCCCGCCGCACTGGCGAGGGCGGCCACGGTCGGTTGGGCGAACAGCACGCGCACATCGATCACCAGGTCGGCTTTGCGCAGGCGCTCGACTAGGGTCACGGCCAGCAACGAATGGCCGCCCAGCTCGAAGAAATTATCGAAACGCCCTACCCGCTCGACACCCAGCACTTCGGCCCAGATCGCGGCCATGGTCGCTTCAGTGTCGTTTTGCGGTGCTGCATAGGCCTGACTGATCAACAGGCTGCTATCTGGCTCGGGCAACGCGCGGCGGTCGAGCTTGCCGTGGCTGGTCAGCGGCCATTGTTCCAGGCGGATAAACGCCAGCGGTACCAGTTGCCCCGGCAAGCGGGCCTGCAGGGCCAGGCGCAACTGATCGAGGTCGACCGGCGCCGTCTCGGTAAACCAGGCCAACAGACGCCCTTCGCGCACCATAACGACAGCATCGGCGATGCCGGGTTGCAGGGCCAGGGCGGCTTCGATCTCGCCCAGTTCCACCCGCACACCTCGGACTTTTACCTGGTCGTCGTTGCGGCCCAGGTAGTCGAGCGTGCCGTCGGCGTTCCAGCGCACCACATCGCCGCTGCGGTACATGCGGGCGTGCGCCAGCTCGCTGAAAGGATCAGCCAGGAAGCGTTCTTCGGTGAGCTCGGGGCGGTTGAAATAGCCGCGTGCGACCTGTGCACCACCGATGTAGAGCTCGCCAGAAACGCCCACCGGCACCGGCTGCAGGCCTTCATCGAGCACATACACCCGGGTATTGGCGATTGGCCGGCCAATATGCAGGCTGCCGCCTGGGCTGAGCTGCCCGGCGGTAGCGACCACGGTGGTTTCGGTCGGTCCGTAGTTGTTGACCAGAGCAAACCCGGGATCGCGATCGAACTGGCGCAGGCGGTCGCCACCGATCAGCAGCGTGCGCAGGGTCGGGTGCTGGCGATCGCGGCGCAGGGCCTGTTCGGCCACCGGTGTCGGCAGGAAACTGACTTGCAGCGGCTGTTGCAGCCACCAGTCGAGCAATTCGTCGACATGCTCGTTGCCGATGTGCGCTGGCGGCAGGTGCAGGGTGGCGCCGGCACACAGGGTTGGCCAGACTTCCCAGGCCATGGCGTCGAAACCGAAGCCCGCCACGCTGGAGCTGTGCGACCCAGCAACCAGTTCGAAGGCCTGGCAGTGCCAATGCACCAGGTTGGCCAGTGCCTGGTGTTCGATCATCACACCCTTGGGCTGCCCAGTGGAGCCGGAGGTGTAGACCAGGTAGGCCAATTGCTGCGCGTCGACAGCGGACACCACAGGATTGCTGTCATCCGCCGCGAATGCGCCGGGTCGGTCCAGATCCAGTCGGGGTACGTTCGGCAGGTTTCCGATTGCCGTCGTCGCCAGCACCAAGGTTGGCGCACTGTCAGCCAACAGGTATGCGATGCGCTCGGCCGGGTACGTCGGGTCCACGGGCACGTAGGCGGCACCCGCCTTCAGTACGGCCAGCAGGCCGACCAGGCGCTCGGCGGTACGCGGCAAGCACAGGGCAACGCGGTCGCCGACCTTCACGCCCTGCCCGATCAACTGATGAGCCAGCTGGTTGGCGCGCCGGTTCAGTTCGCCGTAACTCAACACGGTATCTGCTTGAATCAAGGCCGCAGCCTGTGGCGAACGGTCGGCCTGGGCTTGCACCAAAGCGTGCACGGTCTGGGCTTGCGGATACACCTGTGCGGTCTGGTTGAACAGCCGCAGCACCTGCTCACGCTGCACCGGCGGCAGCACGGCCAGCCCTTGCAATGGCGCTGCAGGGTCGTGTTCCAGCGCGTCGACCAGGCTGTCGAGCACCTGTTCGAACTGCCCGCACACGCGCGCCGCGCCCCACTGCGGCAGGCTCTGCACGGTCAGGCGCAGGTCGTCGCCCAGGTCATCGACGCTGACGGTCAGCGGGTAGTCGGTGCGTTCTTCGGCGCCGACGATATCGATGCCCGGCGCCACCGGGATGACGTCGGCGGCATCGCCTGCAGCACTGTGGCGATAGTTGAGCATGCTGTTGAACAGCGGCGCTGGCGCAGCCACACCGCTGCAGCGCTGGGCCAGGGCCAGTGACGCTTGCTCATGGCTGAGCAAGGCCGTGAGGCGCCGGTGGGTGGCCAGCAAGCCTTCGCGCACGCCGTGCTGGCCAAGGTCGATGCGCAGCGGCAGGGTGTTGATGAACATGCCCAGGGCTTGCTCGCTGCCATCCCCAGTGGTCATGCGGCCCAGCAAGACACTGCCGAACACTACCGCCTGACGCCCAGACAGTTGCCCGACCAGGCGCGCGAAACCCAGGTGCAGCACACTCGCCGGACTCACCCCGAGCAGCCGCGCCTGGCTGCGCAGGCGTTGGCTGAGGGCCGCCGGCAAGGTCAGGCGCGCTTGCTCCAGAGCGTGCTCACCTTTGTCCTGCAGGCCGAAGGCCAATGTCGGCTCGTCGATGCCTTCAAGCATCTCGCGGAAGAAGCGCTCATGTGCCTGCTCGTCCAGCGCCACGCGCGCGGCGGCCAGCACATTGCGAAACGGCATCGGCGCCGGCAATTGCGCTGACTCACCGGCCAGGTGGGCCTGGATCTCGCGGCGCACGATGTCCAGGGCGGTATGGTCCATGACCACGTGGTGGAACATCAGCAAGGCGACCCACTCCTGGCCTTCGCCACGAGCGTGCATCAACTGCATCAAGGGCGCCTGGCGCAGGTCGAGGCGATAGTGCCGAGGGTCGAAGCGCTCGCACAGGCGGGCCAGCGCTTCGCCGCCGTCGACCGCGATGGCCTCGCGGACCAGCGTCGCCTCCCGCCACACCACTTGCACCGGCTCGTCCAGGTACTCCCAGTGCAGCGCCGTGCGCAGGATGTCGTGGCGCTGGATCACCCACTGCAGGGCCTCGGCGAAAGCTTCCAGGTGCGCCTTGCTGGCGAAGCGCAGTTGCACCTGGGCCAGATACGGGTCGCCGTCGCTGGCCGCCAGGTGCTGGTACAGCATGCCTTGCTGCAGCGGCGCCAACGGGTAGATGTCCTGCACGTTGGCCGCACCACCCGGCACGCTGGCGACGATGCGGTCGATGGCCGGCTGGTCGAGGGTCACCAGCCCCAGCATGTCGGGAGTGATCTGAAACGCCGGGCTGAGCCAGTCGTCATCGCATGACGCAAGCATCTCCAGCAAGGCCGGCTTGTGCCGGGACAGCGCCTCCCACAGGGTATCGTCCAAGGTTTCGTCGTCACCCAGGACGATCAGGTCCTGGTCTTCACGCTGGAGTCGGATCGCACGGGTGGAAAGAGCAGCCATCAGTTCGCTGAAGAGCATCGGTAAGCATCCTGCTTTGCCTGGAAATGGGGATCGGGGACACGCTAATGGATCGTGACCGGGTGGTCTGACATGGGAAGTGGGGACAGGGGCTCGCCTTGGTCACAGACATAATTGGCCCGAAACAAATGTAGGAGCGGATTCATCCCCGATGCGCCGCGCGGGCGGCGCTCGATTTCCGCACCACCTCACGCCCTAAGCGAACGCCCTCAAATACGCCTGCGTTTGCCCAGGCTTGGAATGGTGGTCTGCGGTATCACCACTTCAACCTGCTCGCGCCGGGTGCTGGCCGCCAATCCCGCCAGGGTCGGCTGACTGAACAGGGTGCGAGCATCGACGTACAACCCTGCCTGACGCATGCGCGCCACCAGGCTTACCGCCAACAGCGAATGGCCACCCAGCTCGAAGAAGTTGTCTTCGCGCCCGACCTGCTCGATTTTCAGCACCTCGGTCCAGATGCCCGCCAGGGCCGCCTCCAGCTCACCCTGCGGCGCCTGGTAATCACGGCTGATCACCGCGTCCAGTCCCGGTGCCGGCAGCGCCCGGCGGTCGACCTTGCCATTGGGGCTCAACGGCAACTGCGCCAGCGCGACGAACGCCTGCGGCACCATGTACTCGGGCATGCGCGCCAGCAGGTGGCTGCGCAGCACCTCAAGCGCAGGTGCAACGCTGGCAGGGCGGCAGGTGAAATAGGCCACCAGGCGCTCTTCACGCATCAGTACCACGCTTTGACCGATGGCCGGGAGGGCTAGCAGCGCCGCTTCGATCTCGCCCAGCTCGACCCGCAACCCGCGCAGTTTGACCTGAAAGTCGTTACGGCCGACGAAGTCCAGCTCGCCGTCCTGGCGATAGCGTGCCAGGTCGCCGGTGCGGTACAGGCGATCGCCCTCGACGAATGGGCTGGGTATGAAGCGCTCGGCCTGCAGCGCCGGCAACCCCAGGTAACCACGGGCAACGCCGACGCCACCAATGTGCAACTGGCCCACCGCGCCCAACGGCACCGGGCGATCGTGCGCGTCGAGCAGGTAAAGGCGGGTGTTGGCGATGGGCCGACCAATCGGCGGTGCCAACGCTGGCAGCGGTTCATGCGCATGCAGGGTCCAGGCGGTGCTGTCCACTGTCGCCTCGGTGGGGCCGTAGACGTTGTGCACGCGCACCTTGGGCAGGCGCTCGCGCACGCTGCGCAGCAGTGCCAGGGTCAGCTCGCCGCCGCCGCAGAAGATATCGGTCAGGCTGGTGCAGCGATCAACACCGGGTTGGTCGAGGAACTGGTGCAATAACGCTGGCACGAATTTCATCGTAGTGACCTGCTGTGCCTGGATCAACGCCAGCAAATAGGCGGGATCACGGTGGCCGTCGGGCCGCGCCAGAACCAGGCGCAAGCCCGCGCACAGTGGCCAGAACAGCTCCCAGACCGAGCCGTCGAAACTGAACGGCGCCCGCTGCAACAGGGCATCCCCCGGCTGCGGCGGGCAGATCTGCGAGCCCCAGTGCATCAGGTTGCACAGGCCACGGTGTTCGATCATCACGCCCTTGGGCGTGCCGGTGGAGCCGGAGGTGTACATCACGTAGGCCAGTTGCGCCGGGCCCAGGCCCGGCACTGTCGGGTTTTCAGCGCTGCAGGCCTGCCAATCGTCACGGTCCAGTTCAAGGATCGGTGGCGATGTTGCGTCGAACAGGCCTCGGGTGGCGCCATGCACGAGCAACACGGTTGGGGCACTGTCCTCAAGCATGAAACGCAGTCGCTCGGCGGGATAGCCTGGGTCCAGTGGCACGTAGGCGCCACCGGCCTTGAGCACGCCGAGCAGTGCAACCAGCATCGACACGCCGCGCTCCACGCAAATGGCCACACGCAGGTCGGGGCGCACGCCTAGGGCGATCAGGCGATGGGCCAGGCAGTTGGCCTGGGTATTGAGCGCCTGGTAATCGAGGCTGGCATCATCGGCCTGCAGCGCGATGGCCAGGGGCGTACGTCGCACCTGAGCTTCGAATAGCGCGGGCAGCGTGGTGCCCAGCGGGCTTTGTCGGTCTTCGGTCTGGTTGAATGTGTGTAGCAGACGTTGCAGTTCATCGGCGGGCACGCTGCACAGGGTCTGCAGCGACTGGCTTTGAGCTTCGGTCTCTGCGAATTGACGCAAGGTCGCCAGCAAATAACCCAGCACCCGTGGTGCGCCGACAGCATGTGGGGCGCGCAGGGCTAACTGCAGCGTCGCGCCGGCGTCATCCACGGTCAGCACCAGGCCGTGGCTCACGACTTCACTGGCCGCGACCAGTTCCACCCCAGGCAGCACCAGCCCCTGTGGCAATGCACCCTGGCGGAAGTTGATCAGGCTGTTGAACAGCGGGGTGGCGGCGGGCAGGCCACTGCAGCGCTGGGCCAACAACAAGGGGGCATCCTCGTGGCCGAGCAGCTCGGCCAGGCGTGCATGGGTCTGCGCCAAGGCTTGGCTCAGCGAATGGCCAGCCAGGTTGACGCGTAACGGCAAACTGTTGATGAACATGCCCAAGGCCCGGTCGGCGCCCTTGCCGGCCATGGCCCGGCCCAGCAAAACCGTGCCGATCACCACCTCATCACGGCCAGTCAGGCTGCCCAGTACCTGAGCCCAGGCCAGGTGCAGCAGGCTGGCGAGACTCACCCCGTTGAGCCGCGCCTGAGCGCGCAGACGGTCAGTCAGCCCGTCTTCGAGTGTCACGGCATGCGTTTGCAGGTCGTGCTCATCCACCGTCACACCGCCCAGGCCGATCAAGGGCGCAGGGGATTCGACCCCGGCAAGCTGCTCGCGGAAGAAGGTTTCATGGCGGACCTGGCGCTCGGCAGCGCCGCTGAGCGCCACATAGTCGCGGTACGGCACCGGCGGCGGCAATGGCTCGGCCTGCCCGTGCATGAAGGCATCGAGCTCGCCGAGCAGCACCTGCAGAGAAACGGCATCGTTGACCAGATGGTGGAAGCGCAACAGCCCCAACCAGCGCCCCTGGCCCGCATCCTCGGCAGTGACCAAGGCCATCATCGGCGCCTGACGCAGGTCCAGCGGCCGCTGTTGAGGATCGTAGGCCGCGCGCAGCTGCGCCGCCATGTCAGCCCCTGGCCGCGCTGCCACCCAGCGCTCGATCGGCAGGCGCGCCTGGCGCCAGACGACTTGTTGCGGCGCGTCCAACCCCTCCCAGTGCAGGCTGGTGCGCAGGATGTCATGCCGCTCGATTACCTGCTGCAAAGCATCGGCGAAGGCTTGCAGCTGCGTGCGGTCGGAAAAGGCGAACAGCGCCTGCTGCTGATAGGGGTCCTGGGCATCTGTGACATGGTGGTACAGCAGGCCTTGCTGCAAAGGTGCCAGCGGGTAGATTTCCTGCACATTGCCTGCACCGCCCGGCACCGTTGCGACGATACGCCCGATGGCAGCCGGGTCCAGCTCGGTGAGCCTGAGCATCGCTGGGGTAATCTGCAGGCACCCTGGCGGCACGCCATTGGCGGGCACCGTTGCAGCTTCGCTTGCCACCACGGCAGCCGCCAGACTGGCGAGGGTCGACTGGCCGAACAACACCTGCACATTGGCTTGCAGGCCAAGCTGGCGCATACGCTCGATCAACTGCACCGCCAACAGCGAATGGCCGCCCAGCTCGAAGAAATGGTCCTGGCGCCCTACCCGTTCGACCTGCAGCAACTCAGCCCACAACAGCGCCAGGCGTTGCTCGATGTCACCGACGGGCGCTTCGTGCTCGCGGCGCACCTTGGCTGCTTCCTCGGCAGCTGGCAGGGCACGGCGGTCAAGCTTGCCGTTGGCGGTGAGCGGCCATTTGGCCAGGCTGACATAGGCTGTGGGCAGCAGCGTGGCGGGCAGCCGCTCCCGCACATGCGCGTGCAGCTCGCGGGGCGTCACTGGCGTCTGGGCGATGACCCACGCCTGCAGTTGTCCGTCACGCAGTAGCACCACGCATTCGCGCAGCGCCGGGTGGCTGGCCAGGGCGGCCTCGATCTCGGCCAGCTCGATCCTTACACCGCGAATTTTCACCTGGTCGTCGTTGCGGCCGAGGTACTCAAGTGTGCCGTCAGGCAGCCAGCGCACCAGGTCGCCACTGCGGTACATGCGGGCTTCAGGTGCCGGGCTGTAAGGGTCGTCGAGAAAACGTTCGGCGGTCAGCTCGGGCCGGTTCAGGTAGCCACGCGCGACGCCGCTGCCGCCGATGTACAGCTCACCGGCTGCACCGATCGGCAACAGCCGGCGTTGTTCGTCGAGCACATACAGGCGGGTATTGGCGACCGGCCCACCGATATGCAGCGGCCGGCCCGCCTCGACCCCGCCCGAGGTGGCCACCACCGTGGTCTCCGTGGGGCCGTAGTTGTTGACCACTCGGTAGCGGCGCTCGCGCGCCAGACGGCGCAGGCGGTCACCGCCGATCAGCAGGGTGTGCAAGGTCGGGTGCAGTTCGCCCTGGGCGAACGCATGCTCGGCCACTGGGGTGGGCAAGAAACTCACATCCAGCGGCTGCGCCCGCCACCAGCGCAGCAAGGCATCGATATCTTCGGCGCCGTCGCGCACCGGTGCCAGGTGCAGGGTCGCGCCACTGCACAAGGTAGGCCAGACCTCCCAGGCCATGGCGTCGAAACCGAAACCGGCCAGGCTCGACTGATGACGGCCTGGGCCGAGGTCGAAACGTTTGCAGTGCCAGTCGACCAGATTGGCCAGCATCCGATGTTCAACCATTACCCCCTTGGGCAGGCCGGTGGAGCCCGAGGTATAGATGACGTAGACCAGGTTGTGCGGCGCAAGCTTGGCGACTTCAGGCGCATCGTCTATCGCCTCATCCCAGGCCAGTCGGTCCAGCTCGATCTGCGGCAGGCCGTGGACAGGCAGCCGCCCAATCAACCGCGACTGGGTCAGCACCACCTGTGGCGCGCTGTCTTCAAGCAGATAGGCCAGGCGCTCTAGCGGGTGAGCCGGGTCGATCGGAACGTACGCGGCCCCTGCCTTGAGTACCGCCAGCAACCCGACCAGGGTATCCAGGCCACGCTGGGCGACCACTGCAACACGCAGGTCTGGCCCGACGCCCAACGTGATCAAGTGTCGCGCCAGGCCATTGGCCCGCCGGTTCAATTCGCCGTAGCTCAGGCTTTGGCCTTCATACTGAGCGGCGAGCGCCTCAGGCCTGGCCTTGGCGTGGGCCTCGATGCGGCGGTGGATCAGCATTTCTCCCTGCAGCGGGGTCATGGCAGCACTGTTCCACTGCTGCAGTTGTGCGTGTTCGCTGGCCGTCGGCAGGTCGATAGTGCCAATTCTCAAGCCGGGCTGCTGCAACCCTTGCTCAAGTACATGCAACAGCCGTGCGGCCAGTGCATCGACCTCGTCGGCGCCGAACCAGGCTCGGCTGTACACCAGGTGCAGGCGAGCCTTGCCGCTGTGGCTGTTGCTGCGCAGGTGGACGCTCAGCGGTGTGGGTTCGTGGCTGTTGCAGACCATCACGGTGTGCCCGCAGGTGTCGCCGAAGCGCAGCGCGTTGTCGTCTTCCTCGTACGACACCATCAGCTCGAACAGCTGTGGGCGTTCTTCACGCAGCGCGCCGAGCGCTCGGTTCAACTCGCTGAGGGCGAAACGCTGATGGCGAAAATCCTGCTTCAAGGCATCACGGATGCCCTGCACCAGCTCAGCGAACGTGCCGCTGCGGCCAAAATCCATTCGCAAGGCGCTGACCTGGGTGAACAGCCCCAGGGTCGACTTCAAACGGGCATTGCCACGGTTGCGCACCGGCAGGCCGACCACCCACTCGTCGCGCTGCCAAGTGCGCACGCAGCATACGTGCATCGCGGCCAGCAACACGTGAAAGGCCGAGGCTTGCAGGTCCGCGCCCAATTGCCGCATCCGCTCAAGCAAGTCGACATCGAAAGGTTGTTCGATGACGCCACTCGGCTCGCCAGTCAGCGCCGCGCCTCGCTCGCGTGGCACCAGCAGCGCATCGGGCAGTTGCTGGTATTTAGCCAACCAATACTCGCGGTCACGGCTGTGGCGAAGCGAGACCTGATACTGGACATCGTCGTCGATGAACTCACGATAGGACGGCGCCGTGGCAGGTAACGGCAGGCCCTGCCCAAGCAGCTGATAGGTGTCGGCGAGCTGTTTGAACCAGAGGTCCACGCCCCAGCCGTCGAGAATCAGGTGGTGCGCCTGCAGGGCAAGTAAACAGCGTTGATCTTCCAGCCGTATCAGCTGCGTGCCCCACAGGGCGCCGCTCTCCAAGGTAAATACCTTTTGCATCTGGGCCTTGATCAGGCCCTGGGCGGCGTCGAAGGGATCGGCGGCGCCACGGACGTCGTGCTCGGTCAACGCAATTGTCAGGTCCTCGGCAAAACGCTGGCGTGGCACCCCCTGCCCATCCACGAGCACCGTGCGCAGGCCGTCATGCAACGCCACCAGGTGCGTCAGCGCCACACGCAGCCGCGCCACATCCACCGCCCCTTGCAGCTCGACATAAGCGCCTATGTTGTACAGCGGCGAGGCCCCGTGGCTGATCTGGTCGAGCCAGATATCGCGCTGGGCAACGGTCAAGGCAAAGGTTTCGGCGGCAGGCATGAGCGGGCAGGTCCTTCTGGTTGATCATCCGCGGATTCAAGCACTGCCACCCCACCCTGTATGGCCCCTGAAACCCGGACAATCATTAGGCCCATCCTCGCTGGCTGAAAAGCATGTAGGAGATTTGCCATTGGCAGCAGCCCAAGATGGCCTACGTCCGCGTCGTTCGTTCGAGATCCGTCGCGAACTGACAGGCTTATGACGTCAATTCGCCGGCTATCTGTCGAAAAGGCCATTTCGCTGCTGTGCGCGTACCGCTCTGCCCCGCAGCGATTAGTGGCATTTTCTGTCCCGGTTTTCCATTACAGACTCAGCTCCCCCAGTCGAGATTGAATAGCGCCAAGCCCGCGCCCCAGCCACCCGGAGAACTCGACCGCGAGACCACCCGCCGTAATGTTTTAGATCAAGGACGACAAGGATATGAAGCTGACCGCCAGCCTCGAACACCGCCCCGACCCTCAGCTGTATCTGCAACTGGGCGAACTGATCGCCAGCAGCGGTGCCGATGGCTTCGCCGAGCAGATGTTTCACCTGGTCGATGCCCAGGTGCCGGTTCACAGGCTCGACCTCAGCGAATGGACCCTTGACCCTCGTCAGGCCAGCATTAACCACATCAAGCTGCTGGGCAGCGCCGGCGCGGAGCCGTCGCCGAGTGCAGACACGCTGCGCCATCCGTTGCTGCAAAGCATCATGCAGATGAAAGACCCCCTGCTGATCGAGTTCAAGGCGCCAGCGGACGCGCACCACAGCGCCCACCAATGTCACCTGGTTTCCCGCAGTGGTGACCGCCGCTGGGTCATCTGCTTCCATCGCTTGCCCACCCAACGGGCGTTTACTTTGACTGAACTGTCGCAGCTCAAGGCGCTTTCCGACACCTTGCTGCCGCTGGTCGAACACCATGGGCAACGGCTGGGCCCGGGTATCCCGCGCAACGGCTCGCCCGCTTCGGAAATGGACACCGGCTCGCTGCGCCAATCCTTTGCCGAACGTCTGGCCCAGGAGGCGGTAAAACTCTCTACCCGCGAACAGGAAGTCTGTCTGGGGCTGCTGACGGGCGGCACCGTGCCGGAGATGGCGCAACGATTGAATGTCAAGAACAGCTCGATCGAAACCTACCTCAAACGCGCCACCGCGAAACTGGGGGTCAGTGGCCGCCACGGCCTGGCGAAATGGATGGCGGGCGCCTGACTGTGCGAGCACTGGTAATGCCCCGACATGCCATCATCCTCTGTACCGCACTGCTGTGCGGATGTTCCCTGGTCCCCGACTACCAGCGCCCGGCAGCGCCGGTCGCCGAGCAGTTCCCGCACGGGCCGGCCTACCAGGGCGACCTGCAGGCTCGCAGGCCGGCGCAGGACTGGCGACAGGTGTTTCAAGACCCTGTGCTGCGCGGGCTGATTGACGACGCCCTGGCCAACAATCGTGACCTGCGCGCGGCGGCGTTGAACGTCGAGGCCTACCGCGCACAGTACCGTATCCAGCGCGCCGACCTGCTGCCCAAGATCAGCGCCGATGCACAGGGCCAGCGCCAGTATCTGCCGCGCAGCATGACCGGCACCAACCAGGGTATGATCTCGTCGACCTATGCGGCGACCCTGGGCGTCAGCGCCTACGAGTTGGACCTGTTCGGCCGGCTGCGCAGCCTCAGCGACCAGGCGCTGCTCACCTACCTGGCCAGCGATCAGGCCCGGCGCAGCACGCAATTGAGCCTGGTGGCGAGCGTGGCCAGCGTCTACCTGACCTGGCGCGCCGACCAGGAGCTGCTCACGCTCTCGCTGGACACCCTGGCCGCCGACGAACGCAGCCTGCGCATGACCGTCAACCAACGCCGCGCTGGCACGGTGTCGGCGCTGGACCAGATTCAGGCACGCACCAGTGTCGACAGCACCCGCGCCGCCGTGGCGCGCTACAAACGTCAGGTGGCGGAGGATCTCAACCAGTTGACCTTGCTGGTCGGCGCACCGGTAAACGACAGCCTGGCCGCCCTGCCGCTGGCCGATGAACAGATCGCCGGCCTGCCCGCAGGCCTGCCTTCTGACTTGCTGCGCCGCCGTCCGGACATTCTCCAGGCCGAGTACCAGCTGCAGGCGGCCAATGCCAACATCGGCGCAGCGCGGGCGGCGTTCTTCCCCAGTATCAGCCTGACCGCCAACGCTGGCAGTACCAGCCCGCAGCTCGATGGCCTGTTCGACGCGGGCACCGGTACCTGGCTGTTCCAACCCCAGATCAGCCTGCCGATCTTCACCGCCGGCAGCTTGCGCGCCAGCCTGGACTACGCGCAGTTGCAGAAAGACCTCCAGGTGGCCCAGTACGAAAAAGCCATCCAGAGCGCGTTTCAGGAAGTTGCCGACGGGCTGGCGGCACGCGCTACCTACCAACGGCAACTGCAGGCCCAGCGCGATCTGGTGGCGTCGAACCAGCGTTACTACAACCTGGCCGAGCACCGCTACCGCATTGGCGTGGACAGCAGCCTGACGTTCCTCGATGCGCAGCGCTCGCTGTTCAGCGCGCAGCAGGGGTTGATCGGTGACCGCTTGGCGCAGTTGGTGGCGGAGGTGAACCTGTATGCGGCGTTGGGTGGCGGGTGGCAGGCGGCCGAAATATCCAGCACGCCAATGTGATGGACCGCAGTGCCAGCCGTTACGGGTCTAGACTGAACTGACAAGATCAACAGGCATGAACCGGGGGGCTGCCCACACGTGGAGGTGTGCGATGAGCCAGTTCAAGCGTTTGTTCGTGATGCTCGGCCCGCAGATGCGCTACTCGCCGGCGCTGCAGCGCGCGGCGGCATTGGCTGAATCCAGCGGCGCACTGCTGGATATCAATGTGTTCGTCGACGATGTCGACACGTTCGGCCTGATGAGCGACGGCCGCGAACGCGAGCGGCTGCTTGCCGACAACCGCCAATGGCTGGCCGACGCCAGCGAGCACTTGCGTAATGCCGGCCTGGATGTGTCCACCGAACTGCTGCTGACGCGCGATCCGCTGGGCAGCGTGATCGAACGCATCGAGCAACAGGGCTGCGACCTGCTGGTCAAGGATGTGCAGCACGAGCCGGTGCTCAAGCGCCTGCTGGTCACGCCACTGGACTGGCAACTGCTCAAGGACAGCCCGGTGGCCGTGCACCTGGTCAGCGACATCCGCCTGCCGCTGCCACGGCAGATCGCTGTGGCGGTCGACCTCAACAGCGTGGGTGCTGGCGAACACCTCGACGAGCAGGTGATTCACTGCGCCCATGCCCTGGCCCTGCAATGTAACGCCGAGCTGCACCTGGTGCATGTATGCGATGCGGCCAAGACCCACATTGCCGACTTTGGCGCCGGCACGGTGACCATGCCCGGTTTCGAAAGCAGCGTTCGCACTGCGCAACGAGCTGCGTTCAATCGCCTGGGCGATCATCATCAAATTCCCCTGGAGCGCCGACATTTCCTTGAAGGCGCCGCCATTCGGGCGATTGCCCAGTTCGTCAGCCACAGCCGGGTGGATGTGATCGTGATGGGCAGCCACCGGCATGATGCCATGCAGACCTTCCTTGGCGGGACCACGGCGCATGTCGTCGAGCATCCGCTGTGCAACGTGCTGGCAATCAAAGGAATGAATTGAGTTTAAAGTCAGGTTTTCCCGCTGGTATACCAGAACTGCTCTAGCAGTAGGTTACCAAAGGGATTGGTCTTGCTAATCATTTTGCGGACCCAGGAACCTCGATGGTATCTGGCACACCAGTACTATTTAAAAAGAATGCATTTGATAATGATTCGTAGTAGTTTCGCGGCGCTTGTCACCCTTCCCTAGCGCCCTACTTCAGGATCGTACCGTCGATGCGTCGCACGTTCGTTTCGCTTTGTGTGCTTCATGCTGTCTCCCCGCTGGCCTTCGCCGAGCCCGAAACGCTCAGCGACCCTGCCCATGTCGAACTCCAGGCCTTGAGCATCATCGGCAGCGCCGACAGCGAGCGCGCCGACGGCCCGGTCGACGGCTACAAGGCCAACCGCTCGGCCAGCGCCACGCGCACCGACACCGCCTTGCACGAAACGCCGCAGTCGATCAGCGTGGTGCCCAAGGACGTGCTCGAAGACACCGGCGCCACGCGCCTGCAGGATGGTCTGGACTACGCTGGGGGCGTTGGTCGTGCCAATAACTTCGGTGGCCAGGGTCTGACTACTTTCACCGTGCGCGGTTTCACCACGGGTGAGTTCTACCGCAACGGCTTCCCGATCAATCGCGGCTACCCCAATGCCCCCGATGCCAACAGCGTCGAGCGCCTGGAGGTCATTCGCGGCCCGGCCACCAGCCTGTATGGCCGTGGCGACCCCGGCGGGACCTTCAACGTGGTCAGCAAGCAGCCGCTGCGCGAACCCAAGGTGACCCTCGGCAGCCAGTTCGACGACCAGGGCATGCACCGGGCCACCCTGGATGCCACCGGCCCGCTCAACCAGGACGGCTCGCTTGCCTACCGCCTGAACGTGCTGGGTGAAGGCGGCGACAGCTTCCGCGACGACGTCGAGAGTGAACGCTACGACGTTGCGCCCGTGCTCAGCTGGCAGGTCAACGACGCTACCAAGATCGTCTTCGAAGGCGATTTCATGCGCAACAATCACCCGCTGGACCGCGGCCTGACCCGTCTGCCCGGCCAACGCGGTACCGCTTCGCGCGACACCAACATCTGGGAAAAAGGCAGCGACAACCTGCTGCACAACGACAACGACATGGCGCAGTTGCGTTTCGAGCATGCGCTCAATGACGACTGGACCCTCGCCGGCGGCTTGCAGTGGCTGGACGGTTCGCTCAAGGGCAACGCCGTCGAAGCCAACGGCCTGCAGGCGGACGGCCGCACCCTGGGGCGCAACTTCAACTACCGCAAGCTGGAGTGGACCGACCGTGACTATCAGCTGAACCTCACCGGCCATTTCGACACGGGCGGCTTCGCCCACACGTTGCTGACCGGTATCGAGTACGAGGACTACGACTACAACTCGATCATCCAGCGCTCGGCCGCCGGCAGCGGTGCCTACCCGATCGATATCTTCGACCCGGTGCTGGGCCAGCCCCGCCCTGCCCTGACCCGCACCACCACCCATGACCGGGAAAACCTCAAGACCTGGGCAGCCTTCGTGCAGGATCAGGTTGCCCTCACCGACCGTTTGAAGGCCCTTGCAGGTGTGCGCTTCGAGCGTTACGAGCATGACTACGACAACAAGCTGAACAATGCCGGCGATTTCAGCAAAGGCGAAAACGGCGTGACGCCACGCTTCGGCCTGCTCTATGACCTCACCGATACGCTGGCCGTGTATGCCAACACCGCACGCTCGTTCAAACCCAACACGGGCGTCAGCCTGCAAGGCACTGGTTTCGACCCGGAGAAAGGCAAGTCATACGAGCTGGGGGTGAAATGGGAAGCGCTGGATCGTCAGCTGAGTGTCGATGCCGCGATCTACCACATCGTCAAGGAGAACGTGCTGACCCGTGATCCTAACGATCCGAGCGGCACCTACAGCATCGCGGCCGGTGAGGTACGTAGCCGGGGCCTGGACATCAACATTGCCGGCAACCTGACCCCCGAATGGCGAGTGATCGGTGGCTATGCCTATGTCGACGCCGAGGTCACCAAGGACAACACCGTGCCCACCGGTACCCGCTTGGCGAACATTCCTCGCAACAGCTTCAGCCTGCTGAACACCTACGAGTTCCAGGATGGCGTGGCCAAGGGGTTGGGCCTGGGCGTTGGGGTGAAGTACATCGATGACCGTGCCGGCCAGACCGCAGCGACCACTTACACCATGGAGCGTTACAGCGTCGTCGACCTGCTCAGCTTCTACAAGGTCAACGAGCATGTGCGGCTGAACCTGGATGTGAAGAACGTGTTCAACAAGGGCTATGACGAGGGTGCGTTCAATACCTACATCTACCCGGGCGCACCGCGCACAGTGCAGGCCGGGGTTTCCTACACGTTCTAAGCGGCTGGGGCCGCCCTGCGGCCCCTTGGCTTCAGAAACCTTTGCTGTAGAACAGCGAGTACGACTCGATACCGTCGTTCGGTTGCTTGATGCCGGCGTTCGAGTAGTGCATGGCGCGAATGCCGACTTTCTGCTCGCCTGGTAACTTCAGGCCAAAGCCGATGCGGTCTTCGAAGTTGACGGCCGAACCCATGCGTTGATTTCCGACGTCAGTCTTGGAGAACGCCGCCAGGCCGATACCGGCCTCGATGTAGGGGGTGTAGGTGAAGCCGCTGAACTCGTAGGTGAATACCGGGGTGAACGACAGGGAATGGGCGCCGCTGGCGTCACCCCCTTCCCAATAGGTGTAGGCCGCATCCCAGTAGCCACTCACGTAACCGGTGCTGCTTTCCAGCCATTTCTTGTCCCAATCGAAGGACAAGCCGATACGGTAGGTCATATCGCCTTGACCAGTAGCGCCCACGGCGCCCGAAACCTGCGCGGCCTGGGCCAGGTTGGCCCCGGCCAAAGCCAATACGGCAGCCGCCACTGTAGTGGCGAGACGGGTTTTCATCGATGACTTCTCCTGATGGTCGACACGGGCAAGCGGAGGCTTTTCGCCCCTCGATTTTTAACGGTGGCCGATGCATCCAACCGGTCACACGAGGTAATACTTTTCTGATTATTGCCCAGATAATCAGAAAGTTGAAAGTTGAAAGTTAATTGCCACTAAAGGCTGATTCGCCTGGCTTGAGGTCTTTGGCGCTCTCAAGATCGAGCGCCGCCCGCGCGGCGCTCGATCTTGAGAGCGCTTGAACATCAAGGCGTGCACCTCAACGCCAGTTGAGGTTCACCGTGACTGGAGCCTTGCCATTCACGGTCACCTGTTGCCTGACGGTACTGCCCTCTGCCTGACCGATGACGGTGTACTGGCCTGGCGGTAGCTGTACATAGAACAAGGGTCCGACATCCTGCACGCTGAGCAACGTATTGCCCTGTGCATTCTGGATCTCCACCGAGGCACCGCTCTGAAACTTGCCTTCCGGCCCGGTCGAGAGTTCGACGTGCAGGTCATAGCCCGTGGTCTTGCGCAGGGCATTGGCTTCATCCTGGCCAATACCGCCCTGCAGGTAACGAACGCCATTCTGCTCTTGGGGTTGCAGCTGCACGGCCTGCATGTCGATGGGGGCATTCAGGTCGGCGGCAGCGGCGAGCATCCAGGGAAGCACCAGCGCGAGCAGCAGCGTCGCGCCCAAGGCATAGTGATGGTTGCGCATGGTTCGCCCCTCCTTGTGGGGATGGCTTACCTATTATCTGATGCCCTGTCGCGCCTGGCGTTCGCCCTGATGCGTGGTCAGGCCGCGCGCCGCTCCTCAAGCAGTTTCACGAACATGCTCAGGCTGCGCGACACCGTCCCGCGGCGCCACACCAGCCAGGTTTTGAGGTAACGGAAGTCCTCCGACATCGGCCAGGCGCTGACCGTGCTGCAACCGGGCATGTTGTCGAGCATGCTGCGCGGCAACATGGCCAGGCCGGCGCCGGCACTGACGCAGGCGAGCATGCCGTGGTACGACTCCATCTCGTGGATCTTGCCGGGTACCGCCTGGTCCTGGACGAACCAGTTCTCGAAATGGTGGCGGTACGAGCAGTTGGCACGGAAGGCGTAGATGCTCGCACCATTGACGTCCTGGGCGCGGGTCACCGGCGCGTGGTTGAGCGGCGAGATGATTACCATCTCTTCTTCGAACACCGGCATGCCTTCGAGCGTGGGGTGCAACAGCGGACCGTCGACGAACGCCGCTACCAGGCGCCCGGACAACACGCCTTCGAGCATGGTCCCGGACGGCCCGGTGGACAGGTCGAGATCGACTTTGGGGTAACGCTGGTTGTAGGCCGCCAGCAATGCCGGGATGCGCACTGCCGCCGTGCTCTCCAGCGATCCCAGGGCGAAGGTGCCCTGCGGGTCTTCGCCGGCCACGGTCAGCCGCGCCTCGTGCACCAGGTCGAGAATGCGCCGGGTGTACTCGAGGAAGTTCCAACCGGCAGGCGACAGGCGCAGGCGGCTTTTCTCGCGGATGAACAGCTCGACGCCGAGGTCTTCTTCCAGTTGCTTGATACGTGTGGTCAGGTTCGACGGCACCCGATGAATATGCTGGGCGGCGGCGCTGATGCTGCCCTGTTCGGCCACGGCCTTGAAGATCTCCAGTTGCACCAGATCCACAGTCATTCTCCAAACGTGAATGTTTCGCTCATTATTATTCAGTTTTCATTAAACCCCTAGCCCTCTAGTCTGGCCTAACTGATTAACAACAACGAGTGTCCAGCCATGAGCCAGATCAGCAGCCTGACCCACGCCATCTCCCTCGATCCGCATAGCGGCGAGCAGATCGGCAGCTACCCGTTCGACACCGACGCCGCACTGGAAGCGGCGCTGTATCGTGCCAAGGCTGGCTATCGTCAGTGGCGCCAGGTGTCGCTGGGTCAGCGCAGCGAATACCTGCTGGCCCTGGCCGATACCCTGCAGGCTAAAGCCGAAGCCTTCGCGCAGATGATCAGCCGCGAGATCGGCAAGCCGATCAGCCAGGCCCGTGGCGAAGTGGCCAAGTGTGTCGGCCTGTGCCAGTGGTATGCAGAGCACGGCCCGGCGATGCTCGCCGCCGAGCCGACTCAGGTGGAAAAGGCCCGTATCGAATACCGCCCGCTGGGCCCGATCCTGGCGGTGATGCCGTGGAACTTCCCAATCTGGCAAGTGCTGCGCGGCGCCGTGCCGGCGATCCTCGCCGGCAACACCTATGTGCTCAAGCACGCGCCAAACGTGATGGGCAGCGCCTACCTGCTGGGCGAACTGTTCAAGGATGCCGGGCTGCCAGAAGGTGTGTTCGAGGTACTCAACGTCACTCCGGAAGGCGTCACCCGTGCCATCAACGATCCACGTATCGCCGCTGTGACCCTCACCGGCAGCGTGCGCGCCGGCATGGCCATCGGTGCCCAGGCCGGCGCAGCGCTGAAGAAGTGCGTGCTCGAACTCGGTGGCTCCGACCCATTCATCGTGCTGGCCGACGCCGACCTGGATGCAGCGGTCAAGGCTGCCGTTATTGGGCGCTACCAGAATACCGGGCAGGTCTGCGCCGCGGCCAAACGGTTGATTGTCGAAGAAGGCATCGCCGAGGAATTCACCCGTAAATTCGTCGAAGCGACGCGCCAGCTGAAAGTCGGCAACCCGCTGGAAGATGACACCTACATCGGTCCGATGGCACGTTACGACCTGCGCGACGAGCTCGATGGCCAGGTCCAGGCGACCTTGGCCGAAGGTGCCACGCTGCTGCTGGGCGGCAACAAGATCGAGGGCGTGGGCAACTTCTACGCACCGACCGTGTTTGCCAACGTCACTCCGGACATGACCGCATTCAAGCAGGAGCTGTTCGGCCCGGTAGCGGCAATCATCACCGCCCGCGATGCCGAACATGCCGTGGAACTGGCCAACGACAGTGAATTCGGCCTGGCGTCGACCATCTACACCGCGGACTACGCCCTGGCTGAGCGCATGACCGCAGCGCTGGATACTGGTGGCGTGTTCATCAACGGTTACTGCGCCTCCGACCCCCGCGTGGCATTCGGTGGGGTGAAGAAGAGTGGCTTTGGGCGCGAACTGTCGCATTTTGGGGTGCGTGAGTTCACCAATGCGCAGACGGTTTGGCTGGATCGTAACTGATCCGATGACGGGGCCGCCTCGCGGCCCCCGTCAATTTCAATCGCGGATCTGGTCCTTGACCCAGTCCAGCATCCCACCCGGCACGATCAACTCATGCCGCGCCCGCGAACACGCGGTGTACAACCCCGCCAGCATCCGCGCGCGCTCATTGCGATTACCCGCCACTACCGGTGCGACCATCAGCTCCGGCGACACCATCACCCGCGCGAACTCCATGTTCTTCACATCCCGTACGCGCCCCAGGAACAGCTTGGGGGCCTTGTCCCAGCGGTAACGGCTCTTGGCCTTGGCAAAGTGCTCCGGGGTGTAGCCCTTGCGCAGCATGTTGGCCACGGCAACAAAGGCCTTGTCGTCGCCCTTGTCCTGCTCCAGTGCCTGCCAACTGGGGTAACGGAACAGCATCGGGTGGCGTGGTCGCGTGCCGTGGCGGTACAACTCGATGCAATCCTCGACGAACAGCTCGAAGTCCTTGCGCGCGCTTTTCAGCAGTACGAACGGCACGCCCTGGTGGGTCAGGCGCTGGAACCAACCGAACAGGCCCCATTCATCATCGACGATCAACGCGGTGGGGTGCGCAGGCACGGTCACGGTGTCGAAGAAGCTGACCCGCGTGTAATGCTCGGCACTGCCGCTGAATGCGGCCTGGATAGCCGCCGGGTGTGCCTGGATCAAGGGGTTCAGCACGTTATCCATGGCCGGCCCGGCACGCAGCGAATGGTCGATGTAGCGCTGGCGGATGAACCCCCCATGGTGTGGGCTCAGGCCGTTGAGGTTTTGCAGTTCGTCACCCAGGGCGATGACCGACTGCGGGCTGCGGTCGAGCACACTGAGCATCGGCGCAGACAGCTCATGGGCCTCGTCGACAATCACGTGGGTAAAGCGGCTGTCGATCAGTTCGGCCGTCAGCGACAGCAGCTTGACCCGATGGTAATCGCGCACGGGCAGCTGGACCTCACGCGATGAAGGGCGGATCAGCTCCTGCCAATACAGACGGGCCTTCTCCAGCAGAACTTCCTGATCCAGCGGCGAGGTACCGGGGCCGGCCCAGGGCAGGTGGTGCAACTGCAATTGGCTGTCGCCGCTGCGGCAGAAGCTGCGTACCGCCTTGATGCACAGGGCCACCACATCGCGCGCGGCCAGTGGGCCGATATCGGGGATGGCCAGCCATTTCACCACCTGTGCTTCCTGCGGGCGCCACGACAGCTTGGTGCGGTAAGGGTCGCGCAGGCGCCAGCCGTTGCTGGTGAGGTCGCGGTTGAGGATCTCGTCGGCCAATTGGCCGAAGGTCATCGCCTTGTAGGCCGCGGCATCCTTGACCCGTGCCTGCAAGGCGCGCAGCTGGCCTTCGGTAAGGGCCAGGAGCAACGTGCGTTGCGGGTCGAGCAGGCGTGCGAACTGGTGGATCAGGAATGTCTTGCCGGTGCCGGCAAAGCCCTGCACCGCCACCGAATCGTCCACGCCAGATAGGAACTCGCGCAACAGGCGATTCTGCTGATCACTGAGCAGCAGGTCGCTGGCGAGTGACGGCAGGTACACCGGGTGCAAGGGCGTTACCCGCTGGCGGTAGCTGTCGGCGAACTGGAAGTTCCATTGGCCTTCGGCATCCTGAAATTCATCTGGCGTGTATTGAACCTCTGCCGAGACCAGCGCTATGCCATTCTCACCCAGCATGCCGAGCCCCATGGCGAATGCTTCGCGGTCGAAATGCTGTGCCACCTGGCCTTGGAAACGCCCTGGGGCAGCCGCTTCCACTTCATTGGCAATGCGCACGATTTCTGCAAAACGCCGCTCTTGGGCATCGGCGCAGAGGTTGGCAGGTTGGCGTGGCAGGTTCTGCACGAACAGTACGGCGGCAGCCTCGACCAGGCTGGCGGTGTGAAAGAAGTCAGTAGGCTCGCTGGCCAGGCGGTCGGCCTGGTCGCTGGGCAATGGCAGGTAGAACATCGGAACCTCGGGTGGAAACTGCCTGGCACGATAGCAGGTTTCAGGCCCGCCTGCGCCGCAGCGTCTCGCTCGGAAACTCCTTGAATAATTGCCTGTAACTCTCTGAAAACCTGCCTAAATGCCAGAACGACCAACGCATGGCGATCTCCGCCACAGTCATCTCGCCGCCGCGCAGCAGGTCACGTCTGGCGCCATTGAGCCGGCGTAATCGCAACCACTGCGCCGGCGGCATACCGGTAAAGGCCTTGAAAGCCTGCTGCAGTTGACGCAACGAAACGCCCGCAACATCAGCCAACTCCATCAAATTCAAGGTTTCTTCCGGGCAGTCAGCAGCCCAGTCGCTGACGCGCTGCATGATCGCCCGCTCCTCACCGCGACGCCCCAGCGCGCCACCTTGCAGCCGTTGGCAAGCGTTGTCGAGGATAAACAGGCAATCTTCCAGCAACTGCTCGGCCAGCGCCTGCCCTTCAAGCGGACAATCCGCTTCGCCAAGACGGGTGAGTGTGGCACTGAGCCAACTGCCGAACAACGCGTTCTGCCCACTGCCCAGCGGCACCATGAACAAGCCCTCGAGGCGCTGCGGGTCAAGCCCATGCCGCGCCAGGAACGCCTGGTCGAATACCACCGCGACTTCCTGGTAATGCTCCGGTGTGATCCAGATATTCCGGCTCTGCTCGTTGAGCAGGTACAAGCTGTTCTCGCTGCGGTCGAAGCAGAAGGCCAGCGAACCGCTCGGAGCACGAAAGAACTGCTCGACCCGAGTGTTCAGGCGCTCTTCGTATACGTCCACGCCATCCAGCCCCAAACAACGCAGCTCGCCACTGAAATGCCCTGGCGACATCTGCCGGTACTGCTGCTGCCAACCGGGCGTGGCACGCACTTGCTCGGTCACATCAGTGGTGTGGAAGGCCTGAACCTGCAGGGCATTGGGCGTTGTCACGCGTTGTCCTAGTTGCACTCTTTTGGTGCATTGATTACCGGAGAAAGTGGATAGATCGCCACGGGGGCTGCGACCAAGATAGTCGTCAGTGCTTCACCTGGGAAGGGCTGACTATTCGAAAGCCAGTAACGGCCTTCGCGGGCAAGCCCGCTCCCACAATAAAACCCAACCAAGAGGTCTGTATGAACGCCCCCTTCGATCAGCTCTCCACCTGGCTGAAAGAACACCGGATCACCGAAGTCGAATGCGTGATCAGCGACCTGACCGGCATCGCCCGCGGCAAGATCGCGCCGACTGCCAAGTTCCTCCACGAGCGTGGCATGCGCCTGCCTGAAAGCGTGCTGCTGCAGACCGTTACCGGCGACTACGTCGACGACGATATCTACTACAGCCTGCTCGATGCCGCCGACATCGACATGGTCTGCCGCCCCGACCCGACGGCGGTGTATCAAATCCCCTGGGCCATCGAACCCACCGCGATCGTGATCCACGACACCTTCGACAAGCAGGGCAACCCGATCGAACTGTCGCCGCGCAACGTGCTGAAGAAAGTGCTCAAGCTGTATGCCGACAAGGGCTGGCAGCCGATCGTCGCGCCGGAGATGGAGTTTTACCTGACCAAGCGCTGCGAAGACCCGGACTTGCCCCTGCAAGTGCCGCTGGGCCGCTCGGGCCGGGCTGAAAGCGGGCGTCAGTCGTTTTCGATCGACGCTGCCAACGAATTCGACCCGCTGTTCGAAGACGTCTACGACTGGTGCGAACTGCAAGGCCTGGACCTCGACACCCTGATCCATGAAGACGGCCCGGCGCAGATGGAGATCAACTTCCGCCATGGCGACGCGTTGGACCTGGCCGACCAGATCACGGTGTTCAAGCGCACGATGCGTGAGGCAGCGCTCAAGCACAACGTTACCGCCACCTTCATGGCCAAGCCGATTACCGATGAGCCGGGCAGCGCCATGCACCTGCACCAGAGCGTGGTCGACATCGCCACCGGCAAGCCGGTGTTCGCCAACGACGATGGCAGCATGAGTGAGCTGTTCCTGCACCATATCGGTGGCCTGCAGAAGTACATCCCCAAGCTGCTGCCGATGTTCGCGCCCAACGTCAACTCGTTCCGCCGCTTCCTGCCGGACACCTCGGCGCCGGTCAACGTCGAGTGGGGTGAGGAAAACCGCACCGCCGGCTTGCGGGTACCGACCTCCAGTCCCGAGGCGATGCGTGTGGAAAACCGCCTACCGGGCGCCGACGCCAATCCTTACCTTGCGATCGCCGCGAGCCTGCTGTGTGGCTACCTGGGCATGGTCGAGAAGATCGACCCGAGTGCGCCGGTGCAGGGCCGCGCCTACGAACGGCGCAACTTGCGCCTGCCGATCACCATCGAGGACGCCCTGCAGCACATGGAAGACTGCGAGACCGTGCAGCAGTACCTGGGCAAACAGTTCGTCCAGGGCTACGTGGCGGTCAAGCGTGCCGAGCATGAAAACTTCAAGCGTGTGATCAGCTCGTGGGAGCGTGAATTCCTGCTGCTCAGCGTCTGATCGCCTGGGGCGCATTTGCGCCCCCTCCTACACCGAACTCGAAGAACAAGACCAAAGAGGTGTCGACATGCGTCATCTGCAAGCCCTGATTCCCGCAGCATTCAGCCTGCTGTTCGGTTCAGCCGCCCAGGCCCAGCCTAGCGTCAGCGTATACAACTGGACCGATTATATCGGCGACACGACGCTGGCCGACTTCCAGGCCGGCAGCGGGATCAAGGTCGTGTATGACGTGTTCGACTCCAACGAAACCCTGGAAGGCAAGCTGCTCGCCGGCCGCACCGGCTACGACGTGGTCGTGCCGTCGAACCATTTCCTCGCCCGCCAGGCCCAGGCCGGCGCCTTTTTGCCACTGGACCGCAGCAAGCTACCGAATTGGAAACACCTGGACCCGAAGCTGCTCAAGCAGCTTGAACAGAACGACCCCGGCAACCAGTACGCGGTGCCGTACCTGTGGGGCACCAACGGCATCGGCTACAACGTCGAGAAGGTCAAGGCGGTGCTGGGCATCGAGCGCATCGATTCCTGGGCGGTGCTGTTCGAGCCCCAGAATCTGAAAAAGCTCAAGCAATGCGGGGTCGCCTTCATGGACTCGCCTGACGAGCTGTTCCCGGCCATGCTCAATTACCTGGGCATGGACCCGCGCAGCGAAAAGCCTGGTGACTATGCCAAGGCTGAAGCGCGCCTGCTGGAGCTGCGTCCCTACATTACCTACTTCCACTCCTCCAAATACGTTTCGGACCTGGCCAACGGCGACATCTGCGTGGCGTTCGGCTACTCCGGCGACGTGTTTCAGGCCGCCAACCGTGCGGTCGAGGCGAAAAACGGCGTGAAGATCGCCTACAGCATTCCCAAAGAGGGCAGCAACCTGTGGTTCGATTTGCTGGCTATCCCAAAAGACGCCAACAACCCCGAACAAGCCCTGGCATTCATTAACTACCTGCTCGAGCCCCAAGTGATCGCCAAGGTCAGCGCCACGGTCGGCTACGCCAACGCCAACCCCGACGCCAAGGCCTTCATGGATACATCGCTGGTCGACAATCCCGAGATCTACCCACCCCAGGCAGTGCTGGACAAGCTGTACATCTCCAGTACCCCGAGCCCGAAGATCATGCGCGTCATGACCCGCTCCTGGAGCAAGATCAAGTCCAACCGCTGAGCCGAGAACGCGCCATGCCTTTCGATATCCAACACACTGCGTCGTACTACGCCGCCACCGCGCGTGATACCGCGCCCTACCCCAGCCTCGACGGCGAACTGACTGCCGACGTGTGCGTGGTCGGCGGTGGCCTCACTGGCGTCAACACCGCGCTGGAGCTGGCCGAGCGCGGCTTGTCGGTGATTCTGCTGGAAGGCCGGCGCATCGGCTGGGGCGCCAGCGGGCGCAACGGTGGCCAGCTGATCCGCGGCATTGGCCATGACGTCAGCGGTTTTGCCCGCTACGTCGGCCAGGACGGCGTGCGCTACCTCAAACAGGCCGGCATCGACTCAGTAGCGCTGGTGGCAAAACGCATCGAGCAATACGACATTGCTTGCGACCTGCGCTGGGGCTTCTGCGAGCTGGCCAATACGCCGGCCCAGTTCGCCGCCTTCGAAGACGAACAGGCGGAGTTGGCCGAGCTCGGCTATCGCCACGAAACGCGACTGGTCGGCCCTGATCGCCTGCACGAAATCGTCGCCAGCGACCAGTACGCCGGTGGCCTGGTGGACACAGGATCAGGCCACCTGCACCCGCTCGACCTGGTTCAGGGCGAAGCGCGCGCTGCCCACAGCCTGGGCGTGTGCATCTTTGAGCAAAGCCCGGTAGTGCGCATTGAGCATGGTCCCACAGTGACCCTGCATACCTCACGCGGCAAGGTCAGGGCACAGAGCCTTGTCCTCGGCTGCAACGCCCACCTTGATGAGCTGGAACCACGCCTGAGTGGCAAAGTGCTGCCAGCGGGCAGTTATGTGGTCGCCACTGAGCCCCTGCCCGAGGCCGTGGCCAAGGCACTCATTCCGCTGAACATGGCCATGTGCGACCAGAAAGTCGGGCTGGACTACTACCGACTGACCGCCGACCGTCGCTTGCTGTTCGGCGGCGCCTGCCACTATTCAGGACGCGACCCCAAGGACATCGCCGCGTACATGCGGCCCAAGGTACTCAAGGTATTCCCGCAACTGGCCGAGGTGCGCATCGACTACCAGTGGGGCGGCATGATCGGCATCACCGCCAACCGCTTTCCCCAGGTCGGACGGCTGAGCCAGTATCCCAACGTATATTACGCCCAGGGCTATTCCGGGCACGGCCTGAACGTCACGCACTGGACGGCGAAACTGCTGGCCGAAGGAATTGCAGCCGGGCATAGCCAGGGGTTGGATGTATTCAGTGCCGTGCCGCACCTGACCTTCCCGGGCGGCAAGGCGCTGCGCTCACCGCTGCTAGCGCTGGGGATGTTGTGGTATCGGTTGCGGGAGGTGCTGAGCTGATCCTGCCAGTCGCCAGGGGCGCGAGTCGAGCCCTTGGCACCAGATAAAACGCCTGAACTTAAAAATGCAATCAATTGATAACTAGGAGGATTTAGAGCTAATCTCGAAACAACATTAAGTACTCAAAGCATTACGTCAGACCACTTGTCGGAGATAGTGCAAAAAGGCCATCACGGTTTGGCCGCCCTGCTTTACTCAAGCGGGCTGCCAGGCAGGCGGCACCGTACAGCAGGGATGGCTGCACAAGACGGCTGATAACAGCCGCTCGCACCGGGCCGTTAGTCACCCGCGCCCACCTTCCTCTTTCCTCGCCTTATCGCCCGCCTGCGCAGTCATGTATGAGTCTGTCATTCATCGAATGCAATGGAGGCAATCATGTCTGAATCACTGCTCGCACCTTCGGCCGGACTGTTCCCGGTCTCCTACCAGATCGGTAACAACGCGCCCGGCGCCCAGCGCCTGCAGCTGGACTTGCTGGTCTACACCCCGGACCGCAGCTTGAACGGCCACGCGCAAGTCACCCAGACCACCAACCCGCCACTGGACCTGCAGCTGGACACCTGGGGTAGCTACAGCTACCTGACCGTGCAGCCACCAAGCGAAGGCAAGATCCTGCTCACGGTCCAAGGCAACCACGGTGGCGCGCATGCCAATTCACCGCTGTTGCTCAAGCTGCAGGTGCTGCTCGAACATGACTGGCAGCGCGGCGTGGCCAACTATCAGTACTTCAATGGCCAGCGCTGGGTGAACGTGGACAATGTGCCGGTGGTGCTGGAAGGTCAGCGTATCAAGCAGTTGGCCAACGTCGACCTGCAAACCGAGTTGCACAACGCAACGCTGGAGGCAGTCATCGCCACCGGTGATGGTGCGCAGCTGAAAGGACTGGCCGGCAGCGCCGTCGGCAAGGCCCTGCACCAGGCGATTGAATCGACCACCAGCCCGGCCACCAAGGCCGCCAAGAAAGCCTGAGCAGGCAAGGAGCGACAACATGGCTATCGGACTGTTTCACACCCGCTTGAACGTCAGCAACGGTCTGCTTGGGGCGCCGGTCTTGACCCTTGACCTGCTGGTGAACACCGTGACCAAGAAAGTCACCGGCAAGGCGCGGGCCTCCCAGACCACCTACCCGCCACAGGTGTTCCAGGCAAATGTCTGGGGTGACTACAGCGAGCTGCAGTTTGCCCCGGCCGGCGCGCCTTCGATCGTGCTGAGCCTGGACGGCAGCCCCAGTGGCCCGCTCAGCCAGATTGCGCAGACGTTCCACCTGCACGGCCTGCTGGATGCCGAGTGGAACACAGGTTCGGCCAGTTACCGTTACCTGAGCAACGGCCACTGGATCGACCAGCACGGTCGGGTACGCAAGGCGCCGGATATCACCCACCAGGACCGGCCGCAATTGGCGCAGCGCTTGAAGGCAGCGATCAGCCAGCTGCAGGGCGCATAACCTAATGTTCGCCGGCAAGCTACCTTGCCGGCGAACATCTGATCAGCACTCGACGAACGCGACAGCCAGGCCGCCGCGCGAAGTTTCCTTGTAATTGGCATGCATGTCCGCACCGGTATCGCGCATGGTACGGATCACTCGATCCAGCGATATGAAGTGTTCGCCATCCCCTCGCAGCGCCATCTGCACGGCATTGATAGCCTTGACTGCGGCAATCGCGTTGCGCTCGATGCACGGCACCTGAACCAGCCCTCCGACCGGGTCGCAGGTCAGGCCCAGGTTGTGTTCCAGGGCAATTTCGGCAGCATTTTCCAGCTGCGGAGGCGTCGCGCCCAGTACTTGCGCGAGGCCGGCAGCGGCCATCGAGCAGGCGGAGCCCACCTCGCCTTGGCAGCCCACTTCGGCACCGGAGATAGAGGCGTTTTTCTTGCACAGGATGCCGACAGCGGCGGCCGCTAGCATAAATGCCACCACGTCGTCGTCGCACGTCTCTGGGTTGAACTTCATGTAGTAGTGCAGCACTGCGGGGATGATGCCCGCCGCGCCGTTGGTAGGCGCGGTCACCATGCGCCCGCCGGCGGCGTTCTCTTCGTTGACCGCCAGGGCGAACAGGTTGACCCACTCCATGGCGCTCAAGGTCGAGCCGATCACGTTCGGCTTGCCCAGCTCCTGCAGGCTGCGGTGCAGGCGCGCGGCGCGGCGCTTGACGCCCAGCCCGCCTGGGAGGATGCCTTCATTGCGCAAGCCGTTGACCACGCACTCGCGCATCGCCGCCCAGATGCGCAGCAAACCTTCACGCACTTCGGTTTCAGGGCGCCAGGCGCATTCGTTGGCCATCATCAACTGGGCCACGCTCAGCTGGTGAGCCTTGCACAGGGCCAGCAACTGAGCGCCGCTGGAGAACTCATAAGGCAAAGTGACCGCATTCGCCTCGCTCGCAGGCGCATCGATTTCACCTTGCTCGACGATAAAACCGCCGCCGACGGAATAGTAGGTCTGGTTAAACAGGCTGCCCTGCCCATCAAAGGCTTCCAGGCTCATGGCGTTCGGGTGATAGGGCAGGTTCTCGTCCAGCAGCAGCATGTCGCGGCTGTAGACGAAGTTCAGCGGTTGGCTGCCATCGAGCATCAAACACTGCTCCTGCATCACCTGGCCGATACGCGACTCGATGGTAGCCGGGTCGATACGGTCCGGCCACTGCCCCATCAGGCCAAGCAAGCAGGCGCGGTCGGTGGCATGGCCCACGCCAGTGGCCGATAGCGAACCATACAGCCGCACCTCGACTCGGCTCACCTGCCCCAGCAAACCCTGGGTATGCAAAGCCTGGGCAAAGGTCGCCGCTGCCCGCATCGGGCCTACCGTGTGGGAGCTGGAGGGGCCAATGCCTATTTTGAAAAGGTCGAAAACACTGATAGCCATGCTAATGCCTGACCACGCTCGGCTCAAATGCCGACACGCGGTTATCGGAAGAAATTGAACGCAACTGCGGATTGGCGCGATACTGCGCTGCTCAAGCGTTGATGACCAACGAAAATTCCTAAGCAAGGCTTTAGTGGTACTAAACGATGCGACGACAACTCAATGGCCAGATGTTCGTCTGGCTGCATGTTTTCTCCTGTGCGGCCCGGCACTTGTCGTTCACCCGCTGCGCCGAGGAGCTGCACATCACCCCCGGTGCGGTCAGCCAGCAGATGCGCCAACTCGAAGAGCGCCTTGGCTATCGCCTGTTCCAACGCCGGGCCCGCGGCGTGGAGTTGAGCGCCGAAGGCCAGCGTCTGGCGCAGACGGTGGCCGAAGCCTATGGCAGCATCGAAGCCGAGCTGCTGCGCCTGGATGCTGGCGAAATACGCGGCACTCTGCGTCTACGCTCGATTCCATCCTTCCTGGCCAAGTGGTTGACGCCTCGGTTGCCACGGTTTCAGCAGCGTTACCCGGATATCGAGTTGCGCCTGGTGGCCGAAGACAGCGCCCACGCGCTGCACCCCGGTGACTTCGACCTGGCTATCGACCTGAACGATGGCAGCTACCCGGGCATGCTCTCCACACCGTTACTGGACGAACAGATCTTCCCGGTCTGCTCGCCTGCCCTGCTGCGTGGCCGGCCGCCGCTGCACGGCCCGGCGGACCTGGCGTACTATCCGTTGCTGCATGACATCACCGCCTGGCGCGGCAGTTCCGACTTTGCCGAATGGGAGTTCTATCTGGAAGGCATTGGCGCATCAGGGCTGGATGTGCGGCGCGGACACACGTTCAACCGCAACCACCTGACCATCGAGGCGGCGATTGCCGGCGTCGGCGTGGCGATTGCCCGGCGCACCTTGCTCAACGATGAGCTGGAGCGCGGCGCGTTGATCGTGCCGTTCGGGGTACCTATCGCCAACCACAAGCGCTATGTGGTGCATTACCCTCCGGGCGGGCTGAACCAACCGGGGGCGCGAGCGGTGCATGACTGGCTGGTGGAAGAAGCGAGGAGTTTCCTTATGCAGCATCCCCTTCAAACCAGCACTGCCGTGATCACTGCGCCACAACCCGTTTGACATCGAAATCGAACGATGGCACATAGCCGGTGGCGAGCTGGTGCGGGCACTTCGACGAGACGAAATCGTTGCTCAACAGGTCTTGGGTACTGTCATATCCCGGCATCGAAATGCCGGTGATATTCAGCAGCGTATGCGGTAACGAAGAGATACTGGCGCGCTGCCCTTCCCTGTCCTTCAGCTTCTGCAGCTTTTGTGACTGTGGCTCGGACCAGTTATCGGACGCCCAGATAAACGCTGCGACCGAAAGGTCATACTCGTTGCCCATACCATGGCCCAGCAGGTTGCGGCTGTCGTCCAGCAAGTTCTCTCCATGATCTGATGAATACACCAGCAGCGACTTGCGCTGGCTCGCCTTCAGCTGATCGATGAGAATCCCCAGCAGCCAGTCGGTGTACAGCACAGAGTTATCGTAATCGGCGGTAATCCTGTCCTTCGCGCTATGTGTTGGTGGCTTGAACTTGGCGAACTCACGCGGGTAGCGGCGGGCATAGTCAAAATGGCTGCCTTTGATATGGATGAAGATCGCCTGTTTCTGTGCACCGCCTTGCTGGATGATGTTTTCGTACTCCGAAATCAGCGCGCCGTCGTAGCTGCGCTCGAAGTACTGGCGGTTTTGCGCCTCCGCAGCAATTTGCGGAATGATCCCGCCAAAGCTGTCCACCTCCTGTGATGACAACCAGTAAGTCTTGTAGCCGGCAGCGCGATAAATCCCCACCAGTGACTTGGTCGAGGCGATCAGGTCCCAATTCCTGATGGGCTCGAGGCTGAGCAGTGAGGGCACCGCAACCGACGTATAAGGCGCAGTCGTGCACATGCTGTTGAATTTGAACACACCGGACGTCTTGTCAAGATTAGGCGTGGTTGCGTTGTGGTAACCGAACAGCGACCAATTATGCGGGCGCGATGACTCACCAATCACGAACACCAGGGTTTCTACATCGGCATCTTTCGATATTGCGGTTATCTTGACTTCCGATTCCAGGCGCTGCTTTATGTAAGTTTTCGATTCTGTGTACAAGCTCACCGTCAGGCCGAGTTGTGACAGATAACCCATCGGCGTGCTTTGATCTTTGGCCACAAGATCGAGCACCGCGCTCTTGCCAAACGAATTAAGTTTGACGGTCTTGTAGAAGTACGCCCCATACCCCAACAGCAAGGCCGCCACGGCAAAACAGAGCACCGCTTTGTTGGTGTACAGCCTGCGCCGGTAAAGGCCGGCCAAGCCGACGCCATAACACACCGCAAACACCAACAGCACCATTCCGATTGAATGCCAGTAGGTCACCAGAAAATCACCGGCTTCTTTGTAGTTGGTCAAACCAATAAAAAGATAGGCCGCCGTCAGCCGTGAGCCGAAATTAAAGACCAGAAACAGATCAACGCTGGCCGCCAGATAAAAGGGTAACAAAAACACATGAACCTTGAACTGATTGGTGGACACGAACCGTATTGCCAGCAGCCATAGCAGTGAGATGGCGAGTGTATAAAAAACCAGCAAGTCCGTTTTCGAACACCTGCAGTCGGCGAACAGCCTGAGCAACAACGGCGACAACAGAAATGACCACAACAGCAGGGTCGGCCACTCTGCTTTTGCCACTTTGGACGCACCTTCACCCAGCCAGGACAGGGTTCTCATTGTTCGATGTCTCTCTTCGGAGTGCCAGGTTGAACGCGATCCGCTAGTAGGCCTGCTTGCCGGTGAAGGCATTGAGGGTCCGCACCAGGATCACGAAGTCGAGCCAGAGTGACCAGTTGTTGATGTACTCGATGTCCGAGTTCACCCGCTGAATCATCTGTTCGATGTCCTTGGTTTCACCGCGGTGTCCGCGCACTTGTGCCAAGCCGGTCATGCCTGGCTTGATATTATGGCGAGCGAAGTAATCGACAATGTCCTGGGAATACAGCGTGTCGTGCTGCAGTGCGTGCGGGCGCGGGCCCACCAAGGACATCTCGCCCGTCAGCACATTGAACAGCTGCGGCAATTCATCAAGGCTGGTGCGGCGAATGAAAGCGCCGACCCGGGTCAGCCTTGGGTCATTCTTCTGCGCTTGTTGCACGACGCCACTTTCAGGCTGGTGCACGCGCATGCTGCGAAACTTCCAGATGCGGAACGACTCACCGGTCCAGCCCGTGCGTTCCTGACGGAAGAACACCGGCCCTGGGCTGTCGAACTTGATGACTGCAGCAACCACCAGCAATACCGGAGAGGCGCACAGCAGGATGAACGCTGCCAGCACGCGGTCCTCGAGGTTTTTCAGGAACAGGCTCATGCCCGTCAGCGGTGTTTCGGATAAGGTCAGGACCGGAATACCGGCAATTTCACGAACGCTGTGGTTGATCAGACGCAGGGAGAAGATGTCCGGCACCCAGTTGACCGCGATACATTTGTCCAGCAGCCTCAGGTAGACATCGTTGATCAGTTCCGAGCCACCGAGTGGCGTCACGATGTATACCGTGCGGATAGCCTGCTTGGCGATGATCTCATCAAGGTCGCCAATACGTCCCAGAACAGGCAGGCGAAGTTTCGCCCCTGCCGCATCCGGGCCCTCCGCTTCGTCGATGAGCACGCACCCCACCACCCGTTCACCGAACCAGGGGTTGCTGCTTATCTTCTGATAAAGGAAATTGGCCAGGTCGCCCCCACCAATAATCAAGGCATTGTCCAATCGAGCGCGGGCGGTAAAACGCTTTTGCAGTTCACGCACGACGATGTGCAGCGTTAACTGAACAATATAGCCAATGACAAATAACTGCCCGACCAGCAAGCGCGAGTAAGTTTCACTTTGCTTGGTCACAAAGGCGATGACCACGAGAAAACAGAACGTCGCCGACCACGCCTTGAATAACCTGAAAGCCTTTACGGAAAGCCCAACGTTACTTCGATAGATTGCATAATGATCGTAAATGACAGCCAATGCACCAATCAGCAACAACAGCATGATTACATAGTCTGAGGTAATATAACCAAACCGGTCGTAAATCAGGTACCACGCAACACCGGTGACAGCCACCCCGTCCAGCCCTGCTTGAATGGCGTTACTCACGCTACTTCTGCGCTGGAGCAAGGAACGGCTGCTTCTAGGCTCGAATACCATTATGAGGCCTCATTTATAAGTGCGCGACAAACGCATGTCCATTACACCAACGCGATAAAACCAACCTTAGATTTAATACAAAATCATTAAATTTCGACCCCGGCACCCCACGCCGTTAGCTTTTACTGTAGCAGCACCCGGCCAGCAGTGCGGGAGCGATTCCGTCCTGCCGTTCGTTCTGGCGGTTCTACCCTGCCGGCCGCTTGCTCGAAGCCGGCGCAAGTGTCGCTTTCGTGCACAGCATGGCGCGCAGCAGGAACAGTGGGTTGCCCACCACATAGCGCACGAACAACCGCTTGGGTTCCCTCAGCAGTCGATATACCCACTCCCCCCCCAGCCGACGTAACCAGTTCGGCGCGCGGGTGACCTTGCCGCCCATGAAGTCCAGAATCGCCCCACCGCAGACGATCAGACAGGGCCTGCCAATCTCGGCCAATCTTGCCGCGACGCTTTCCTGCTTGGGCATGCCCATGCCGAGTACGATCAGTTCTGGCTGCAATTGCCGAGCAAGCTCGATGTAGGTGTCGACATCAGCAAAACCATCGTGCACCGACACGACCTGCACCCCGTAAAGGGCTTCGCTGCGCTGCGCTGCCTGGCTCAGAAACGGCTCCTGGGTGCCCCAGAATGCCACCCGCCTGCCGCTGAAGGCAGCTAGCAGTTCGGGAATGAAGTCGGTGCCATTCATGTTCAGACCAGGTGCCAGCCCGAGGCGGCGGTACAGTATCGCGATACCCGAACCATCACGCAGCAAGACGTCAGCGGCGGCCAGCGCCTCGCAGTATCGAGCGTTGGCAGCCACCAGGTTCATGGCATGGGCATTGACGAAACCCAGCACGGTTGCCGCTTGCGGTGCGCAGAGTGCCTGTAGCACTTTGTGCTCGTCAGCAGGGTCACTGACCACACGCAGTTTGCCGATGATCCTCTTCCAGCGTTTCAGCCAAGCCCAGTCGTCCATTAGTTGTCATCCCGTTTCGAACGCACCCATTCCACTTGGCGCTTGAGCAGAAAACCGAGGTACAGGGGAATCTTCTTCGCCGCGTAGAATGGGGCATAAAGCAATACGGAAAACGGGATCAGCTCGCGCGAAAAGCGCCACCAGGCCAGCAGCACTGCAGTGCCCAACAGGGCCAGGTTGGCTGTAGCGATCAACGCGGGCGTGAGAGCGCCGAGAACCAGAAATGCCAACCAAGCCAGGGTGAAGACCACCATCATGGCCAACGACAACAACGCCAGGGGGGGCACCAGCAGGTCGATGGTCATGGCCAGCAAGGGCCAGTTTCCCTGTTTCAGCGAACGGCCGATCAAGCCTGGTCCTTCTGCCAGCACCAAGCCCAGATGCCCGTGCTCCCAACGTTTACGCTGGCTGCTCAGGCCTTCCTGGCTGGTCGGAAACTGGCTGGTGACCTGCGCTGCCGGGCAGAACAACGGCGGCTTGCCGTCGCGGCAGAGCTCCAGGCCAAGCTTGATGTCTTCGACCAGGTGGCCAGTCGCCAAGTTGGCGGCGGTCACATCCTGCCAACTGAAGGCCATGCCCGCACCCATCAACTGGCATGGCAGCCCTGCCCTCGCCCAGCCGCGTGGACGGACCAGATTCTTCACGCGCCAGGCAAATTCGGCGACCTGTACCTTCAGCCCCGCACCTGCCGGCGCGTGCATCAGATAAAGCGACTGTACAGGCCGCCCAGACTCGATACAGCAATGCGCCAGGCGTTCGACCGCGCCCGCTGCCACCTGGCAATCCGCGTCGATGATCAGCACCACCTGGGGCGGGTCTTCGGCCAGATGCCTTACGCCATAATCCAGCGCATAGCCCTTGCCGCGCAGGCGCGCATCTTGCCGCTCGATCACCTCTGCACCGGCGGCACGCGCCAATACAGCGGTGTCGTCGCTGCAATTGTCCGCCACCACCAACAGCCGATCGCCCTCGACCAACTGCGGCCGGATGGTGGCAAGCGCCGAGGCAATCACCGACGCCTCGTTATGCGCGGGTACCAACACCGCCACTCGGGGCCTCGCGCCGTTGAGCACCGGCGTGGGCCGCGCCGGCAAGCACGCCAGCAGCACCTGGATCAACAGCACCAATACCGGTAACAGCACCAGCAGTGCCAAGGTGCCCAGTAGCCAACTCAGTAATGTCATCATGCAATTGCCTTGAAATAGCCGACCAGCCTGGCCGCTTCGGTGTCGATATCATGGCGCTGCAGCACGCGTTCATAAGCGGCATCGCCCATTCGCTGCAGGGCATCGGCAGGTTGCGCCAGGCAGTCGGCCATTGCCGCCGCCAGCTCCTCTACCGCGCCTGCCGGGAACAGCCAGCCGTTTTCACCCTGGCGAACCAGCTCGGGGATACCGGCGACATAGGTGGTCAGCACCGGACGGCGCAGGGCCATCGCCTCCATGATCACCACCGGCAATCCTTCGGCGAAGCTCGGCAAGACCAGTGCGCGGGCGGCCAGGATTTCTTCGCGCACCTGGGCACTGCTGATCCAGCCAGTGACGCGTACCTGCGCTTGCAAGCCGTGTCGGGCGATCAGCGCGTCGATCTGCTCGCGCATCTCCCCGTCGCCGGCCAGCACCATTTCGAACGCCACGCCTTGGGCCACCAGGATCCGTGCCGCTTCAAGCAATAACAGCTGCCCCTTCTGTTCACACAGGCGACCCACGCAAACCAAACGCGGCGCAGTCGGCGGCGCAACGGCTGCACCCTCGTGGAAACTGCGCTCCAAGCCACAGTGCACCACCTTGACCTTCATCCAATGTTCATGCGCCACCCAGCGAAACAACTGGCTTCGCCCGTACGAGCTGACCGCCGCGACGAACGCGGCGCGGCGGACCTTTTCCCCCATGTGCAGGAACTGTGGTTTGTCGAACTCTTCCGGCCCATGAACGGTGAAGCTGTAGCTCGGCCCGCCGAGCGCGTTGGCCAGCATCACCACCTCGGTGGAGTTGGTGCCGAAATGTGCGTGGACGTGTTCGGCAGCAAAGGCTTCCAGCCACTGCACGACACGGCACGCCTCGGCCAGATAGACCAGGTGATAAGGCCAGGCGCGATCGGCCCGCAGGCCCATGCGCAGCGCCAGGCTCAGCGCGGAGAAAAACCTTCTCGGCTGGGCGCGCAGTACTTGCAACATCGGCTTGAGCAGCCCCTTCACCCCGTCTTGCAGCACATATCGCGTTCTATCCCGTTCTGTCAGATCGTCGCCATCCTGCAGCTCGGCATCCCAACCGCGCAGGGCGATGCGCTGAACCTCGATGCCCTGGCGTTCCAGCGCAAGGATTTCACGCCGTATGAAGCTGTGACTGACCTTGGGATACTGATTGATGAAATAAGCAATGCGCATACGCCCCCAAATCGAAGTCCGTTTACTCAATGGTCAAGTCGACTCCGCGATGCCCTGACCCTTCATGCTGTTCGTCACTGGCTGCGGCGGCAGCTCTTGTTGCCCAGTGGTACCAGGCAATGCTGCTTCTATACGGGCAAACACAGCGTCCAGCAGCTCATTACGCCTGCGGTACATGGCACGCTTCTTCGGCGCGACCTCCTCCAGGGCCCGCTTCGCTGGCGTCAGCCCAAGCGAGAAGAAATCTTCGCGCGGCGAGGCTTCGGCGCCATTCTCCTGCCATATCACATCATAGTTGGCGGCCAGGTCCTGGGCCTTGTCGACGCCAAAATACGGGTGGCGGTGGTGCCGACACGTGTCACTGACAGCATAGATCCGTGCTGCGCCGATCGCTCTGGCAAGGCATTTGAGTGCCTCGACCAGCAAGCTTCTTGGGCGTAGCCCTTCGAAATCCTTGGTCAGCTCGCGATAGATGTTCAACGACGTCTCGCTGTCGATGCCTTTATGGATGCCCTGCACCGCCCCGATGAACAGCTCCAGCGCGCCGTTGCTGCGACCCAGCGTGAATGCAATGGAGGCCACGCGCAGGTCGCCCTGGAACAGGTTGAGCACCAACTCCCCTTCGCGCTTGAACCAGATAGGCCGATCCAGCACCAGGGTGCATCCTTTGGAATACGTGGACAGGTCACACACCACTCGGCTTTCGTCGCGCCCCAACAGCAACAGCGCGGGGTAATCCCTGGCGACCACTTCGTAGTGCGACGCCACCACCTCGAACCGCTCACGGGTATCCCAGCCTTTGCTGAGGTAGGGCCACTGCACCATGCCGATGCAGTCCACCCCCAGTCTGGCAAAGCGTTCCTCGCCCAAGGCACCCGACATGCGCTGCATGAACGCGCGCAAGTCCGGCCACTGCGTGTACATCGCAACCGCCAACTTGCGCTTGTTGTTCAGTGCGCGCAACGAGTAGCCGGGTTGCAGGATGAGCACACTTCTCGCTAATGATCCGAACATCGTAGGCATCTCATTTGTACTCGATCAGCACCGGCTTGCCGGCCACGAATTTGTTCAGCAGGAATTTCACCTGGCCGAGCATTTCAGGGAATTTGCCAAGCACCAGAAATACCGCCTGCAACCGGTTCTCGCGCGCCGACCTGCCGCCGCGCCGCGCCAGACGCACGGCCTGCAGCGGATAGAGCAACAGCAACAGCAGCCACCATGGGCCCAGCACCACGCTCGTCAGCGCGATTGACAGCGGTATGCCCAGGCCCCATAACCAGGCACGCCGCGACTCGCGCAGCCAATGCCGTTCCGGTGGAGCCCCGTGCAAGGACGCGCCCTCGGCATAGGCATAGCCTGCGCGCAGGCTACGCCGCCACCACTGGCCAAAGCGCGTCATGGCGGCATCGTGCAGGGTCATTTCAGCGCCCAGGCGCCAAATTTTCCAGCCAGCCGCCCGCAGCCGAACACACAGTTCAGGCTCCTCGCCGGCAATGAGTTCAGGGCGATAACCCGCCACCGCCACGAAGGCGTCGACCCGCATCAGCGCATCCCCGCCACAGGCCTTGGCTTCGCCCAGCGGCGTGTCCCATTCCAGGTCACACAGCAAGTTGTAGACCGAGTGCCCGGGGAAACGCTCGCGGCGTCGACCGCAGACCACCGCCACCTGCGGGTGCGCATCGAGAAACACTTGCGCCTTGGCCAGCCAGTCGGCATCCACCTCACAGTCGCCATCGACGAACTGCACGTGACGGATCGATGGCAGGTGTTTCTGCAGGCAAGCAAACCCTTCGTTGCGGGCGCGCGCTGCCGTGAACGGAATGGTCATATCCAGGGCCAGCACTTCGACACCAAGCGCTGCGGCACGCGCCAGCGAACCGTCGGTGGAGCCCGAATCGACGTAGACCACCTTGTCCGCACGCCCGGCCAACGACGCCAGGCAACGCTCAAGGCGATGGCCCTCATTACGGCCGATAACCACCACTCCAATGCCTGTCACCATGGGGCCTCACTCGACAGCGCTGAACGGAACCTCTTTTATCCGCGGCCACTCATTGGCTAGATCACGTGCACTCCATCGCTTCGCTGTGCTTTCTGGCTTTGATGGTCGCAGGCACGCCGACGGCAAGTGAATTGTCCGGCACATCGATCAATACCACGGCGTTGGAGCCAATGGCGACATTGTTGCCAATGCGGATGTTGCCCAGCACTTTGGCGCCCGCGCCAATATCAACGTTGTTGCCAAACACCGGCGCAATTGGCTCGTCGACGTTCTTCAAGCCAACCACCACGCCGTTGCGAATACGGCAATCATCGCCGAATCGAGCATAGCCGCTGATGACGATCCCACCGAAATGATCGATGACGAAGTTGCGACCGATCACCACTTCGCAGGGCAACTCGACCCCGGTAATGATCTGCACGAACTTGAAGAGCACTTTGTAGACAAAAGACAGGATCTTGCGCAAAAACGCCGGCCGCACGCCATAGCGCCAACGGCCAAAGCGGTACACCACCAGTACCCAGAAACCCTGGGCGCCCCAATCATCGCCGTGTGCACGCAAGTCCGCGCGAATGTTATCGAACATGGCTTCACCTAACGTGTGGGTTGGCTTGCGAACTGGGTATTGAACAGCAGCGACCAGGTGGCCTGGGTGTGCCGCCAGCAGGCCTTGATCGCATCCCAGCCGCGCCCCTTGAGCAGCGCCTTGAGTGCCAGCACCAGATCACCCAGGCTCACCAGCAGCATATGCAGGATCAACCCCGGCACACCGTGATGCTTGCGAAAGTACAGTAGTTCGCTTTCGATCTGGTAGCTGGAGATCTGCCGGCTCGCTGCTTCCAGTTCGGCGACCGACTTGGAGCTTTCACCCCCGATGTGCACCACCGTGGTGTGTGGGTAGAACACCACTTTCCAGCCGGCCTCCTTGACCCGTTTGCAATGGTCGACCTCCTCGTAATAAAGGAAGTAGCGCGGATCGAACAGCCCCACCTGGTCGAGCACTTCCCGGCGCACCAGGTAGAAGCAGCCGGGTAACCAGTCGCATTCACGCACAGAGCCGTGGTCCCATTCCATTTCGTCGACCATTTTCAACCCAGGGAAAAAGCGCCCAAGCCCGGTACGTGCGACAAATACGTTCAAGGGTGTCGGAAAGTACCGGCAACTGGGTTGCAGGTCCCCATCGCGCCCCACCAGGCGCACGCCGAGAATGCCGCATTCCGGGTGCGCGTCCATGTATTCGACGGTTTTCTGCAGGCTGTCCTCGGCGACGAAGGCGTCGGTATTGAGCAGCAGTGCATATTTGCCCTGCAGATGCGCCAGCAGCTGGTTGTTGGCACGGCCAAAGCCGACGTTGAGCTTGTTGCTGAGCAACACCGCTTCGGGGCAGACCTCGGCCATCCGCTGCACCGAATCGTCGACGGAGGCGTTATCCACTACCAGGTAGCTGGCCAGCCGCTCACTTCCGGCCTGGCGCAGCGCATCGAACATCGGCTGCAATAGCGATGCGGTATTGAAATTGACGACCATCACATCGACGGGTTTTCTATCCATGGCTACCGTCCCCGAAAAAGTACTCGCTGCGCTGACGCGCCAGCGCCGGCTCAACCGTTGGGTCGTAAGCGCCCTTGCGGTTTTTCACCGTCTCGATCCAAGGATAGGCGTTGCAGCGCTCCTCGACCCGTTTGATCAAATCTTCGGTGGTGCAGATGAATTTGGCCGGGTTGCCGCCGACCACTGTGCCGGGTGGCACATCCTTGGTAACCACAGCGCCGGCAGCGACGATCGAATCCGGCCCGATGGTCACCCGCGGCATGACGATCGCGCCATGCCCGACAAAGCTGTTGTCCTTGATATCAATGTAGCCGACCGAATCCAGGTGCTTTCCGTAACAGATCTCGATCAGCGCCACCACACCATCGTGGCCAATCAGTGTGCAGTCAGACAGGCCTACGTTGCTGCCGATGCGCACCAAGGTCGGGTCGGTCACATTGCAGCCACAATTGATGTAGACATTGCTACCCACCGAATGAAACTTGCCCCACCGCGCCAGGTAGGTGCCCCACTCCAAAGGCGTTGGATTGCAAAATTTCTTGTAGGCCGAGCTGCCTCGCCCCGTCGAGTGAAAGTACTGCGTCATGGCGTTCCGTATCCATCCCTTCATACTGCTAGCCTCGCACGTCAAACTCCTGGACTGTCCCTGAGGCGAACCGGTCTCGTTCTTCTATGTGCTGACCGCAACGCTCTCAACCCTTTATTCGTTGGTTCATTCCTTCAAACCCGCGCACCACTGGCCGCCTTCAACTTTGTGTCGAGGTGGTCGGCCAGCCGGAGCGCGAACTGCAACAGCGGCATCGTTGGATTCGAGGCGCCTCCTGTGGCAAAGATGCTGCTGCCGGCGACGAACAAGTTGTCCGTGCCAAAAACCTTGCAATCGACATCGACCACACCGAACTCGGCTGACGCCGCCATCCGCGTGGTGCCCATATGATGCGCATGAGGCGACATCTTCAAGGGCAGTTCGCTGTCGTAGACGTAATCGTTCAATTTGACGAAACCAAGCCCCGACTCGGCAAACTGCTTCGCCAGTTCAGCACCGATGCACTTGATGGTATGCCGGTCAGTGGCCGTCAGCGCCCAATTGACGTTGACTTTGGCAACGCCGAGCTCATCCTTTTCATCGATCAATGAAATGCGGCTTTGTGCATTGGGAAACTGCTCGATCATCGTGCTGATGACGCCATCTCCCGGGCAACTGAATTTGGCTACGAAATCAATCTTGCTGGCCCATCCCATGTCGCAGGCGAGGTTTTCCAGAAAGTGCTTGACCTCGGCCGTCCTGCCGTAAGTCTGGACATCGGAAAGCACGGTCGCAGAGACATTGCCTTTGCCGGCTCGGTAATCGGCGACGAAGGCATCGGTGGTGTAGTACTGGCGTGGTTCGATACCTTGCCCATCTTTCAGGATGAACGTGCCCATGTCGATATTCAGGTGTTCCATCAGGCAACGCCCGGTCAGGCCATCCTTCTTCACCACCCCCGCCGCTACCAGTGAGGTGCTGTTGAGCAACTGCCGGGCATTCTCGATGGCGCCGGTTGCCAATATGTACTGTTTGGCCTTGACGCGATCACGGTGGTGTTCGTAGTCGGACACCACCACGCCCTTCAACTGACCAGAAGCCTGATCGAACTCCAAGTCGACACAGTTGCAGTTGATAAAGACCTCAAGCCCGGCCGTGTCCTTGAGCGCGGCTGCATACTTCTGCGCAAAGCGCGTAGGCGGGCTAAGCAGAAAACAGTCAGCATCGAAATCGCCACCGCCGAGCCCTGTGTTCATTGCCCTGAAGTCGGCGCCCTGCGGCAAATCGACGATTTCCATGGCCGCCGGCAGGTAATGCTCGACTTCGGCATAGGGAATGGGCCAGCCGGGCAAGTCCACAGGTGGCGCAACCGAGAAATCGGATGCCGTGAATGGGCGGCAGCGACCCGCCCAGTGATTGGAAGTGCCCCCCAGGTATCGAAGCCGCGTTTCTTCGGCATACAACTCAAGACCGGTCGAGGTGCATTTGTAGAGTGCTTGAGAGCGTGGCGTATATTCATGACCGCCGGCTTCGAGCAACGCCACGCTCCAGCCCGCCTCGGCCAGGCGCAAGGCCAGGGTGATCCCGGCCGGGCCAGCGCCTACGATGCAGACGTCGTAAGCCTTTCGTAGCGATTTCTCAGACTCATAGTCCTTGATCATGCTCGCCCGTCCCTGAAGTACTCGGAAGGCAATACCCAACCATTGATCACGACGAATTCGCCGCTCGGCGCAACGTTGCGCGCTAGCGTAGGAGCCCCCCGGAATACGGCAACGCCAGCACCCAACAAGACACAATTGCGAAGAAAGCCCCTACGACCTGACTGCCGAACAAGAAACTGCAGCTTCCCCATGATCACAAGACCTATGCCATTGATTTCATTGAGCCCGTTATTGTTATGTGCCACCTACCGAGCGGGCTTCAAAGCCAGTCGAACAAACGCGTGAGCAAATACCCGCACAGCGCGCCGACCGCCATCATCGGCAGGACCACAAGTTCACGTTTCACACTGAATATGTCTAGCTTGCAATTGACGTAAATGATCAGGATCAGCGTTGGGAACGTATGCAGTGCCGCGCCCCAGATCGCATACTTCACCCCGCCTATGGCCAGCAGCAGTGGGATCAGGCTCCACAGCGAGATGAGCCGGATAATGTTGTCCATCGCCTGGTACTTGGTATGGCCCAAAGCGATCCACAGCTGGTGCGACAGGGTGTAGCGCAGGGTGAAGAACGATAACGACAGGATAGCCAACATTGGGCCCGCGTCGGCATAACGCGCGTCGTACAACCAGCCGATCAACAGCGGGCTGCCGGTGAGGAATCCGCCACACAGGAACAGCATCACCAGGTCCACAATCAGCTTGAAGTGAAAGTAAAGCCTTTGCAGGCGCGCCTTGTCACCACTCCTCGCCGCTTCACTGAACGCCGGCAGCGCCACCGAGCCGAACAGTTTCAGCAGGCCGGTCTGCAGCGAGCTCAGAATCAGCACAGCTATCGAATACACGCCCAGTTGTGCCACCGTCATGGTGCCGCCGAACCAGATACGGTCGCCGTACATGGCCAACACACCGACCATCGAAGACAGCAGGATCCAGCGGCCAAAGACGATCAGTTCGGTCAGCGCCTCGCGGTCCCATTGCAGGCGGTTGCGCGGCCCTTGCAACGCCAGGTGACCCAGCAGCGTACCGGCCAGGGCCGAGGTCAGCCCGGCGATCACCAGTGACCAGATGGACCGGGTGAAATAGCCGATCAGCAACATCGTGATCAAACCGACGACCTGCGAGGCAATGTCCACCAAAACCACGCGCTTCTGTTGGAAAGTTCGTACCGCGACGTCTATCTTGGTCGATTGGAAGCCCCAGATAATTGCCGACAAGCCGGTCACCGCCAGCACCAGCGGCAGCTCGGGCGCTGCGTAAGTGGAATGCGCGGGCCACAGATCAGCCACTTGCGCGACCCAGGCGCCAAAGGCCAACAACAGCGTCAAGGCGAACAGCGTGAAACCGCGCACGATCTGCACAGTCCAGGCGGTATTGAGAAACAGCGGATCGTCGCCACGGTGGCTCTGGATGATGTTCTGGCGCAAGCCGACATCGGACAGCAGGTGCAGCAGGACCGAAACGGTGGTGGCAATGACCATCACCCCGAACATTTCCGGCAGTAGTAATCGGGCCATGATCAGGTTGCCGCCAAGGCGCAGCACCTGCGAGGCGACCAGCGAGACCAGGTTCCATGCCCCGGCGCCCAAGGCGCGCTTGCGCAGACTGGAAGAGGCTTGCACATCAATCGACGGCATGACTTCAATCTCTGACTGATTGGCTAGAAGTCACTATAGTTTCAATTAGCCATGATGCTAGTGCCCACCCACACAGGGACAGGTGACCTCTTAGATGCCAGAACATATTCGTGCGCTGATCGTCATTCTGTTTGTGGCCTGCGTGGTCTTTTTCATGGTCCGCAGCCCGGCAACCGACTTGATTCCCGAGGGTGACTACAAGCGCCGGCGCAATTTGTGGTTCGCCCTGACCCTCGTAGCGTTCTTTGCCCACAGTTACTGGATCTACACCGCAGTCGCCGCCGTCATCCTGCTCACGGCCAGGCGCCGCGAGCGCAATCCCATGGCCTTGTTCTTCATGCTGTTGTTCGTCATCCCGCCGGCATCGATCGAAGTGCCCGGGTTTGGTGTGGTCAATTACCTGATCGAATTGAATCATCAGCGCATTCTGGCCCTGTGCGTGCTGCTGCCCGCAGCGCTGGTGCTGAGCAAGCAAGCCGACACGTTGCGTTTCGGCCGCCTCCTGGCCGACAAGCTGCTGGCCGCCAGCCTGGTATTGATGGCCTTGCTGTATCTGCGCGAAACCACCGTCACTGACACCCTGCGCCAGGGGGTTTATCTGTATGTCGACGTGTTCCTGCCGTATTACGTCGCCAGCCGGGGAATACGGGAAATCAGCGATTTCAAGGATGTCATGCTGGCGTTTGTCATCGCCGCGTTCGTCCTGTCGCTGCTGGCGGTGGCCGAGTATGTGCGGCATTGGCTGTTGTACAACGCTCTGCTCGATGCCCTGGGCGTGGAATGGAGCATGAAAAGCTACCTGAGCCGCGGCGGCGCGCTGCGCGCCAGTGTCACCACCGGCCAGGCCATTGCCCTGGGCTATGTCATCACAGTGGCCATCGGGCTGTTCCTGTTCGTCCAGGGCTTCGTGCGCAACAAGATGCAGCGCTATCTCGGCGCCCTGCTGCTGGCCGCCGGGCTGTTCGCGCCGCTGTCCCGTGGCCCCTGGGTGGGCGCGGTGGTGCTGATCGTCGTGTACATCGCCATGGGCAGGCGCGCGGTCAGCCGGCTGGCCTTGCTGGGCCTGGCCGGGTTGCTGAGCATTCCGTTGCTGAGCATCATGCCCGGTGGCGAAAAAGTGCTCGACTTGCTGCCATTCATCGGCAGCGTCGACAACGAGAACATCACTTATCGCGAGCGCTTGCTGGACAATTCCTGGATCGTCATTCAACGCTACCCCCTATTCGGTTCGTTCGACTTCCGCAACACCCCGGAAATGCAATCGATGATTCAGGGTGAAGGCATCATCGATATCGTCAACACCTACATCAACCTGGCGCTGCGGGTCGGCCTGGTCGGCCTGTCGCTGTTCGTCGGGTTCTTTGCCTGCGTCGTGCTGGGTATTCGAAGGACCCTGCGCACCTTTAACGATAGAGATGACCCCTATCGCGAGCTGGGCCGGGTACTGCTAGCGACCTTGATCGGCATCCTGGTGACCATCTTCACGGTCAGCAGCATCACGGTGATCCCGGTGATCTACTGGTCGATCGGCGGGCTGGGCATTGCCTACATACAGATGGTCCGCAGGCTCGCCCATGCCGATGCCACACAACCCGCCAACGCCAGCCTGCAACCGAGGTAATCCGATGCTCCGTAAAGTCCTCAGCCCCTTCACCCGGGCAACGGCGCTCGTTGGCCTGCTGGTCTTGCCGCTGGCTGGTTGGGCCTCGGAATGGGTAGTCAGCGTCAACGAACAGAATGGCCTGCCGGGCCTGACCCGCGGCGGCGGCCAGGCGATGGCTTCCAGTTTCAACTTCTGGGGGGATAACTGGAGCTGGACCGGCTTTTACCCGACGCTCAAGGTCCAAGGCCCTTACAACTACACCCTGACAGGCCAGAACAAGGACCTGGACTTCGATCTCAATGCAGACATCAACAAGGAGCAGGCGCAAACCTTGACCTGGACCTTCGACCTGCAAGCGCACAGCAAGCAGGCCGATGTGATGGGTGGCGGCATCGTCTGGGACTTCGACCCTGCGTTGATCGCCGGGGAGATGGGTGACCCGGTGCTGCTGCCAGACAATCGCGGCTGGACCTGGGGCAAGAACGCGCAAGGGCCACGCGTGGAAATGCGTTTCGATCCGCCGTTGGCCAAGGTCTATTTCGAACGGGGCGACACCCGCCAGATCCGGACGTTCTTCTATACCGACCCGATTCGCCCTGGTCGCCAACAGATCAAGGCAGTGCTGAACGTCACCGGCGACATCACACTAGGTCCAACCCCGAGCGAACGTTTCGGCCTGGCCGACCCCATGCAATGGCCGGATGACCAACTCGACTGGCGCACGTCGCCGGTGGACCTGTCGTTCCTCAATACGGCGGAAAAGCCCGCGGGCAAACGCGGCTTCGTCAAGGCTGCCGGTGAACAGCTGGTGTTCGCCGACAACACCCCAGCACGCTTCTGGGGCACCAACCTGTCGGCCTACGCGCTGTTCAAAACCCCCGACGAAGACATCAGAGCGCAGGCCAAGCGGCTTTCCGCGCTGGGCTTCAACCTGGTCCGGCTGCACCACCATGACTCGCCCTGGGTGAGCCCTAATGTCTTCGGCGACCTGACGCAGTTGAAAGATACCCAGCGGCTCGACGCCGAAGCGCTGAAGAAGATCGACTGGTGGATCAAGTGCCTCAAGGACGAAGGCATCTATGTGTGGCTCGACATGAACGTGTCGCGGGTACTGACCGCCAATGACAACATTTATGGCTTCGATGAGCTGCCCAAGGAACATGATGTCGCCGGCCTCAAGGGCTATGCCTACGTCAACGTCACCCTGCAGCAGGCCATGAAGCGGTTCGCCAAGCAGTACATGAGCCACGTCAACACCTACACCGGGCTGGCTTACAAGGACGACCCGGCCATCGCGGCCATCCTGATCACCAACGAAAACGATATCACCCACCACTTCGGTAATGCCTTGTTGCCGGACAAAGGCGTGCCCAAACACAGCAAGCTCTACATGGACGAAGCCAAGGCGTTTGCCGCCCGCCAGGACCTGCCGGCGGACAAGACCTGGCGCGCCTGGGAGCAAGGCCCTTCGAAACTGTTTCTCAACGACCTGGAGCATCGCATCTTTGTTGACATGATCAAGGACCTGCGCGACCTCGGGGTCAAGGTGCCCATCGCCACCACCAGCACCTGGGGGGGCAATGGCTTGTCCTCACTGCCGTCGCTGACCACGGGTGACGTAATCGACGCCCATAGCTATGGCGGCATCGCCCAGCTGGAGAAGAACCCGCTGACCAGCGACGGCATGATCAACTGGCTGGGCGCTGCCCAGGTGCTGGGTTTGCCGATGACCGTCACCGAGTGGAACGCCGAGCCCTTCCCCCTGCCCGATCGCCACTCGTTACCGCTGTATGTGGCGGCCACCGCCAGCCACCAGGGCTGGGACGCGATCATGCAATACGCCTACAGCCAGCAGGCGTTCCTCAGCCAATGGCGCCGTGCCGATAACTGGAATGCCTACAACGACCCCGGGTTGATGGCCACGATGCCCGCTGCCGCCTTGCTCTACCGCCGTGAAGATGTGCAACTGGCCAAAACCCGCTACGTGTTCGCGCCTACGCCTGACACCTTGTTCAACAAACAGATCACACCCAACACCTCGGTGTTGCTGCGCACCGCCATGGAAAAAGGCAGGCTGCAGATTGCCCTCCCCCAGACGCCGCAGCTGCCCTGGCTGCAAGCCAGCGCCATGCCTGCCGATGCACAGGTGCTGCACGACCCCGATCAATCATTGCTGGATGCCAACGCCAGCGAATCGACCACCGATACCGGTGAACTGCGCCGCAACTGGCAACAAGGCGTTTACACCATCGACACGCCATTGACCCAGGCCGCGACCGGCTGGCTGGGAGGCCAGTCACTGGAGATGGGTGACTTGAAGCTGCAACTGAAAACCGCGTATGCCAGCGTCGCAGTGCAAAGCCTTGATGCCAAGCCGCTCAACCAGTCGCGCAGCCTGCTGATCTCATTGGGCACTCGCGCCGTGCCACGGCCCGACGACATGACGCCCTTCCACGTCGAACCGCTCGAAGGCACGTTGAGCATCAAGGCGCCTGCTGGGTTGAAGCTCTACAGCCGCAGCAGCGAAGGCCAGGAAAAGACGCTGGCTTCGAGCTACAAGGATGGCCGCTACCAGATCACATTCGACGGCCAGACCATGACCAACTGGCTTTTCTTGAAATAGGGCATATCGCCATCTAGAGTCAATTCAGACCTGAATTCCAGGCATTCGACGCTGCGTCTGTTCCAGGAGGATTGGATGAAGTACTTGGTGGTCGGGGGTTCAGGGTATATCGGTTCGCACATGGTCAAGCACCTGATACGCGCCGGGCATGAGGTGGTGGTGGCGGATACTGAGGCTGCTGGGCCGGAGATCGAATGGGTCGAGTTGGATATCGCCAACGGCCACGCGCTGGATACGTTGTTCAGCGAATGCCACTTCGATGCAGTCTTTCATTTTGCCTCTTTCATTCAGGTGGCTGAGTCGGTCACCGACCCTGGCAAGTACTACCAGAACAACGTCGCGGCTACGCTGACCCTGCTGAACGCCATGGTGCGGGCGGGGATCAGGCATCTGATCTTCTCCTCTACCGCTGCCGTTTATGGCGATCCGCAATACGTGCCTATCGATGAGCAGCATCCTAAGGTGCCGATCAATCCCTATGGACGTAGCAAGTGGATGGTCGAACAGATTCTTCAGGACTTTGACCGAGCGTATGGGTTGAAGTCAGTGTGCCTGCGTTACTTCAATGCGGCGGGCGCCGACCCTGAAGGTTTGTTGGGGGAATGTCATGAGCCAGAAACTCACTTGATTCCGTTGATCCTGCAGGCCGCTTCCGGGAGACGTGAAGCCATAACTGTCTTTGGCCACGATTACGACACGCCGGATGGCAGTTGTATTCGGGACTACGTGCATGTTGCCGACCTGGCGTCGGCGCATGAGTTGGCGGTGGAGTATTTGATGAAGGGGGGCGCCACCACGGCGTTCAACCTGGGTAATGGGCTGGGGTTTTCGGTGCAGGAAGTGATCGATACCGCGCGCGTTGTGACGGGGCGGAAGATTGAAGTAATCGAAGCAACCCGACGCGATGGTGATCCGGCCAGGTTGGTGGCGGATGCTGCCAGAGCCAGGTTGGTGTTGGGGTGGCAGCCGCAGTTTGATTCATTGGAGCAGATTGTGCGGCATGCTTGGGAGTGGGAGCTGAAGTATCCCTGGCTTCAAATCGTTAAAGCGCTTCAAATTGAACGACAGTAGAAAATTCCCACGTTGTTTTAGGAAGCTGCAACCTCCCCTGAGAATTGGTTCCTCGCTAGTGTTCAGGACTACAGCCGAAGCAAGTAGCTGACTGTGTATCTGACAACTAGAACCACTCGCTGGCCTGAAAGCGCCAGCGGGTAGCGAGGATACTCACACATGAGCATCAGCAGCGCCATCGACCTCGCCACGAGCCAGGCCATCCCCAATCCACAGCTGACCTGCAACACCTGCCGACGCTCCGGCCTGCCCATTCTGCTGTTGCGCACCGCCTACGCGCCGCACCCGCGCAAGACTCAGTCCTACCGCCTGGCCGCCGACAGCGAAATCACTCACCTGCCCATGCGCACCGACCAGTTGCGCACCCTGCGACAGGGCTATGTCTACGTTCTGCTCGACCAGCGGGTCTGGCACGCTTACCAGGTCACGCCGGAAGGCGCACTGCGCCAATTCTCGCCGCTGCAACCGCCGCTGGCACCGGGCAAATCGCTGCCCGAGCATTGCGCCACGCAGTGCCACGACGTGATCGCCGCCTTCATCAACATCAACACCCTGCTCTACAGCAAGGCCTGGATCGCGTTCGCCAACGACCCTTGGCCCCGTCAGGTGCTGGACTTCTACCGCGACGGGATTGCCAGCAATACACCAGACTGCACCGGCCGTTTCGTCGAGCTGGACCTGAACGTCGCCCGCCACGATCCCGCCAGCGTCGGCATTGCCATGACCGATGCTGAACTGGGCCTCGACGACGTCCTCGAATATGCCAGCCATTACCCCGGCAAGTATTCCAGCGTGCACGGCTTCTATCCGCGCATCAGCCGCCTGTTTGTCACCCACACGCATGTGCGCGCCATCATCGCCCAGGAGCAGTTGCCCAATGGCGTACTCGCCCTGACCCTGCCGGACCCGGCCGGCCTGGTCATGGAGTGCAATGCCCAACGCACGGCCTGGTTCCAGGCCCTGCAGGAATGGCGCGCCGAACCCCAGCGCCACTTCGACTATTTCACCTCCCAGGCGCTGCTAGGCATCCGCGAACTGCACGACGCCCAGGCCCAAGCCCAGGCGACCGAAGAAACCGAGCAGCACGCCAGGCAGGTCGAGCAGTGGAACGACAGCCCCATCGCCGCCAAGGCCTACTTGCCGGCGGTGGACATCGAAGCCCAGGCAAGGCGTACGACTAAACACAAGCAGGAAGAGGCACGTGAGCGCCTGGAGGAACGCTACGACGAAAACGCCCGCGCCGCGTTCCAGGCCGCCTATGACCGGGAGGTCCAGCACTTTCAGGCGAAGATCGATGAGGTCGCCGAGCTCTACGCCGACCAATACGCCAGCCGGGCGTTCCAGCGGGTCGCTTACTTCGACTACAGCGCCACCAACCCGGCTTCCGTGGAAGACTTCATCATCATGATGGCCGCCTGCCTGGCGGGCGGGCCAACCGAGGTGCTGTCGTCCACCGACACAGCCCTCGGAGCAACGCAATCCATCTGGTACCAGCTGCTCGAAGACCGCCAGAGCCTGCTGTATCAGGCCTTGCTGGCGAAAAACCAGGGCCTGCTGCAGCAACTGGCCAAGGCCCTGTCCGGCGATGACTTGGGCAAGGTCTACGACGCCGTCAAGGCCATCAGCGGCAGCGAGGAAGGCAAGCTGTTGATGATCAAGCCGGTGCAGGATGCCATCGGCCAACTGCTCGCCGCGACCGCCAGCGCCAGCAATGCCCTCGGCCAGCAGGCCTCCGCGCAGACCCGCACACTGGTCGGCCATGTGCACAGCGCCGCGTTTCTGCTGTATGCCGGGCAACACATGACGCAGGTCAGGCTGTCGCTCACCGTGGGTGAGTACCTCAGCCTGCTCAACGAAGCCATGCAAGAGCGCACCGACGCGTTTCTCGGCCAACTCGACAAACAATTCCGCAAACCCGCCGGACGCAAGGTGCGGGCGATGGTGCTCAGCGGGGCGATTCACATCGCGGCGGCGGGTAATCGTAGTCAGCTGGTCGAGGTGATGGTGTGGACGCTGGAGAGTGCCGAGAGCCTGCAGGCGCGGTTGCTGAAGATGCGCGACGGGGCGGCTGGGGGCGTGGGTGAGTTGGTGCGCAGTGTTGCGGTGGGAGGGCAAACCATGCAACGCGGTGCCGCGCAGGCGGTTGAGGGGTTGAAGGTGAGTGCAACGGCGGCGCGGAGCGTGGCGAGAGATGCGTTTCGTGGAATGCGCGAGGCCGCAGACAGTCCCAGCAGCCCCGGGCTTCTGCTGGCATTGGGGAGTATGTGGTTTCATCAGGATAGCTTGAGCAGGAACTTCGGGGCGCTGCAAAAGACCTCCCCCAATGACCCTGAGGCGCTGGCCGCGATTTGGTCTTCGACGCTAGGGTTGTTAGGAGCAGGTATGGAGGCATCGGGGCTTGCAGTACAGGTGCTCAGGCCCGAGAAAACCTTCGCTGGAATATCTTCCACCCTTTCACTGGGAAGCGCCCTTGCCAAATTTGGCGGAGTGATCGCTGCGCTTTCGGGAACGATGGACACTTTTCAGTATGCGCATGCGGCGATCAGAGTTGGTGACAGCGGGGATTCGGTTTCTGCTAGTAACTATCGTTATGCCACCGCACTCGCTGGGCTTTCAACATTATCTGGACTCTACGCCGCTGCATTCACGAGCACGCTATTCGGGCCGCTAGGGATCGCTGTCGTATTAGGATTGGCTGCCTATGCTTATGCTACTCATGCAAAGCGCGCCGAATCGACTGCAACGGAACTCTGGGCACGCCATTGTAAGTGGGGGTTGCCGGACAGTTACAGGCAATGGAGCGAGCCTAGCGAACTGGATGCTGCGATCGGTGCACTCAACGCAGCAGTTCTCGGCGTGAGCGCCAGCGTCTCAATAGACATAAAATTCGACAACTCACACCACATTCCGACTTCAGAAACTGGCGGAATAATAATCAGTGACGGCACTGCGATCCCCGCACGCTTCGTACTCAACTACCACCTATACCTTCCCAGCTTTAGCAGCGAAAACTCTCATTACCAGTGGAGCCTCAGCCTTTTCGAACCAGGCTCAAGTGGTAAGCAAATAGTCCTTTCTGGCGATAGCACTCAAACCGCGAACCTTATCACTACAGGCGAGTTTTCCTCAGCATTCGCGGCCCCCAACCTAAAAAGCCCTGAAGTAAGTCACGACACCAAAAATGGTGCGCTCAAAATCTACAACTCGCATCCTTTGAAAGACGACCACTACATAAACGCCCTTGTATTCACAGTCACCTATTGGCCCGACAAGCATGACCATTCAGCCGCCGCGAAGCTTGTGGTAATTGAAGACAAAATTAATTCATCCAGGAACAATCTTTCATGACGTGCCCACTGCTTAATCCTCCTTGTGTTGGGTGGAAACAAGACCTTCCCACGCCTTATGACGTTCCAGCCATTGAAGCGTCATTGGGCAATAAGACGCCAAACCACCAAGACACTATTTATCTTGAAATATCGCGACCCATTACATCAGTAAGAGGGCTTATGTCATTTCTCTCATTACCCATGGGCCTATTGACCTTACCTATACCAGGAACGATTTTAGATAGTTATAACGACAATGATATTTCATCACTGATCAGCGGCCCAATCATACTATTCCTTTGCATATGGGGAATTGCTTTAGCTCTCCGTGTCGACATTTCCCCACCCAGAGATGAACCTATCCGTTTCAACCGTGCCCGCCAAAAAATCTACGCCTACAACTTCAAACATCGATGGTGGAACCCCTTCGAAAAATGGGAAGTGGTACCTGTAAGCTATGACTGGTCCCAAGTACGCGCCGAACGCTGGTCACAAGTCGGCGCACTCAATGGCGGAGTAATATTCAAATGGGGGGTCATGCTCTCCATCATTGAGCCAGGCACTAATAATGTCATCGACCGCTTCCGCCTCAGCACAATGTGCGCTGACGAACATATCTGGGCCTACGTGTGCACCTATATGCAGGAAGGCCCATCCGCACTCCCCCCGCCTGGCCCACCTAAAGACCATAACAACGTCCTCTGGTGCGAGGTTGCCTTACGCCTGGCTCCCAAAGTCACCTGGCCTCCAGAGATGGATCTTGAATCCACAACAGCGCCATGACCTCGTTCATGGCGTGCATAACCCGGAGAGCCTCAGTAATAAGCCCGCGGCTTCTCATCCGCCTTGTTCAACACCGCCCCAATCAAATTCGCCGTCGCCAAATGATGCAAGCAATCCTCAATATCCTTCTTGCTGTTCATCCCATTTGCCACCACCAACAGCACACAATCAAACTTCGGCAACACCGTCAGCGCATCGTCGGAACTCAACAATGGCGGCAAGTCGAAAATACAGATACGCGAGTCATACCGATCACGCAAATCGCTGATCAGGCTGCTGACCTTGGGCGATGACAGCACTTCGGTGGACATGGGCACAGGCTCACGCGTCGGCAGCACGACAAAGCGCGGCAAGGTCGGGTTGACCATCACCTCTTCCAGCCACGCTTCGCCCTTGAGCAGTTCGTTGAGGGCTTTGCCCATCGGCAAGCCTAGGCTGCTGCCCACCCTCGGCCGGCGCAGGTCGAAGTCGACCAGCAAGGCGGTCTTGGTGGTGTGGTGGGCGATACTCATGGCCAGGTTCACGGCCAGCACCGTCTTGCCCGCCTCGGGTGTCGGCGAGGTGATCGCCAGCGTACGCCAGCCGTTTTCTTCCATCGTCTGCAGCACTTGCGTACGCAGCAGGTCGATGGCGCCGCTCATGTTGGAGTTCTTGTTGTAGGAAACGATCCGGTTGCGTTCCAGGTGCTCGGCGCTCAGCGGCACGACCTTGGTCTGCACGTAATCGAACTGCCCCAACGCATCAGGCTTGTCCGCCACCAGCGGGGCCTTGGGCGTTTCAGCAGGGGTGGGAGAAACCTGGTGAATGTTCTTTCCAATAGCCGGCGTAATTCTGTCCATCGCTGCGCTTCCCTATTCAAACCGAGCCATAGCTTTAAACAGCAGGAGGTCCAGTGGCATGTAGAACACGTGGACGACCACCATCAGCATAGCAACCAGTACCAACCCGGCGATCACCAGCCAGCTGCGCCACTTGCGGCGCCTGGCGACATCCGCCTGGGTGGTGATGTAGGGCACCGCCACCAGCACGCGTTTGCCCAGCACGCTTTCCAGCGCACCCACGCCGCGTACCCGCTGGTTGAGCATTTCCAGCAACATCACCAGGCCTCCGCCAATGGCCGGTGCCAGCACCAGGCCCAGGGCGACGATTTTCTTGCGGTTGGGTTTGACGGGTTTTTCCGGCATCAACGGCGGCTCCAGCAGCACGAAGCGCTCAGCCTTGTTTTCCTGCTCCAGGCTTTCGGTGATCTTGGCGCCCATTTCCTTGTTGCGGATTTCTTCGTACTTCTTGCGGGCGTTGTCGTGGTCGCGCATCAGGGTGACCAGGCCGCGCTCGACTTGCGGGGCTTCGAGGATGTCGGCCTCGTAGCCTTCCATCTTGGTGGTCAGCTGGCGTTTCTGTTCAGCCAGCGAGGCAATGCGCGACTGGGCTGCCGCCATCTTGGTGCGCACCCGGGCGGCATCGAGGTTCATGGCCGCTGCAGCAGCGATGCCCTTCTCGCCCGACGCCTTGAGCAGGTCGATCTTGCGTTTGACCGCCACCACATCGGGGTGCGCCGGGGTGTACTTGGTCAATAGGCGGGCATACTCGGCCTTGAGACTGGCCAGGTCTTGCGGCTGGTCTACCGAAGCAGGCTTGCCGCCAGCGGCCGGGCTGGACACTCCAGCATTGGCTGCCGACAGTTCGAGTTCAAGGTAGCGCAGCTCTTCCTGGGCAGACTTGTAATCGCGATCGACCTCGCGGAACTCCAGCTCCGAACGCGACAGCATGCTCATGCGCAGTTGCTGGTTCTCGGGCAAGGCATTGGCATGCGCCTGCTTGAAGTCCGCCAGCTTGTTTTCCAGATCGGCCAGTTCAGCGCCCAGCTTGTTCGCTTCCTGGGTGAGAAATTCGGTGGTTTCGGTCGCACGCTCGGTGCGCTGCTTCATGTTTTCGTTGAGGAACAGCGTCACCAGTTCGTCGGCCACTTCCTTGGCGACTTCGGCGCGCTTGTCTTCATAGGAAACCGTGAACGCCACCGTCGCTTCGCCGCGCCCTTTCACATAGGTGCTGAGGGTGGCCACGACGATCGCGTTACGCATCTGGTCGATCTTGTCGGTTTCGCTGAACTGCCGGCCCTTGTCGGCGAACAGGTTGTACTTGTCGATGATCTTCAGCAGGTTCTCGCGGGTCATCACGCGTTGGCGGATGACCTCGATGCGCTCATCGGCAAAGCTGTTGTTGTTGGCCGACACCAGCTCCGGGGAGATCTGCTGCGACTCCACCAAGATGGTACCGGTCGACTGATACAAGGGCGGCACCGTAACGGCGACCCCCACCGTTGCAGCAATCACGACCACGATGCTCACCCCCAGCAACAAGGCGCGGTCCTTGATGATGGCGATGTAATCTTTGAGGGAAAGCTCGTACTCGGATTTCATGGTGGCCACCCGTGCGAGAGTCAGATGTCGGGGTATCGGTAGGTCAGTGTCAATCCAGCAATGGTCGCTTCAGCATCGGGCAAGCCATCTTGCTCACGCTGCTTGTACATCAAAGACAGGCGCAGGTCCCAGGCCGGCGAGAATGCGCGGCTGGCCCAGAAGCCATAGGTCTGCAAGGTATTCGGTGACACGCCTTTGCTGTCCTGCCAGGAGGCGTCGACGCCGACGCGGTCGACTTCGGTGACCAGGTAGCTCCAGCTGCCGCGGACCATGTCGAGTTCGGCAAAGCCACCCTCGGCGCTGGCGACGGTACTGCGCTCGGCGCTCAGGCTGGCATCGGCCCGCACGCCACGGTAGAACAGCGACATGCCGCCTTCACCGCGACGCCCACCGCCAGAGCCGGTGGTCTTGTTGACGCCAATGTGCGCCTCGCCTTCGAAGCGTTCGGAGAACCGGTAACGCACGCCAATGTTCGGGCTGTAGCTGTTGGAGGCCACAGCGGTGGTGTCGTCCTGCGGCTCGTAGCGCCTGGCGTTGAAACCGGTAATGACGTCGGTGCGCTCGTTCCAGGCGTAGGTCCAGGTCGATTTGTTGAAAAGCTCGTCATAGCCGGTCAGCGAATCGATGTCATAGCGCGCATGCGAGTAAGTGAGAACGTTCGCCAAGGTGCTGCGCTCGGTGACCGCGCTGGTCCAGTTGCCCTCAAGCGTGGTCATCTTCTGGGTGCCGTCAGTGGTGACCACACCGGTGTCCTGCACAGCCCCGGACAGCGTGGAGCTTTCTTCGTAGCGTGCCAGCAGGCCAAAGCCGCCGGTCTCGGTCTCACGCTGCCAGCCCAGGCTTACCTTGGGGTCTTCACGGTCATCGACGATCGAACGGTCGGAAGAGCGCAACAGGTTCATGCCCACGCCGAAGCGCAACTGGTCGCGGTCGAACTGACCGGTGAGGGTGTAGTCGGGCGCAATGATGGTACGCGTCACACCTTTCTCCTCGGACGTCAGGAGCAATGGGTTGCTGTCGTACTCGACAGACGTGGGCACCACGACTGAAGACTGCCAAATGGCGGCGTGAACCACCCCCGCGAACGGCATCATCATGATCGCCGTCGCAACATGTGTTGGTCGAAAAATAGGCACTAGGAATTCTTATTTATTGGATGGGTCAAGGTACGACCAGCGTGTCGCCAGCCTGGAGTTGGAAGTTAGTGGACATGTCGCGCCCAGAAACCAGATCCTTGTAGCGCACCGGCATGACCTTTTGTGATGTGCCGCTTCCACGGATCACTTTGATGGCACTTTCGTCGGCGAATTTGTCCATTCCGCCCGACATGCTCAGCGCCTGAAGCACCGCCGTAGGGCCTGTCATGGGTACTGGACCCGGCTTGACTACCTTGCCCTGAACATACACCTGGTTACCAGCCGTGCTGGTGACGACGACGCTGACATTGGGCTCGGCGAGATAGGGCTTGAGGCCGGCAGTGACCTTCTTGCCAACGTCCGTAACATTAAGACCAGCCACCTCGATACGGCCAGCCAGAGGGAAAGTGATACTGCCGTCAGGAAGGACAACGGTTTCCTGGCGAAGTGTGTCTTCCTGCCAGACCGAGACCATTACCTTGTCACCGGGGCTGAGCAGGTACGACGAATTGGATTGGTCGGCGACACTAACACCGGACCACGCTACGAGTACGCAGAGAATGGAAATCAGCAAACGCGCCATGAGGGGTCCCTCCGGCCTTGCGGCCCAGGTTCAAGAGCACTGAATGAGAACAACACTAAACCTCTCGCTCCGCTTCGCAGCTGTTACACCTGCTGCGCTGGCCTCGAGCATCCTGGAGGCCTTTACCGCGATGCCGCTTCGCCTGTCACGGTCAATTTGAGCCTTGGCGCCAGCCACTGGAATATAGCAATAGCTGGAAAATTGACAAGCGACTGCGCCCCCTTCGACGCAAATATCCCTTATTAAGCGTCAAATCACTGGCAGAGCGGTAAATACGTTCAAACTTTTATTGGCCCCCGCCAGAAAACTAGATTTTCTTTCTGTTGGCCACTGCGACAAAACCGATCACTGCAAATGCAAACAACCAACCGGCAGTCGCCAAAGGAACAATGTTGGTCTGACTCATATAAGAATCAGCCGCACGCGCCGCACCACTCAACAGCACCAACAGGAAAATCGATTTGATGAACAGTGTCGAGCGCATGGTCCCCTCCTACGAAGAGGAAAGTGTGAAAAAGGTGTTTGGGCAGAAGAATGTATCGCTGTTGAATGGAGCTTATGGGCACGGTGCCATTACGTCAACGATCCGGCACCATAATAAATATCAATCGACCGGTGCCTTTCTCGTCAATATTTCGACATGCAGAATATGCGGGGTCATATAGCACTTAAGATTACCTTGCAAACACTTGATATTACTGAGAAATAGGTTTTTCACTCAACGCCGTGCAACCCTGCGTTTTTATACAAACGAGGGTTCACGGCAGCAAGAAAGTGTTTCATCGGCGAGAAAAGCTGAGAATCATTGCGCTTAGCGTCACGCTTATGACGGGAAAAGGTCGAGGGTGCGTTCGACTTCATCGATATCGATAGTAAAGCCATCACCCTCCGGCATGCCGACGAGAAAGCCAAAATGCTGATGATCACGATCGGTCAGGTATTTGTAATAGCTGACGAAGCGGTTCGGTGGCTGCAGGGCCAACACAGCGCCTCCTGAGCGAAGCACATTGACACCATGGACCAGTTGACTGCCTTCAACGCCAATGACCGTCTTCGCGCCTGCGCAGGCCGCAACGATGGTCGGCACGTCGCACTTGAGCGGATTGATGACACGAAAGCCACGCTGCTTGCGCAGATGCTCGGCAACCTCCAGCTCATTACGCATCAGACGCAGGTCGCCATCACCGCCACGCAGGATGAATACGCCTGGGTGCTCGCTGTGCTGCACATGCGACAGCAACTTGTCGCCCATGCCCCGGTAGCGCTGGTGCCGGCTGCGGTTGTTGCTCACGTCATCGAACAACACCAGTTCCTTGAAATAAGCACTTCGCACACGTAGAGGTTGCATCCCTAACCAATCTTCATAAGCCGGCCCCTGGGTAAACAGCGGATACCGGGCGGATGGCGCAGTCGTTATCGGGACACCTTCGTTGCAGGCCAACGCATAAGTCGGGCAATCCTCCATCAACCAGGTGCCGAACCAGGTGTTGCCATTTTGCGTGCAATAGGCAGCCCCTCGCTCGATTTCGTACTCCACCTTTACCCGTGGAAACCTGCTCGGTTTCAACGACAGCCAATGGCTGGCATTGCCTTTGTAGAGCGCCCCGTCGATCATCCACACATCCTTGATCAGGTAGCCGCGCGTCGGGCCCTGTTGTGCGCTGATGCCGCCTTCCATGGTCCGCGCAGGGTGCACGTATGGATAGAAGCGCTTGGCCTCCCAGCCAGTGACCCGCTCCAGTTGACCGGGCAGGAAAAAGGCCGGCGGAGAAAGGGTCTGTTCACCGGGGGCGATGTCCCAGGTTTTAACCGCAAAGCTTTTTATATCGATATCGGCTTTACGCATGAGCCGCTTTCTAAGCATGTTTCTATAGGCGGCCAGCGTCCAGGTATGCTCGTTGGCGATCAATGATGCGCTGAACTTGGAGATATCGCTTCCCATCAGAAGGCCCCTATTAAAGACACTGTCGATAACATGGCAAATGACTGTTACTTAACTGGACAACACCCGTTCCATCGTGGGTGGGGATTTCAAGCTGGCATAACGCTCGCGCAAGTTTTCCAAAAACAATTCACCCGAACTTTTGGCACCATACAGGTAAATCTTGTGCAGGCCGCCGAAAACCATCTCGTGATAACGAGTGGCAAGTTCTTCATCACTGGAGCCTTCCGGCAAACCGAGGTGCAGCGTCAACTTGTTGCCTTCCACCGCAAAAAGCGGCGTGTCCCAGAGAAACTGCGCAACCCCTGCCCTGGGCAAGCGAATGAACATATAGGCGTGGTTACCCAGCGAATCGACGTCGCCCCCACGCCGCCGCTTCCACTTCAGCAACCCGTCATCGGGGCGCGCCAGGCACAAGCCAATGTCGTAATAGTCGTAGCCATTGGCCAATGCCCACTCCAGCGCCATGAAGGTGGTGATCGAGTTCACTTCACGCAACTTCTTGGCGTCGGAGAACACCGCTTCGCAGTAGCCGAAACGCAGCGTGCTCCAATAGCGTTTGCCCGCGCGGGTGATTTCGCAGCCAAGGTGACAAGCGACCACCTCGCCGTTGAGGGTGATCAGATCCAGTCGCCCTACCCCCTTGGCCAGGCGGAAAACGTCTTCAGTGGGAAATTGCGCCGCGTGGATGCCCTGCCTGGCCGTGGCGTAGGGGCGTAGCAGGTCGCGGTCAGCCATGGCGATTTCGTCATCCGACAGCGTTTGACGCATTTCGTACAGCGGACGGTTCTTGCGGATACTGCGGCGCAGTTCACTGTCGTAGCGTGCTGTAATGTCGTCCAGCGAGCGCCCCAATGGCACCACCGCGCTCAGGTAATGAGGGACGGACAGCGTTCCCGGAGTGGGCAGTTCACTGACCACTACCCGGTTCGCAGTGCTGCGCCCTGCTTCGGCCTCAGATTCCGTGCCTGGCTGTTGCCCTTTGCCGCCAATCAGCAGCTTGGCCATTTCCCGCTGCTGTTTTCTGCCAATGTACAGAATCTCGTAGGGGCTTTCCTGCTGCAGCTTGAACCTGGCGACTTCCCACCGCCAGAAACAGGCGCGCCCCAGGCCATCGCGTAACACGTTTGAAACGTTTCGCAGCTCGTAGCGCATGGAGGGGGAGATGAATTTTCGGGCTATCGCTGCCAGGTGCTGTTTCATGTCTTCTTCGACGTCCTTGGATGTTGCCCATTGGCTTGATCGGAAAGAGTATCGGTAAAGCGCAGACAACCCACTTAACGCATTGATATGTATAAATATCTTACTGTTATGGCATTCAAATATTCAGTAACAATTTAAGATGCAAGGGCGCGAATTGGCAAGCGGCCAATTGATATCACACCCTTCTATTTCATGGCGCCAAAGAATGTGTAATTACCACGCAACAGCACGACTGGCATCTATCGAGAAGTGACTAGCTCTCGACGTTGCCGCCAGCCTTGGCCCGGGCCGGTTGGCTGGCCAGCCAGCGCGCCAGTTCAGGTGCCGGCATTGGCCGCCCCATCAGGTAGCCCTGCCCCTGGTCGCAGCCTGCATTGCGCAGGAAGTCGTACTGCGCCTGGGTTTCGATCCCTTCAGCCGTAATCCGGTAACCCAGCGCATGGCCCAGGTCGATGATCGCGCGGGCGATGGCCACGGCGTCGTCGTCATCCGGCAAGTCCTTGATGAACGCCCGGTCGATCTTCAGGTGATCGATCGGCAAGGCGCGCAGGTAGGCCAGGGACGAATAACCCGTACCGAAGTCGTCTACGGCCGTCGCCACCCCCATGGCCTGCAACTGTGCCAACGCGGCGCAGGCCTGTTGCTGGCTTTCCATCAGCAGGCTCTCGGTGATTTCCACTTCCAGCAGGCTCGGCGACAGGTCGTGCCGCTCAAGTGCCACGGCCAGGCTCGAGACATAGTCGCTGCGCTCGATCTGCAACGCTGCAACATTGATGGCCAGCGGACCCGGCAGGCAATTGTCGGCACGCCAGACCGCCAGTTGCGCGCAAGCCAGTTCCAGCACTCGCTCGCCCAACGGGATGATCATCCCGGTGCGCTCCGCCAGCGGAATGAACTCGCCTGGCGAAACCAGGCCATGCTCAGGATCACGCCAACGCAGCAACGCCTCCACCCCTTCCAGGTGGCCACTGAACAAATCAATCTTGGGCTGGTACCACAACTCGAACTCGTTGTTCTGCAGGGCTCGCCGCAGGTTGCGCTCAAGTTCCAGGCGCTGATGAAGGCGTGCCGTCATGTCCGGGTGGTAGGGCCGCCATGTGTTGCGCCCACCCTCCTTGGCCGCATACATCGCGGTGTCGGCGTGGCGCAGCAGGCTGCCAACGTCTTCGCCATGTTGCGGGCACCAGGCCAAGCCGATGCTGCCGGTCACCAGCGCAGCATTGCCGTTGAGGTCGAAAGGCCGCTGCAGGCAGCGCAGCAGGTGGCGCACCTGATGGTTGATCTGGCCTTGGGTGCCCTGCAGCATGAAGACGAATTCGTCACCGCTCAGGCGACACAACCGGTCCGAAGCGTCCAGCTCCTGCAGAAAGCGCGCGGTAGCCTGCTGCAGCAGCAAGTCACCCATGGCGTGCCCCAGGCTGTCATTGACCTGCTTGAAGCCGTCGATATCCAGCATGAGCACTGCCAGGCCGTGCCCTTTGCTGGTCGACTCGGCCAACTGCTGCTGAAACAGCACCCGGTTTGGCAACCCCGTGATGGTGTCATAGTGCGCCAGGCGTTCGAGCTGCGCTTGCGAGCGCTGCAGCTCGCGATTGCGCTGCGCCAGCTGGCGCTGTTTGCGGTTGATCTGAGCCACGAACAGGCTGATCAGGCCGGTGCAGATCAGCGCAAACCAGAACAACGGCGAGGCGAACAGCCCCGCCGCCTGATGCGCCTGCTGACGCTGCACGTCCAACTGCCCAAGCGCCACCGACAAGCCAATGCCGGCCACGGCAAAAGCCACCGGTAGCAAGCGCTGGAGGGTTTGGCGAAGGGTGCCGGTGGCCGGCTTCTGCTCTTCGGAATACGGGGAATTGGTCGGGATCATAAGCCTGCGGACGCACTCGATTGCTTCTGTATCGGCGCAGCTTCGGCAATGTTGAGCCAGACTGGTGTTTTTCTTCAGGGCGGTGCATGCTCGCAGCTGAAGCGTTTCACCTAGCCCAATATGTGAGGTGCAGTACCCATGGACCCTTTGCTCGATTCGCTGTTTCCTGCCGCTGAGAACATCCCCGAGGCCTGGCGCCTGGGTGAACCCCTTGAGCAACGCGATTACCTGGTGAATGGTCAACTGCGACGCTGGGACGGCCCTCTGGCCACGGTCCGCAGCCCGGTGTGGCTCAAGGAAGGCGGCAGCGAGCGTCAGGTCATTCTCGGCAGCGCCCCGCTGCTCGATGCCGACACCGCCTTGACCGCTCTCGATGCCGCCGTGCAGGCCTATGACAAGGGCCGCGGCGTGTGGCCGAACATGCGCGTGGCCGAACGCATCCAGCATGTCGAAACTTTCCTGGCGCGCATGCGCGAGCAGCGCCAGGCCGTGGTCAAGCTGCTGATGTGGGAAATCGGCAAGAACCTCAAGGACTCGGAAAAGGAGTTCGACCGCACCTGCGACTACATCGTCGATACCATCAACGCGCTCAAGGACCTCGACCGCCGCTCCAGCCGCTTCGAGCTTGAGCAAGGCACGCTGGGCCAGATCCGTCGCGCGCCATTGGGCGTGGCGCTGTGCATGGGACCGTACAACTACCCGCTCAACGAAACCTTCACCACGCTGATCCCGGCGCTGATCATGGGCAACACCGTGGTGTTCAAGCCGGCCAAATTCGGCGTGCTGCTGATCCGCCCGCTGCTCGAAGCGTTCCGCGACAGCTTCCCGGCGGGAGTGATCAACGTCATCTATGGCCGTGGCCGTGAGACGGTCAGCGCCCTGATGGCCAGCGGCAAGGTCGATGTGTTCGCCTTCATCGGCACGCACAAGGCCGCCAGCGACCTGAAAAAACTGCACCCTCGCCCGCACCGCCTGCGTGCCGCGCTGGGGCTGGACGCCAAGAACCCTGGCATCGTGCTACCCCAGGTCGACCTGGACAACGCTGTCGAAGAGGCGGTGACCGGTGCACTGTCGTTCAACGGCCAGCGCTGCACTGCGCTGAAGATCCTCTTCGTCCATGAGGACGTGGTCGAGCCATTCCTCGACAAGTTCAAGCGCAAGCTCGCTGCGCTGAAGCCGGGCATGCCGTGGGAGCCGGGCGTAGCCCTGACGCCGCTGCCGGAACAGGGCAAGGTCGACTACCTCGGCGGCCTGGTGGCCGATGCCACGGCAAAGGGCGCGCGCGTGCTCAACGAAGGTGGCGGCCAGAACCGCGGCTCATTCTTCTACCCCGCCCTGCTCTATCCCGTCAGCAGCGACATGCGCGTGTACCACGAGGAACAGTTCGGCCCCGTGGTGCCGGTGGTGTCTTACCGTGACCTGCAGACCGTAATCGACTACGTGCTCGACTCCGACTATGGCCAGCAACTGAGCCTGTTCGGCAACGACCCGCAGACCATCGGCAGCCTGGTCGACATCTTCGCCAACCAGGTCGGCCGCATCAATCTCAACGCCCAGTGCCAGCGCGGCCCGGACACCTACCCGTTCAATGGCCGCAAGAACAGCGCCGAAGGTACGCTGTCGGTGCATGACGCCCTGCGCGTGTTCTCCATACGCACCCTGGTGGCGACGCGGTTCCAGGAAGCCAACAAGGAACTGATCAGCGAGATCATCCGCAATCGCCAATCGAGTTTCCTGACGACCGATTACATTTTCTGATCGCCAATCGATCTAGCAGGCGTGTCGATCTTCTCCTTTGCTAAACGACTCTATGCAACAGGGGCCCAATCGAGCCCCTTTGCATCCTCGTCAAAGGAGATTCGAACATGGCGGTCAAACCCATCCCCGAAGGCCAGCACAGCATCACTCCCTACCTGGCCATGCAGAATGCCGACAAGGCTATCGAGTTTTACAAGCAGGCCTTCGGCGCTATCGAAATGTTCCGCCTGGAAGGTCCGGACGGCCGAGTCGGCCATGCCGAGCTGAAGATTGGCGATTCATCATTGATGCTTGCCGACCCTTGCGACATGGAAGGCGGTCTGACCGCTGCGCAGAAACTCAACGGCGCAGCGGTCGGTTTGCACCTCTACGTCGAGGATTGCGACAAAGTCTATGCCCACGCCCTTGCCGCCGGTGCCATTCAGTTGCGGGAAGTGCAGGATCAGTTCTACGGCGACCGCAGTGGCACGCTGAAAGATCCGTTTGGCAATATGTGGTTTATCTCCACCCACAAGGAAGACCTCAGCCCCGAAGAAATTCGCGCCCGTGCCGCTAAAATGTTCGGTGGCAGCTGAGCGACACATTGAAAGCGACGCGGCTTTGCTTGAAGCTTGGGGCTCGTAGCTTGGAGCTGCTCAATGCGAATCATCGACAAAACCGCCGCGCAGGTGCGCAGCCTGACCCCGGCCGAAGAGGAACTGCTGCAGGCATTCGCCAACGGCAGCCTCGTCGGCCCGCGCCTGCTGCAGGCCAACCAGCTGCTGATGAAGGTGCGCAGCGCCAACCAGTGGCTGGCCTGCGACTGCCGCAAGGATGCCCTGCCAGTGCTCAATGTCACCCTCAACGGCAGCACCGGCACACTGTTTCTAAAGAATAATCCCGGCACCGCCGAGCATGCGCCAGGTTGCCCGTTCACCAAGGACGAACGCGAGGCCGCCGAACGTGAGGAAGACCCTGCCCCACCTGCCGCCTGGCTGGCGCCCGACACTGCACTGCGCCTGCTCGGGGATTTTCGCAAGGGCAGCGACGGCAAGAGCGGCGCCAGTGATGGCAGTGACCGCCGCGATCAGCAACGCTTGCTGTCACTGCTGCTGACCTGGATCGAAACCAGTGGCCTGAACCTCTACGCCACGCACCTGAAAAAAGACCTCACCAGCCAGTTCGCCGAGCTGCGCAGCGTCGCCAGCCGTTACCCGCTGCTGGAGCGTGTGCCGGCCAGCAACTACCTGGAAACCCGGCTCGACATGAAGCACATGATGATGCTCAAGGCCCGCCTGCGCGAGGCCACGGTGTTCGGCAACCACCGCCGCCATGGCCTGCTGCTGGACTGCGTGGACCAGATCAAGGGCCGCAAGCTGTTCAACAACCGCAGCGAAGATGGCTTCGATTTCCAAGGGCATCACCTGTACTGGGGCGGCAGCCGGGCGTCCGGCCCGTTGCTGGCACTGGTCCTGTACTCGCCAACCACGGCAGGCAGCCATTTCTATGAGCTGATCCATGTGGCCAGCGTGCCGGTGTTGTCGCGTTCGCACCTGTTCCCCGTGTACCGCGACGAAGAGCGTGAGCCGCTCAAGGCACTGGTCTCGTTGATCGACTGGATGGCCAGCAAGGGCGTTAAGGTGCAGATGCGCAGGCCGGTGATCGGTGGCCAGGTGATGGATGAGCTGGTGCTGACGTCGGACCAGGACCGGGTGCTGTCGGTGTCGTTGCTGGAACAACCGGTGGGTCCGGAGCCGGATGCCGAGAATTTCAAGCGATATGCCGACTTCAAGAGCCTGGAGACGTTTCGCAAGTTTGTGGCAGGATTCTTCATGCGCGAGCGCTGAACACCGTGTTGCCTTCTTCGCGGGCCTGCCCCGCGAAGAGGCCGGTCAGATCACCCCAAAAACAGCCTGTAAGCCGGGTTGTCAGTCTCATCCCAATACCGATACCCCATCTCATCCAGCGCCTGGCCCAACCCTGCCTGTTCCTCACCCGGCACCTCCAACGCCGCAAACACCCGTGCGTCCGCCGCACCGTGGTTGCGGTAATGGAACAGGCTGATGTTCCAGCGCTTGCCCAACCGCTCAAGGAAGCCCAGCAACGCCCCGGGCCGCTCCGGGAACTCGAAACGTAGCACTCGCTCATCCGCCCCCGGTGCCGCATGCCCGCCCACCGTGTGGCGCACATGCAGCTTGGCCAGTTCGTTGTCGGTCAGGTCAAGGACGCTGTACCCCTGCTCGGCGAGGTTGGCCAATAGCTGTTCGCGCGGATCATGCAGCGGATGCGTCTGCACACCGACAAACAACCGCGCCTCCTTGCCCGGGAAATAGCGGTAGTTGAACTCGGTGATCTGCCGCTTGCCCAGCGCCTGGCAGAAGGCGCGGAAGCTACCGGGCTGCTCGGGGATGGTCACGGCGATGATCGCCTCGCGCTGCTCACCCAGCTCGGCGCGCTCGGCTACATGGCGCAGGCGGTCGAAGTTGACGTTGGCACCGGAATCAATGGCCACCAGGGTCTGGCCCTGCACGCCTTCACGGGCTACGTATTTCTTGATCCCGGCCACGGCCAGCGCGCCGGAAGGCTCGGTGATCGAACGGGTATCGTCGTAGATGTCCTTGATCGCCGCACACAGTTCGTCGCTGCTGACAGTTATCACTTCATCGACGAAGTGCCGGCACAGCTCAAAGCAATGGGCACCAACCTGGGCCACCGCAACGCCGTCGGCGAAGGTACCCACCTGCGGCAGGATCACCCGTTCACCGGCGGCCATGGCGGCCTGCAGGCAATTGGAGTCTTCCGGTTCGACACCGATCACCTTCACCTCAGGGCGTAGGTACTTCACATACGCGGCGATGCCCGCCACCAGTCCGCCGCCACCGACTGGCACGAAGATCGCGTCGAGCGCCCCCGGCTGCTGGCGGAGGATTTCCATACCCACGGTGCCCTGCCCAGCGATCACGTCCTGGTCATCGTAGGGCGGCACGAACGTTGCCCCCTCGCTGTCAGCAAGTTTGAGCGCATGGGCCAAGGCATGCGGGAAGCTTTCGCCATGCAGCACCACGTGGCCGCCACGCGAGCGCACACCTTCGACCTTGAGCGAGGGCGTGGTGGTCGGCATGACGATGGTTGCTTTCAACCCGAGGTGCGAAGCCGCCAGGGCGACACCCTGAGCGTGGTTGCCCGCTGAGGCAGTGATCACCCCACGCTCGCGCTGGGCCGTGGTCAAGCGCGACAGCCGAGTGTAAGCACCGCGGATCTTGAACGAGAAAGTGGGCTGCAGGTCTTCGCGCTTGAGCAGCACCTGATTCCCCAGGCTGGCGGACAGTGCAGGTGCCGCTTGCAGCGGCGTCTCGATGGCCAGGTCGTACACCGGCGCGGACAAGATGCGCCGCACTTGCTCCGACAGCAGTTGCTGCGGGCTGAGCGGGGTACGTGGGGTAACGTTGAGACTGGTCATCGAATGCAACTCCTTGGCTGTTTTCACGTTGCCCAGGAGTCGATGAGTAAAAACCCGCCTCCAGGGCGGGTTAGGTGCACGTACGCGCTAGCCCGCCAAACTGATAATGGCGGTAATAATAATGGCGTTCACGTGCGGGAAGGTGTTCATGGGGTTGGAACTTATCCCGCCGCGCGCAGGCCTGTCAACACTTGGCCTGCTGCGCCGAGAGCGGCACGTCGAAGACCTTGTCGAAGCCCCACTGGAACACGAAGGCATACACGAAGAAAAATACGAACAGTGCCAAATTGGTGAGCAGCGCCGCCCACAGGCTGACATCCAGCCAGTACGCCACCAGCGGCAGCAAGATCACCACCAATCCACCTTCGAAGCCGAGCGCGTGCAACAGCCGGCGCATGAAGGTGCGCTCACGTTTGGGCTGGCGCGCTTCCCAGCGCTCGAACACCCAGTTGAAGCCCATGTTCCAGCTCATGGCAATGCCCGACATCAGGACCGACAGCACGGTCGATTGCGCCATGCCGGCCCCAAACGCCAGCTCCAGTGCCGGTGCCACGCAGGCCACGGCAATGGCTTCGTAGAGAATGGCCTGGACGATCTTGCGTGCCTTGCCTTGCATGTTCAGCTCCAGATCGAAAAGGCCTACCAAATTACGCGACCTACCGTGCATTGGACAACCCCGCAGCTGACTGCTTGTATCTATCCATTGCTAGCAGCACGCAGTCGTACACCTACGCCCAGGGAATCGTACGAGGAACAGCAAGATGGCCAACACCGTCATGATGGTATTCGGTACCCGCCCAGAAGCGATCAAGATGGCCCCTCTGGCCAGGGTCCTGCGCGAGTGGCCCGACATCGACCTGCACATCTGCTCCACTGGCCAGCACCGCGAAATGCTCGGGCAGGTGCTCACCGCGTTCGGCCTGAGCGTCGACCAGGACCTCAAGGTGATGACTCAGAACCAGACCCTCAACGGGCTGGCCCGTGACCTGCTGGACAAGATCGACAAAGCCTATGAACAGGTCAAACCGGATATTGTGCTGGTCCATGGCGACACCACCACTAGCTTCATCGCCGCCCTTGCCGCGTTCCATCGGCATATCCCCATCGGCCACGTCGAAGCCGGCCTGCGCACCGGCAACCTGCAGCAACCCTGGCCCGAAGAAGCCAACCGGCGCCTGACCGGGGTGATCGCCGACCTGCATTTTGCCCCCACTACCAAGTCCCGCGACAACTTGCTGCGCGAGGGCGTGCCGCTGGAACACATCGAGGTCACGGGCAACACCGTCATCGACGCCTTGCTGTGGATGCGCGAATACCTCGGCACCACCGCCTGGCACCCCGCCGCTGATTCCTCGCTGCACAACCTGCGCGATGACCAACGCATGGTGCTGATCACCGGCCACCGCCGGGAAAACTTCGGCGCCGGTTTCGAGCGCATCTGCCTGGCGCTGGCCGAACTGGCCCTGCGTTACCCCGAGGTGCAGTTCGTCTACCCCGTGCACCTCAACCCCCAGGTGCAAAAAGCGGTCTACGGCCTGCTGTCCGGGCGCGACAACATCCACCTGGTGGCGCCGCAGGACTACCAGCACTTCGTCTGGCTGATGAACCGCGCCCACATCATCCTCACCGACTCCGGTGGCGTACAGGAAGAAGCCCCGGCGCTAGGCAAGCCGGTACTGGTGCTGCGCAAGGTCACCGAGCGCCCATCGGTGCTGGAGGGCGGCACGGTCAAGCTGGTCGGCACCCAGGCCGAGCGCATCGTCAAGGAAACCAGCCAACTGCTGGACGACGAGGCCGCCTACCAGCGCATGGCCCGCGTCTTTACGCCATTCGGTGACGGCCACGCCAGCGAGATCATCGCCGAACGCCTGAGCCGCTGGTTCGAGGAAACCACCAGTCAACGGGATGACGCATGAGCCTGGCTTTCATCGATTTCCTGACATATGTGCTGTTCGGCCTCAAGATCCTGGCCATAATCCTTGCCACATTGATGTTTCTGCTCGGCCTTGATGACCTGTTCATCGACCTGTGCTACTGGTGCCGCAAGCTGGTTCGACGCTTTCGCATCTACGACAAATACGAGCGGGCCGACGAGAAACGCCTGTTCGAAGTACCGGAAAAACCCTTGGCGATCATGGTCCCAGCCTGGAACGAGGTGGGCGTGGTCGGCGAAATGGCGCGCCTGGCAGCCTCGACCATCGACTACGAATACTACCAGATCTTTGTCGGCACCTACCCCAACGACCCGCAGACCCAAGCCGACGTCGACGCGGTGTGCCTGCACTACCCCAACGTACACAAGGTGGTTTGCGCCCGCCCCGGCCCGACCAGCAAGGCCGACTGCCTGAACAACATCATCGATGCCATCCTGCGTTTCCAGGACGATGCCCGCATCGAGTTCGCCGGCTTCATCCTGCATGACGCCGAAGACGTGATCTCGCCCATGGAGCTGCGCCTGTTCAACTACCTGTTGCCGGCCAAGGACATGATCCAGATCCCGGTCTACCCCTATGCGCCGGAATGGAAGGGTTTCACCGCCGGGCACTACGTGGACGAATTTGCGGAAAACCACGGCAAGGACGTGATCGTGCGCGAGGCCTTGACCGGCCAGGTGCCCAGTGCGGGGGTCGGCACCTGCTTCAGCCGCCGTGCCATCAGCGCCCTGCTCGAAGACGGCGACGGCATCGCCTTCGATGTACAGAGTCTCACCGAAGACTATGACATCGGTTTTCGCCTCAAACAGAAGGGCATGAAGTGCATCTTCGCCCGCTACTCCGTCACCGACCCGGCCTTGGCGCTCAAGCACGAATGGCGCCCTGGGATGAGCCGCGAATTCTCCCAGGTCATTTGCGTGCGCGAGCATTTCCCGCGTGACTGGCAGCATGCTATCCGGCAGAAGTCGCGGTGGATCGTCGGCATCGTGTTCCAAGGCACCAGCAACCTTGGCTGGAGCCGCACGGGCGCGCTCAACTACTTCCTCTGGCGTGATCGGCGAGGTTTGTTCGCCTACCTGCTCAGTTTCCTGGTCAACCTGTTGTTCCTGGTATTGCTGGCGATGTGGCTGGTGACGGTGGTCGCGCCGGAGTCCTGGCGCTTCATGTCGATTCTCAGCGACAGCGGGTTGCTTACCACGCTGCTTTGGCTCAATGGCCTGATGCTGATCAATCGCCTGTTCCAGCGCGGCTGGTTTGTGACCCGCTACTACGGCATCGGCGAAGGGTTGCTGTCGGCGCCGCGGATGATGTGGAGCAACTTCGTCAACTTCTTCGCCAATCTGCGCGCCTTGCGCCAGGTCATGGAGATGGGTGATTCGCGCCGTGTGGCCTGGGACAAGACCACCCACGAGTTCCCCGCCCTGGCCTCACCTGCCCGCACACCGCTGGGCCACCGGCTGGTGGAAAAAGGCTACATCACCGAAGAACAGCTGGAGCAGGCGATCACCAGCCCGGTGCGCCGGCGCCTGGGCCGCGAGCTGCTGTTGCGCGGCTGGCTGACCAGCGAACAGCTGGTGCAGACCCTGGCCGAGCAGCTCGACATGCCCTGGGCACCACTCAACCCGTTCAAGCTCGACGCACACCTGATCGCGCAACTGCCGCGCCGCTTGGCGACGCACTATGGCGTACTGCCAGTGGCCGAAGACGGCGACACCCTGGTGCTGGCCAGCGAAAGCCCGGTCAGCCAGGTCTCGCTGGGGGTGATCAGCCGCCAGCTCAAGCGACCGGTGAAATGCCGACTGGCGCCACAGGGTCGGGTCACCCTGGGCCTGCGCCATCACTACCCCAGCCCCTGGCAGCACGAGGAAACCCGGCAGATGCTGGAGGTGCTGGAAAAACACCAGGACAACGCCGAACTGATCGAGCAGGTCAGCACCCATCAGGTCATGCTCGGGGCCTTGCTGCAGGTACGCGGCATGGTTCCGGTGACCCTGTTCAACCAGGCACTGATCGACTTCGACCCGGAGCAGCAGAGCCTGGGCGAACACCTGATCGCACGCGGCATCATCACCGAGCACGTGCTGCAGCAGGCGCTCGCCGAACAGGCCAGCGAACAGCAGGCCGCCTTTGACCTGATCAGGGAGGTGGCATGAAGCCGCGTTTTACCCTCACGTTCACCGGCCTGCTGCTGTGCTCCAGCGCCCTGCCTGCCTTGGCCGCACCCATGACAGACTTTCAGCGCTTCACCAGCTATCCGTTCATGGAGCGCAGTTACCGCGAAGCGAAAAAGGACAACTGGGCCGAGGTCGAGCGTCTGACCCGCCATGTACTGGGACGCGTACCAAACAATGACGAAGCGCGCGCACTGCTGGTCGAGGCGCTGGCCCACCAGCGCCGCTACAAGGACGCCGAAGCCCTGGCCGAGAAACTCGGTGGCGGCCCAGAGTACGCCAATGCCCTGCTTGAACTGCGTCTGACCTGGATCGAACAAGACCCACCACCCGCCAGCCAGGTAGAGGGTTGGATGGCCACTGCCGACAGCATGCACCGGGTACGCCTGTGGCAGGCCTATAGCTTGAGCCTGGCCAAGTTCGGCGGGGCCGCCAAGGCCCTGGAGTGGCTCAACCAGCTGCCGCCGCGTGACGATGGCCAAGTGCTGCGCCTGGCGCGGGCCAACTTCGCCGAGCGACTGCGCAACTGGAAGGAAACCATTGAACAGCTGCAACCCTTGGCCGACAAAGGCCAGTTGCCGACGCAAGACTGGCGACGCCTGGCCAATGCCTACATCCAGCATGTCGATGAAAAAGGCTTGGCCAAGCTTTTGCGAAGCGCCCCCTCGCCCGAGATCGCCAACCAGGCCCGGCTGGCCATGGCCAACCGAGCCATCGCCGTTGGCCATAACGAGCAGGCCCAACGCTGGCTGCAAACCCTGCCAGCCGAACAGCTGCAAGATCCAGCACTGCGCCAGCAGCTTTGGGAACTGGCCCGTGAAGGCGACGATGCGCCCTTGGTCCGGCGCCTGAGCAACGACCTGCAGCGCCCGTGCCTGGACACGGTCGACTGGCTGTCACGCCACGACCCGGAGGTCGCCCGCGAGCAGCTCAAGGACTGCCAGGCCAGCTCAGACGTCCGCGCCTATGCGATCCTCAAGCAGCGCCTGTATGGCGACCCCGCGCCAGCGCCACAACCGCGCACCGCGGCCGAATGGGAACAGCGATACCGTCAGAGCGGTAATCTGGCGGCCCTCGAACAAGCCACCTTCCTGCTGTTGCAGCAAGGCCACAGCGACCGCGCCCGAGCCCTGCTGGAGCAGGCCTATGACCGCCGCCAGGGGCGCCTGACGCCCTCGCTGCTGCAGCGTCTAAGCAATCTCTATGCACGTAGCGACGGCCCATTGGAAAGCCGGCGCATGCTCAGCCTGATCCCCAGGGTCGATGCCAACACACGCGCCCAATTGCTCGGCCGCCTGGCCGAGGCCGGTCAGTGCGACGCCGTGCGCCAGGCCATTCCAGCAAACCCCACCGAGGCCGGGCAGTACCGCGCCTTGGGCCGCTGCGCCATGCCTGACCAACCCGGTGAAGCGGTGGTCTATTACCAGGCCGCCGAACGCCTTGGCGACAGCGGCAATCGCCTGCCATTGGCCTACGCCCTGGAAGCCGCCGGTGATTCCGTAACGGCCCTGCCCATCTGGCGCAATTTGCCGGGCAGCGCCTGGACCGACAACGCCCGCCTGACCGCCGCCGCGGGTGCATTGAACGCAGGCGAGCCGCAAACCGCTCGACGATACTGGGATACTGCCGCGCACAACAGCGCCGACGACTGGGCGCTCGGCGCCGCGATTGCCCAACGCCAGGGCGATCCGCAAGCGGCCTTGGGCTTTCAACGCCAAGCGTTGGTGCACAAACCGCGTGCCGACCGCTACTACGCGGCTGCCAGCACCGCGCAGCTGGCCGGCGATAGCGCCCAGAGCACCGCCTGGCTGGCCGAAGCGGTACACCTGGCCCCCAACCAACCACGCTACCGCGCCGACTACGGCATGCGCCTGGCCGGCTCGCCGGACCAAGCCCAGCGACGCCAGTCGATTCCCTACCTGGAGCAGGCTAGCCGAGAGTTCCCTGAAGACTATCGCCTCGGCGAAACCCTCGCCCTGCGTTACGACGAAGCCGAAGACAGCGCCTCGGCCCGCCGCGAACTGCGCCGGATCCTCGATGTTGAAGAGAACCTGGTCGACGCCGACGACGAATACGGTAGCCTCGAAGCGCGCAAGTACCGCCAGCGCCGTGCCCACGAAACCTTGTCACGCCGCGATAGCATCACCCTGGCCAGCACCTGGTCGCCTGCGGGCACCTCGACCAACGACAACTTCCTCGACAATGGCGAGCGCAGCGGCAGTTCCCGCCGGGCGCAGTCGCAGAACGTGCAACTGGCCATGTGGGACCATGCGCTAGGTGAGGAACCCAGCCGCAACAGCAGTACCCTGTCGGTGTATGGGCGCGTGCTGTTCGGCGGTCAGAGCCGCACGGATTATGCGCAAAGCATGGGCACCGGTGTCGGCCTGCGCTACAAACCGCTCGGCCAGGCCAACCTCAACTTGTATGCCGAGCTGTACCACCAACGGCAGATCGACACCGAGCACTACAGCGGCCTGAGCCTGGGCGAATTGCTGAGCCCGGGCAAGGTCGGCGGCAACTGGGGCGACCTGCGCAACAACGCCGAGTCGAGCAATGATCTGCTGCTGCGCGCCACCGCCTCGTTCCTCGACCAGGGTGCCTGGCGCAATGACTGGCGGGTCGACGAAGACGACTGGAACGAGCGCTTCCTGTACCTCGACGCCGCCTGGTGGACCCGTGCCGGCGACCATGCCTGGCTCTCGCGTTACCAGCAAGGCCATGCCTGGAAGCTCCCGGGCAACTCACCGCAGACACTGATGCCTTACGGTTTCCTCGAATTTTCCAGCCAGGACCCAAGCAACGACTGGCGTCAGGATGCCCGCGCAGGTATCGGTGTGCGCTGGCAATGGTGGTTCGACGACGATCGCTACAACGCCTACCGCGGCACGCTGAAAGTGCGGGCCGAGTACCAGCAGTCGCTGGGTGGCAACCTTTATGAGCGCGCCAACGGCGTGCTGGTTGGCGCGGAGATGACCTTCTGATGCGTACCTTCCTGGCCATCTGCATGCTTGCCCTGTGCCTGCCGGCGCTGGCAGACCAACGCCTGTTCTATCAGCCGCTGAACCGCGATGCCGCTATCAGCCCCGCTCAGTGGCAGCAGCTGTGGCGCGCCACTGCGGCACAGGGCGGCAGAACCCTGATCGTGCAATGGAGCGCCTATGGCGACGGCGATTTCGGCGGCGCCCAGGGCTGGCTGGCCAACAGCCTGCGCGAAGCGCGCGCCCAGGGGCTTGAGCTGGTGCTCGGGCTTTACATGGACCCGGCCTACTACAAACGCATCGAGGAACTTGATGGCGACGGCCTGAACAGTTACTGGAAGGCCCAGCTGGGACGCTCGCTGAGCCAATACCAGCAGCTGCGCAAGGCGTGGAGCATCGAGGTGGTGGGGTGGTACTTGCCGATGGAGCTGGACGACCTGCACTTTCGTGACACTGCCCGCCGTGAGGCGTTGTACACCCAGTTGCAGGCCTTCAACCGGCACCTGGACAAACCGCTGCACATCAGCGCCTTCAGTGCCGGCAAGCTGGCGCCACGGGTCAATGCCGCGTGGCTGGATCAACTGGCGGGGCTGGGCTTGACTGTGTGGTGGCAGGACGGTGCCGGGACTGGGCGGTTGCCAGCGATGGTGCGCCAGGGTTACGAGCAGGCCTTGCCGTGTCGGGTGGGTGTGGTGCGTGAGGCGTTTCGCCAGGTGAGTACACCAGGGCAGGCATTTCAGGCCGAGGCGATTGAGCCGAGTCTGGCGGGTGGATGCCATGCCGAAGCGGTGTTTGCCCTGCGTTATCGGCCTTGGGCTCGTGGGATTTTGTCGCAGAATTGAGTCGTCTGCTCCGGCCTCTTCGCGGGCAAGCCCGCTCCCACAGGTTCTGCGAACGCCGCAGAGCTTGTGGGAGCGGGCTTGCCCGCGAAGAGGCCGGAACAGCCATGCATTCCTCAGCAGGAATACACCCATGTTCAAGACCATCGAGGAATACGTCCGCCAGCAGGTCGCCCCTGCCGCCCTGCGCGCCGAGTTCCGTCAGCATGAGTTCGAAAACGCGCGGCGCTTCTGCCAGTTGATCTTCTGCATCAGCATCGCCGTCTGGCTGGTCTTCGACCTGATTGTCAGCTACCTCGGCAGCCAGGGTTTCACCTGGCTTTCCGGCCTGTTCATCGCGCTGATGTGCAGCCTCACGGTGGTGCTCGGCTTCACCCGCAAGACCCACCATTTCGACGTGCTCAACCTGCTGTTCATCACCGTCATCACCCTGGGCATGCGTCTGGTACTCGAAGGCATCCCCACAGCCCTGCGCCCGGTCTGGCTGGTGCTCGGCACCTCCACCGTGCTGTACAGCGTGTCGGTGCTACCGGTACGGCGCTGGTCGTTCTTCTGTGCCATGGCCATCACCTGGACCATGCTCAATCCGTTCTACGGCACCAACATCGACCTCGACGACCTCGAAGCCGCCATGCTGCTGAGTTATGCCGTGTTCCTCAGCGGCCTGGTGATCTACAGCTACCTGCGCATCCGCCAGGCCAAGCTGCACAACTTCTACATGTCCAAGCTGCTGCTCGAACAGGCCTACGTCGACGTGCTCACCGAAATCCCCAACCGCCGCTCGTTCATGGCCAAGGCCGAGCGCCAACTGCACCAGGCCCCGCTGGGGCAATACCTGGCGATGGTCGATATCGACAACTTCAAGAAGGTCAACGACCGTTTCGGGCACGACATCGGCGACGAAGTGCTCAAGCGGGTGGCCGTGCACATCAAGGAGTCGATGGCGGCTTACGAGTTTGCAAGGCTCGGCGGCGAGGAGTTCGCGATCTTCTTCCAGGGCCTGGATCAGCCAACCGCAGAGGGCCTGGTCGAAGCATTGTGCAAGCGTGTGCGAGAAGACTTGTCGGAGCATCCTGTTACGATCAGCATTGGCTTGGCCCGAGTAGACGATTCGGATTCGCTAACCTTGGCGCTGGTCAAGGCTGACCAGGCCTTGTATGAGGCGAAGCAACGTGGCAAAGACCGGTTTGTGCTATGGGGTCATAAAGGCGCATAACAACCTTATTGAGTACTAAGGCGCAAGATGCCATAGTGGCATCATCACAATTAGTTGCAGCCTACACCCTTTGAACTTTGAGAATCCTTCCTTTTTCTTACTCTGTCACCCCAACATCGAAATTGCCATGATTGAACAGGCACAAACAGGAGACACTCTACATGGACAGTAGCTTGCGAACGATAAAAATCCACGAAGCCTCCCCAAAGAAACTAAGAAAAATTAGTTCCAAATTTGCGCTACAGCTTGATAACTGGAACGACCATAATTTTCAGACACAATATCATCTTTATTACAACCACGGAAAAAAAGAAAGCGACGTAACATACATAGGAACTGTGAAAATCCTAAAGACTGGGCAAAAATCGAGCGATGGACTGCAAGTCACCAGCGACTTTGACAGGCTCTCCAGTGAATTTTGTTCAGCAGGTATAAGTCTCGACTTTTATAAAAGGTTAAACGAAATTCCACAACGGGACAGGACTAGAATTACTCGCGCCCTCAATGACGTAGTTGCCTATCCAAAACTCGTAAAGAAATTTTGCAGTGAAGAAGGATGGCAGACCTCGATCTTTCGGGAAAACACCAATTGGAGTGATTTCCTTCGGGATGCTGGAGCTCTTTATTCAGGCAATTATTCTGAGCTTGCCGAATCCAGACAGATATTTTCTTTTAAACCAGCGAGCAGTAGCTCCACAATCACCTTTGACTTTAGCTCACCCAACCCCAAAGGCTTTAGCGGCGACTACAGAACTTTAGGACCCAGCAAGAAAACAACATTACTTCCTGAAAGAATATTTGTGCTGATAGGAAGAAACGGAGCGGGTAAAAGCTCACTTCTATCTTCTCTTTCACGACTCGCCTTTGCTTCTACTGAAGAACGAATGACGCCCACCCTGCAAAAGCTCGGAACTCTAGAGCCAGCCGGCATCGGTTTTATGCGTGTCGTTAGCATTTCTTACAGCGCATTTGATAACTTCGTTCTACCTGCCACACAAAACCTCGACGCTGATCAAATAGCAACCGACCTACGCCGAGGGGATGGTCGTTACGTTTTCTGTGGATTGAGGGATATTGCATCAGAAGTAGAACAGGCGCTCGAATCGAACCCTACTGAGTCCACGCCTATAATTAACAGCATCGATCGTTGCCAATCAATAAAGCTAAAACCTTTGACTGAGCTCGCGACGGAATTTTCGAGATCACTTAGGCGGATCATCAAAAATCAGCGGTCAGACGTGTTATTGGCTGCTTTGGATATACTAATGACAGAGGCGTCATTCGCAGACTTGAAAGAACAAAAACAAGTACTTTGCGAAAAACCTATAAAATCAAAGAGTCTTTTTTTAAACTGGAGCACGGGCCATAAAATCGCCCTTCACACGGTAACATCACTTATAGCGCACTGTCAGCCTCGCTCCTTGATACTCTTCGATGAGCCAGAAGCACACCTCCATCCACCACTTATGGCCGCTCTCATGCAGGCTACGCGGATGATACTCAATGAATACGATTCATTTTGCGTAGCCGCCACTCACTCCCCAGTACTGCTTCAGGAAACTCTATCCAAGCATGTTAAGCACGTACGCAGGGTGGGCAACAACACAATAATTGAGCAACCCAAAATGGAAACCTTTGGAGAAAGCATTGGCGCGCTGACATATAGCACCTTTGGCCTAACGGCATCAAGCACAGACTTTCACCATACTTTAAACACGCTCGCAAACGGCTTTGAGAGCATTGAAGAAATTGAGAATCTTTTTAATCCCGCGCTGAGTGCGCAAGCGAGAGCTTACGTACAATCCAAGCTAGCTAAGAACAAGAAGAGAGCATCATGAAAACAATCAACAAGCCCTCTCGCCTTAATTCAGCCAGCAACCTCAGCAAAGCGATTAGACTCTATAAACACGACAAAAAGACCAAAGGCCACGCTTTAACGGCACTGGAGCTAGCACAAGTACTGAAGCTGTATGACCTCTACGACCAACAATTAGGCGTGGCGCATACAGACCTTAAAGGAGACGCACTCCCCAAGACCCTAACAAACGAAATACATAAGGCATATAAAAAAACCTACGAAAACGGGATGCTATTCTCAATACGCGAAGAGCTATTCAAGACGACCCAACTTTGCCCAAGTTGCGGCATAGACAACGTCAGCGAACTAGATCACTATCTTCCAAAGTCAGCATTTAAACCACTCTCAATCCATGAACGAAATCTCATTCCTATTTGCCACACCTGCAACAACACCAAACTTGACAAATATGATGACTCCACTGACCCTAACAGATTTTTCCATGCCTATTTCGATACGCTTCCAAACGAGCCATTTTTCGTGGCCACACCTCGACTTCAAGATGGCGGCTTGACTGTTAAGTTCACATTTACCAAAACCGACAAACTCGAAAATAATCTTCTGGATCGGCTGCGCTACCAAATGGAAACCCTCGAACTCGAGGATCGCTTTGATGACGAGATAATTACGTATCTTTCAGCACATGCAGTTGCACTACACACAGGCTTTGAGACTGGCGGAAAGCGAGCGATAGAACGGTTTCTCAAGCTACAAGCAAGACACGAAGCTAATGAATTTCATTTGAATCATTGGCGACCGACTTTATTGCGAGGGTTAGCGTTATGCGAAAAATTCACCAGTGGAGGTTTTGCTCAGATCTTACCAATAGAACCGGACATTCTGGATGAAATCAAAGAGCCACTAGAAAACTAGAATCGAGATCGGAGACCGCATCCCAGGCCTCGTCCGTGAGTTCGTAACGCTTTGCCATCACAGAATTCCTTTCCGTTGATGGCGCGTGACTCTGCATAATCTCAGCGCTGGAGACGCAACGATTCGGTTTCTCGGGATTTCGTACAGAGCCTTGGACAAGGGCCTCTACACCGAAAACCTTTTTGCCCTCAGGCTTTCTGAGATTCAGTTTTGTGTATTTCACGAAATCTGGGGCAGACGAATCCTGAACTGCGCCCCACCCAACGCCGACTGCGCCACCGTCAGTGTCCCGCCCTGCCCCTCGATGGCCCGCCGACTGATCGCCAGCCCCAGGCCAAACCCGCCGGTATTGCGATCGCGGCTGCGGTCCAGGCGGTAGAACGGCTGGAAGATCCGCTCGCGTTCTTCGACCGGGATGCCGATGCCGTCGTCCTCGACGGTCAGCAAGCAGGCGCCGTCCTCTTCCAGGCGAAGGCGCAGCAACAGGCTTTCATCGCAATAGCGCATGCCATTGCGCACCAGGTTCTGCACGGCGCGCGCCGTCAGCCGCGGGTCGAGCACGAAGCGCGGCAAGTTGCCCTCGGCACGGACTTCCCAGGTGATTCCCCGGGTATCGAGCTCTTCGGCAAAGCCGCCAATCACACTGTCGACCAGCTCCAGCAACGACACCTCGACCCGCTCGCGTGCCTGGTCGGCGTTGTATAGCCGGCTGTAGGACAGCAGTTCGAGCACCAGCTCGTCCAGCTCGCGCACATGCCCGACCAGCTCCAGCAAGCGTTTGCGACTGCTCGCCGGCACTTCGTCGAACAGCAGCACCAGGCCGAAATCCAGGCGGGTGAGCGGCGTGCGCAACTCATGAGATACGGCATTGAGCAGCTCGCGTTGCTGGTTGACGTGACGTTCCAGGTCGCTGGCCATGGTGTCGAATACTCCGGCCAGCTCACCAATGTTCGAGTGCGGCGAGATATGCGTTCGCTCGGCCATCTGCCCTTGGCCCAGTCGCCGGGCGGTCTCTTTGAGACGTTCCAGGTCACGCCAGTGCGGCCACACCCACAACAGCAGGCAACCGAGCATGGCGGCGCCGATCAGTACGGTCACACCCCAGGACAGCACATTGATGTCCAGCGGGTCTGGTGGCGCATGCAGGCTCACTAACCAACCTTCTTCCAGCGGCGCCAGCGCCGTCTGGTAATAACCCCAGTCGCCGATGCGCACCACATACAGGCCATGCTCCAGACGGGCTTGCTCCTGCGGGCTCAGGCCGGCCTGGTCGCTGCGCAGCAGCTTGACTTCCAGCGGCGCGAACGCCCTGGCCAGGTCCTGCTCCACCGCGGGCCACTGCTCGCGTGGCGCCTGGCGGAACTGGCGGACGATCAGCGACTGCACACCTTTGGCCTGGTCCAGGTTGTAGGCCATGAAGCGCTCATGGAACAGGCCGACGATGGTGTCGGGAATCAACAGCAGCGCACCGGCGTAGGCGACGATGATCACCAGGTACAGGCGCACCAGGATCTTGAGCATGAACGGTCAGCACTCCCACTCGACACGGCTGAACAAGTAACCCTTGCCCCACACGGTCTTGATCTTGCGCGCCTCGCCGGCGCTGTCGTCGAACTTGCGGCGCAGCTTGGAAATGGCCACGTCCACCGAACGGTCGGTACCATTGAACTCGATGCCGCGCAATTGCTGGAGGATGCGGTCGCGGCTGAGCACTTCGCCAGCATTGCGCGCCAGGACCACCAGCAGGTTGTATTCGCCGCTGGACAGCTCCACCTCTTCACCGCGCCAGCTGACCAGGCGCTCGGCCAGGTCGATGCGCAGGCCGCCGACCAGAATCTGCTCGCTGTCCAGGCGCGGCTCGTGAACGCTGCTGCGACGCAGCAAGGTGCGTACCCGGGCCAACAACACCCGTGGCTCGCAAGGTTTGGTCACGTAGTCGTCGGCGCCCATCTCAAGGCCCAGCACCTGGTCGTGGCTGTCGTCACGTGCCGTCAGCATCAGGATCGGCAGGCTCTGCGATTCCTGGCGCAGCAGGCGGCAGACTTGCAGGCCATCGATGCCCGGCAGCATCAGGTCGAGGATCACCAGGTCCGGCTTGTCCTGGCGGAACGCCTCCAGCACATGGTCGCCACGGGCGATCACCCGCACATGGAAGTCGTTGCGTTGCAGGTAGCTGGCAATCAGCTCGGACAGTGCACTGTCGTCTTCGACCAGGAGAAGGTTTGGCATAAGCGCTTGGACACTAGGGGAAAGACCGGCAGGATATAGAATCCCGCCGGCAGGCAGGATCGTTCTTCACACTTTTTCACACACGCCCTACACAGCTTAACAGGCGCTCAGGCAGCCACTGCCTTAGCATAGGCACGGTCATCATCGGAAGATCCGTATGCCTAACATCTTCACCCCTCGCCTGCGCCCTGTGGCGCTTCTGGCACTACTGAGCCTGTCCCTGGCCGGTTGCGGCGACAACGCCGAGCTGGACCAGCAGGCACCCACGCCCGAAGTACGGGTAGAAACCCTGCAGCTGCAGCCGCTGGCCATCAGTACCGAGCTGAGCGGGCGCATCCTCGCCCCGCGCACCGCCGAAGTGCGTGCGCGGGTAGCTGGCGTGGTGCTCAAGCGCGTTTACCGCGAAGGCAGCGATGTCAAACAAGGCGACGTGCTGTTCCTGATCGACCCGGCGCCGTTCAAGGCCGACCACGACAGCGCCCGCGCCACCCTGGCCAAGGCCGAGGCCAACCTGTACCAGGCGCGCCTGCAGGAACAACGCTACCGCGAGCTGGTGGACGACAAGGCGGTCAGCCGCCAGGAGTACGACAACGCACGAGCGACTTACCTGCAGGCCGATGCCGAGGTTGCCGGGGCCAAGGCCGCGATGGAACGCACGCGCCTGAACCTGGGCTATGCCACCGTCACCGCACCGATTTCCGGGCGCATCGGCCGCGCGCTGGTCACCGAGGGCGCGCTGGTCGGGCAGAACGAGACCACGCCACTGGCCACCATCCAGCAGCTGGACCCGATCCACGCCGACGTCACCCAGTCGACCCGCGAGCTCAATGCCCTGCGCCGCGCGTTGCGGGCCGGCGAGCTGCAGCAGGCAGACAACGGTGAGGCGCGCGCCACGCTGATCCAGGACGACGGCAGCGCCTACCCGTTGCCCGGCAAGCTGCTGTTCTCCGACATCAGCGTCGACCCGAGCACCAACCAGATCACCCTGCGCAGCGAGTTTCCCAACCCGAACCTCGACCTGCTGCCTGGCAGTTACGTGCGCGTGCGCCTGGAGCAGGCCGTGCAGCCCAAAGGTATCAGCGTGCCGCAGCGCGCCATCCTGCGCGACAGCGCCGGGGTGCCGAAGGTGCTGGTGGTCGATGACCAGGCGCGCATCAGCGAGCGCCAAGTGGTACTCGGCAACGCCCAGGGTGACCGCTGGATCGTCAGCGAGGGCCTGGCGGCCGGCGAACGCGTGGTGGTCGAAGGCCTGCAGCACGTCAAGGCCGGTGACCAGGTGCAAGTCGACACCAGCCAGAACACTCAGCCCATCGCCCAGCACAACGGCCAATGAGGGCCTGACCCATGCCGCAATTCTTCATCGACCGCCCGGTATTCGCCTGGGTGGTCGCCTTGTTCATTCTGCTCGCAGGCGCCCTGGCCATCCCCCAGTTGCCCGTGGCCCAGTACCCCAACGTGGCGCCGCCGCAGGTGGAGATCTACGCCGTGTACCCGGGCGCCTCGGCGGCGACCATGGACGAGAGCGTGGTCAGCCTGATCGAGCAGGAGCTCAACGGCGCCGACAACCTGCTGTACTTCGAATCGCAGAGCAGCCTGGGCAGCGCCACCATCACCGCCACCTTCGAGCCGGGTACCCACCCGGACCTGGCCCAGGTCGATGTGCAGAACCGCTTGAAGGTAGTCGAGTCGCGCCTGCCGCGCCCGGTCACCCAACAGGGGCTACAGGTGGAAAAAGTGTCCACCGGTTTCCTGCTCCTCGGCACCCTGACGTCAGAGGATGGCAGCCTGGATGAAACCGCGTTGTCGGACATACTCGCGCGCAACGTGATGAACGAAATCCGCCGCCTCAAGGGCGTCGGCAAGGCTCAGCTGTACGGCTCCGAACGGGCCATGCGGATCTGGATCGACCCAGCCAAGTTGATCGGTTTCAACCTCACGCCCAACGATGTGGCCGAGGCCATCGCCGCGCAGAACGCCCAGGTAGCGCCCGGCAGCATCGGCGACCTGCCCGCCCGCAGTACCCAGGAGATCACCGCCAATGTTGTCGTCAAAGGTCAGCTGGGCACTCCTGAAGAGTTCACCGCGATTGTACTGCGGGCGAACCAGGACGGTTCGACGGTCACCATCGGCGATGTCGCCCGGGTCGAGATCGGTGCCCAGGAGTACCAGTACGGCACACGCTTGAACGGCAAGCCCGCCAGCGCCTTCAGCGTGCAGCTGGCGCCGGGCGCCAATGCCATGGAAACCGCCACCCTGGTGCGGGCGAAGATGAAGGAGCTGTCGGGCTACTTCCCCGAGGGGGTGAAATACGACATCCCCTATGACACCTCGCCATTCGTCAAGGTCTCGATCCAGCAGGTCATCAGCACCCTGTTCGAGGCCATGCTGCTGGTGTTCGCGGTGATGTTCCTGTTCCTGCAGAACCTGCGCTACACGCTGATCCCGACCCTGGTGGTGCCGGTGGCGCTGATGGGCACCTTCGCCGTGATGCTGGCGCTGGGCTTCTCGGTCAACGTGCTGACCCTGTTCGGCATGGTGCTGGCCATCGGCATCCTGGTCGACGATGCCATCGTCGTGGTGGAGAACGTCGAGCGGATCATGGCCGAGGAAGGCCTGCCACCCAAGGCGGCCACACGCAAGGCCATGGGCCAGATCAGCGGGGCCATCATCGGCATTACCCTGGTACTGGTGGCGGTGTTCTTGCCGATGGCGTTCATGAAAGGTTCGGTCGGCGTCATCTACCAGCAGTTTTCGCTGTCGATGGCCGTATCGATCCTGTTCTCGGCATTCCTCGCCCTGAGCCTGACTCCGGCCCTGTGCGCCACCCTGCTCAAGCCGATAGCCAAAGGCGAGCATCACGAACGCAAGGGCTTCTTCGGTTGGTTCAACCGCCGTTTCGAATCCATGAGCAATGGCTATGAGCGCTGGGTCGTACAGGCGCTGAAGCGTAGCGGGCGCTACCTGCTGGTGTACGGCGTGCTGCTGGCCGTGTTGGGTTACGGCTTCAGTCAGCTGCCCACGGCGTTCTTGCCGACCGAAGACCAGGGCTACACGATCACCGACATCCAGCTGCCACCGGGTGCCAGCCGCATGCGTACCGAGCAGGTCGCCGCGCAGATCGAGGCCCACAACGCCGAGGAACCTGGCGTGGGCAACACCACGGTGATTCTCGGGTTCAGCTTCTCCGGCAGCGGGCAGAATGCGGCACTGACCTTTACCACCCTGAAGGACTGGTCCGAGCGCGGCGCCGACGACAGCGCCCAGTCGATCGCCGACCGGGCCAATGCGGCGTTTTCGCAAATAAAGGATGCGGTGGCGTTCTCCGTGCTGCCGCCACCTATCGACGGGTTGGGCGAGTCCACGGGCTTCGAGTTCCGTTTGCAGGACCGGGGCGGCATGGGCCACGCGGCACTGATGGCAGCCCGCGACGAACTGCTGGCCGGCGCCCATACGAGCAAGGTGCTGGTCAACGTACGCGAAGCGTCGCTGGCCGAAAGCCCGCAGGTGCAGCTGGAAATCGACCGTCGCCAGGCCAACGCGCTGGGTATCTCGTTCGCTGACATCGGCGCGGTGCTGGACACCGCCGTGGGTTCCAACTACGTCAACGACTTCCCCAACCAGGGCCGCATGCAGCGGGTGGTGGTGCAGGCCGAAGGCGACCAGCGCAGCCAGGTCGAAGACCTGTTGAAGATCCACGTACGCAACAGCAGCGGCAAGATGGTCCCGCTGGGTGCTTTCGTCCAGGCCAAGTGGGTCAGCGGCCCGGTGCAGCTGACCCGCTACAACGGCTACCCGGCGGTGTCGATCTCCGGCGAACCGGCCGCAGGGTACAGCTCGGGTGAAGCCATGGCCGAGGTCGAGCGCCTGGTCGCGAAATTGCCGGCAGGCGCCGGCCTGGAGTGGACCGGTCTGTCGCTGCAGGAGCGCCTGTCCGGCAGCCAGGCACCGCTGCTGATGGCGCTGTCGCTGCTGGTGGTGTTCCTGTGCCTGGCGGCGTTGTACGAAAGTTGGTCGATCCCCACCGCCGTGCTGCTGGTGGTGCCGCTCGGTGTGCTCGGCGCGGTGCTGGCCGTGACCTTGCGCGGCATGCCCAACGATGTGTTCTTCAAGGTTGGCCTGATCACCCTGATCGGTCTGTCAGCGAAGAATGCCATCCTCATCATCGAGTTCGCCAAGAGCCTGGTGGACCAGGGTGTGGATGCCGTCGACGCTGCCATCCAGGCCGCGCGCCTGCGCTTGCGGCCGATCGTCATGACCTCGCTGGCCTTCATCCTTGGCGTTGTGCCGCTGGCCATCGCCACCGGCGCCAGCTCGGCGAGCCAGCAGGCGATCGGCACGGGGGTGATTGGCGGGATGCTCAGCGCCACGCTGGCGGTGGTGTTTGTGCCGGTGTTTTTTGTGGTGGTGATGCGTTTGGCAGCGCGTAAGAAAGCTCGAACCGATAAGACCGAAGCCAGCGAAGCCTGACTGGACAAGTATCGCGTTGAATGAGAGGGTTCCGGGCATCGACTGCCCGGAACCCTTTTTCATGACTGCCCCCCTGCCCGCCTGCTCCATCCTCATCCTCGCCGGTGGCCGTGGCCAGCGCATGGGCGGGCGTGACAAAGGCCTGGTGCAATGGCGGAGTGAGCCGCTGGTGGCGCATGTGCAGCGGGCCGTGCGGGCGCTCAGCGACGATGTGGTGATTTCCTGCAATCGCAACCAGGACCTTTACCGCCCATTTGCCGATCAGCTGGTGTCCGACAACGAAGCTGACTTCCCAGGCCCTTTGGCTGGAGTGATTGCCGGGTTGGCGACGGCGCGGCACGAGTGGGTGGTGCTGCTGGCCTGCGATGCGCCACTGATCGACCGGGGGTTGATCGACGATTTGCTGCGGTTGGCGGTGGGCCATGACAGTGCTGCCATGGTGCGCCAGTGCGGGTATTGGCAACCGATGTTCAGCGTGCTGCCGCGCAGGCTGCTGCCGGTGCTGGAACAGGCCTGGGCGGCGGGTGAGCGGAGTTTGCAGAAGGCGCTGTTGCTGGAGCCGGTGCAAGGGCTGGAATGTGCCGAAGATGATCCTCGGTTGAGCAACTTCAATAGCCCGGATTTACTGCAGCACTGAGCTTGTGGTTGAGTTCACTGGCCTCTTCGCGGGTCAAGCCCGCTCCCACCATACTGGCGCAGATCCATGTGGGAGCGGGCTTGCCCCGCGAAGAGGCCCGCATTGATCACCTTAACCCATAGCCAGTTCCTCGATACTGATCTCGCGCATCCTGAACTTCTGCACCTTGCCGGTCACCGTCATCGGGAATTCATCGACGAAGCGGAAATACCGGGGCACCTTGAAGTGCGCAATGCGCGCCCTCGCCCACTCGCGTAATTGTTCCTCGCTGGCCACATGTCCCGGATGCAACCGCACCCAGGCGACGATCTCCTCACCGAACTTGCTGCACGGCACGCCGATGACCTGCACATCGGCCACGGCCGGGTGGGTGAAGAAGAACTCCTCAAGCTCCCTTGGATAGATGTTTTCACCACCGCGGATGATCATGTCCTTGCTGCGCCCGACGATGCGCACATACCCCTGCTCGTCCATCACCGCCAGGTCACCCGTGTGCATCCAGCCCTCGGCATCGATGCTTTCGGCAGTGGCCTTGGGGTTGTTCCAGTAGCCCAGCATGACGCTGTAGCCACGGGTGCACAATTCGCCGATCTCGCCACGTGGCAGGGTGTTGCCGTCGGCATCGATCACTTTGTTTTCCAGCCGTGGCTGGGTGCGACCGACGCTGGTCACCCGGCGTTCCAGATCGTCGTCGGGCCCGGTCTGCAAAGACACCGGGCTGGTTTCGGTCATGCCATAGGCGATCTGTACCTCGGCCATGTGCATCTCGTCGATCACCCTGCGCATCACTTCGATCGGGCAGGTGGCACCGGCCATGATCCCGGTGCGCAGGCTCGACAGGTCGAAGTCGCCGCGCTGCGGGTGATCCAGTTCGGCGATGAACATGGTGGGCACGCCATACAGCGCAGTGGCTTTCTCCTGCGCCACGGCGCGAAGGGTGGCCAGCGGGTCGAAGGCATCGTTGGGGTAGATCAGGGTGCTGCCGTGGGTCATGCACCCGAGGTTGGCCATGACCATACCAAAACAGTGGTAAAGCGGCACCGGTACCACCAGGCGGTCGTGCTCGGTCAGGCCTAAGCTTTCGCCGACCATGTAGCCGTTGTTGAGGATATTGCTGTGGCTGAGCGTGGCGCCCTTGGGGAAACCGGTAGTGCCGGAGGTGTACTGGATGTTGATCGGATCGCCGGGCTGCAACTGTGCCTGGCGCACGGCCAAGGCTTCAACGCTGACCGCCGCGGCGCGGGTTTGCAGATCGTTCCAGGCCAAAAAACCGGAGGGAGGTGCTGCGGCAAGGCTCACCACCCCGCGTAGCTCCGGGAAGCGCTCGCAGATCAAGGCGCCGGGTTGGCCCTTCGCCAGGCCCGGTATCAGGCTCAACAGCATGGCGTGGTAATCCGACGTTTTGAAGGCGTCGGCGCAGATGACCCAGCGACAGCCTGACTGGCCCAGGGCGTAATCCAGCTCGCTTGAGCGGTACGCGGGGTTGATGTTGACCAGGATCGCGCCGACCTTGGCGCTGGCGAACTGGGTGATGCACCACTCGGCGCAATTGGGTGCCCAGATGCCCAGCCGATCGCCGGGTTGCACGCCGAGGGCCATGAGGGCGCGGGCGTGCTGGTCGACGGCATCGGCCAGTTGCCGCCAGGTGTAGCGCAGTGCCTGGTGGCGCACGACCAGCGCTTCACGGTCGGGGAAGCGGGCGACGGTGGTGTCGAAGGCGTCGCCGATGCAGTGGGTGAGCAAGGGCTTGCCTTGGTCGCCCTGGGAGTAGCTTGGCTGGGGCATGGGTGTTCTCTTGTTTTTGTGTCGATTGAACCGGCCTTTTCGCGGGCAAGCCCGCTCCCACAGGGCTTTGCGCAAGACACTGTGGGAGCGGGCTTGCCCGCGAAAAGGCCACCCCTGAACTACCTGACAAACACCTGCGGCGTAGTGGTCGACATATCCCCACCCGGCAACTTGATGTTCTTCACCTTCTCCAGCGTCTGCGGGTCGAACACCGCCAGGTCATTGAAGGTGCCGCCCAGGTAAAGCTTGTCGCCCTTCTTGTCGAAGGTCACGCAGTAGTAAGTGTGCTCAAGGTTAGCCGCCTTGATCAGCTTACGCTGCTTGATGTCGTACTTGGCCAGACGGTTGAGCACGCCGTAGATCTGGTTCGGGTCTTTAGGCGAGCGCAGGCCGGTGAAGTACAGCTCGGTCAGGTCGCCGAACTCCTGGGTATGGGTCTTGCCGGTTTTCAAGTCGACACTCAGGTAGCCGTACAGCAGCTCGGCGGTGTTGGGGTCCTGTTTCTCGTCCTTGAACTTGGCGATGGTGTAGAGCATCGAGAATTCATGGCGCGGGCTCTGGTGCGGCCAGAAGTACAGCACATCCGGCGCGCTGTAGCCTTTGCGGTTCCAACTGCGCAGCGGCAAGGCCACCGCGTACTTGCCGGTGTTGACGTCCATCTTGTAGATATCCGGCCCTGCGACGAACAGGCTGCCGTCATCAGCGGCGCGCATCAGGTAGACCTGACGCGGCATCGGGAAGGTGCGTACCGGCTTGGCATCGATACCGTCGGCCGTGCGGAACACTTCCAGGCGCGGCGGCTTGACCACATAGTGATCGTTCAGGCGTTGGCTGGGGTTGACCGTGGCGTACACCTCTTTGCCGTCCGGGCTGATGGCGAACGAGTACATCGACTTGCCGACCTCACCCGGCACGCTGGACAGGTTGGCGTGGAAGGTGGTCTTGCAACTGTCCAGATCGATGCCGTAGATATCGGCGTAGTGGTTGTTGAGCACATAGGCCGTGCGATTGTCCGGCGCCATCATCGCAGTGCCGGGGCCGAATGCGTCGGGCAAGCGGCAGCTCTTGTACAGGGTGTCGCTGGCGACATCCACTACGTGCAGGTTGTTCGGGTAGTTGGTGGCGATCAGGTATTCCTTGCCGGCCGTAAGCGCAGGCCCGGTGTCATCGGCCTGTACCGCCCAGGCGCATGCCGTGGCGGCGACGGTGAGCGCGAGTTGCGCGCAGAGTCCAGGTTTCATGCGGTTTCCCCTTGTCATTCTTGTTGGGCCGGTCACTTGTCTTTAGGGAACACGGTGCCGAGGTTGCGCCAGTCTTCCTGGGAGTTGGTCGCCTGGGCGTTCCAGTCCTGGTAGGTGCTCATCATGTCCGGTACCTGGGCCGGCCACCAGCAAGGGTCGGAGCAGCCGTACAGGTCGGCTTCCATCGGTTGGCACAGCGAACTGACGCCGCCAAAGGCGTCGACTTCCCAACCCGGGTCGGTGGTGGCGGTGCAGCCGGCCACCGCGCTCATGGCCATGACTTCCTCGACACGGTCTTCGGCGGCGGCTTGTTCAAGGATGCGCGCCTTGTTGTTCAGGGGCTTCAAGTGCTTCATGTCAATGCGCCTTCCGCGGGGTGATGTAGCGGTCGATGAAGGCCGGGTTGGCGGCCATGATGCGGCTGTAGACCTCGATGCCGAAGTCGACCCAGTCACGCATCAGCTCGCAGTAGTGGTAGGTCGGGTGCTGGGGGTCGCCGTATCGCGCATAGCTCTCGTGGTAGCAGCCGCCGGAGCACAGGTTGCGGATGCGGCAGCTGTCGCAGCCGGTGTTGCTGCGGTCCAGGCGCTGGGACAGGAAGTCGTTGAGCTGCGCCTGCTTCACGCCCTGGTGGACGTTGCCGAAGGTCGGCAGGCTGGAGCCGGTGAAGCGGTGGCAAAGGTTCAGTTCGCCCTCATGGTCCACTGCCAGCATCTTCAACCCGGCACCACACGGCAAGGCTTTCTTGTGGCCCTCGTGGATGTCGGTAATCAGCTGGTGCAGGTTGGAGAAGCCGATGTTGCGGTGTTCCAGCGCCGCCTCCAGGTATTTGCGGCCAAGCGCCTTCATGTTGGCGAATACCTGCACCAGCTCTTCACCCGTCAGGTTGAAGTCGGCCATGTCACCGGAGGTGACCGGAGCAAAGCCGACTTCGGCGAAGCCCATTTCATTGAACAGGTGATTCCAGATGGTTTCGACGTCGGTGATGCCACGGGTCAGCGTGACCCGCGCGCCCACCGGGCGGCTGGTATAGCGCGACAGCAACAGGTCGGCCTTGCGCCGCACCACGTCATAGGTGCCCTGCCCGCCCACGGTAATGCGGTTGCGGTCGTGTACGGTCTTGGGCCCGTCGATACTGATCGACAGGCCGAAGCGGTGGGTGTTGAGCCAGTCGATGATCTCCTCGGTGAGCAGGGTCGCGTTGGTGGTCATGATGAACTCCACCTGCTTGCCCGCTTCGGCGAAACGCCGCTCGCAGTACGCGACCATGTGCTCGATCAACGGCCGATTGGACAACGGCTCGCCACCAAAGAACACCACGCTGTAGCGCTGTTCATCGGGCGATTCCTTGAGCAGCATCTCAACCGAAGCTTCGGCGGTGGCAGCGCTCATCTTCTTGCCGGCGGACGGTTTGTCCAAGTCTTCCTTGTAGCAGTAGGTGCAGCTGAGGTTACAGCCGGTGTTGACGTTGAGCACCACGGTGTTCAACGCGGTGCGTTCGACCTGCTTGAGGGCGATTTCCGGGGTCAGCGGCGAGCCGTCGCTGACCAGTTCCAGGGCGATCAGCTCGTGCAGGGTTTCCTGAATATCGTTGCCGGCGAACTGCTGGCCGAGGCGCTGCATCAGCTCCTCGGCGGAGCAGCCTTGCTGGCGCAGGGTGTCGATGATGCCCCCGGTCACCGCGTCGGCGGTGAACAGCGAGCTGCTGGGGATATGGAACAGCATGCGATCGGCATCAACCTGCACTTCGTGCAGGTTGCGTTCGACCAGGTTCAGTAGTGCGCCCATGATGACTCCTGATAATCGATCCGTTGGTTGACGCGTCTGCTAACGGGCCCCTATGGCAAGGGCGGATTGTTCCAGCGCTGTACGGTGACGATCATGTGCCCCTCGCCACGCTGCCCGCCGTCAGCCAGGGTGGCGATGACTTTCAGGTTGCCGGCGTTGTTGGTCATCATCTTGCGCGCCGGGTTCGGGCCTGCGCCGCCCGGCACGAACACGCCGTCTGCCTGCATCTGCCCGGCGAACTTGACGTCTTCGTCCTCGACCGCCCGTTCGTTGAACGGCTCGACCTGCCACGTGGCCGGCAGGTAGCCGATGCGCAGCGGTTGGCCGCTGGCGTCCTTGCCCCAGGCTTCGGCCTCGAAGCGCCCCTGCACCTTTGGCACCGAGGCGCCGTTTTCGCCGATACGGGCGATGGAGAATGCCGGCACCACCTTCACTTCCTCGACTTTGTCGTAGACCGCGAGGTTGCCGCCCTTCAACGTACCGACCGCGACTTCACGCTGGCCAGGTTTGGCGTCGGAGGCAGCACGTGCCTTGACCCGTACCAGCGTTGGGGTCTGCTCCAATACTTCGATCACCTCTACACCTGCTCCCAGGTCCGGCTTGCCGCTGAGGTCACTGCCGACCAAGGTAATCTCACTTTCGCCGCCTGCCTTGATAAACCCAGGCTGCACTGCCAACAGACGTGGCTTGCCCTCTTTCACTGCCGTGAAGTCCAGCCCGCGCTCGTCATGCTCAGCCTCGAACATGCGGCCTTTCATCTCGCCATCCAGGGCGGCGAACACCTGACGCAGGTTGGCATCGCCGACCTTGACGTTGCCACGCCATTCGTAGCCGTTGTAGAGAATCGCCGAACCCGTGCCATTGAAGGCCGTTCCGTCGGCGTAGGCGCCCTTGACTTCGACCTTGAAGGTATCGCCCTGGTCGGGGCTGACCGTCATCACCCCGCGCACATCGCCTTTGGCCAGCATGTGGCCGCTGAACGACCATTGCCCCGGCAGCGTCTCGGCCTTGGGTTTGGCCTTCTGCCAGTCGGCCCAGGCCGCGTCTTCCAGCGGGTAGCGCTTGGCCAGTTCCGGCACCACTTGCTTGAGGGCGATGTCCAGCCAGTCGCGGTCACGCGCCTGGGCCTGGTATTCCAGCGATGGCCACTGGCTGAGGTGGAAATTGACCAGGTGCGCCCACTCCTGCGCCGGGCGGCGCTGCAGGGCAACCCGGGCACCGGAGTGGCAGCGGCCACAGGTTTCGCCGATCAGCGGGTCGAAGTGCTCTACGGTGTTCAGCCGACGCTCCATGGCGTAACGCACGCCATCGGTTTCACTCGGCGCCAGGCCCTGCTTGTCGGCCAGGTACTTGACCAGGGTGCGGCGGTCGTCGTCGCTGATCTGCAGGCCGTGCATGATCTGCATGCGAGCAATGCTCATCAGCCAGCCTTCGGGGGTCTTGCGCTGATGGCTGATGCGGCTGTAGCTATCGTTGCCCTCGGGGATATGGCACCCCATGCACTTGTTCTGCAACAGGCTCGGGCCCTGCTCGGCCGCCATGGCCTGGGTGCCCAGCAGTGCGGCGGCGACCAGCGCCAGTTTGCCCGCCTGCCGCCGGAGTCGAGTCGTCTTCAAGGTCAGACCTCCACGGTTGTTGTTCTTATGGTTTTCGCACGCTTTGGTACAGCAGGTGTGCATGTGACAGTTGCGATACAGAAACTGTGCCACATGCTTAAAAGTTGTTGTGTTTCAGCTTCTTAGTGGATCTAACAGGTCTGTGGCCGCCTCCTCAAATCGCGTTCGAGCGTGCCATTTCGCGACAGGGTGTTTCATCTTGAGACAGCGCCAACTGCGCAGGCCTCTTCGCGGGCAAGCCCGCTCCCACAGGGCAATGTGGTGACCCTGTGGGAGCGGGCTTGCCCGCGAAGAGGCCGCGACAGGCACTGTTTCAATCACCGTCTCACAGCGTCTCAATGTGCAACAGCGCAGCGCTGCAATTGCATCCTTGCATCAGAGCAAAACCTAGTGCAGTCAAGACCTTGCACACATTTGGTGAGTTTGGCACGGCCATTGCGCCAGTGCCCGCCACATCCAATGACAAGAGGCACAGCCCCCATGCTTTCCGACCTGCCCATCCTGCCCGCCACCCGCGCCTTCCTCGAGCGCAAGCTGAAGATGCGCATCGGCGCCGACTGGCAGGACGCCGCCAGTGGCCGTACCCTGTCGTTCCGCAACCCGGCCACCGGCGAGGTGCTAGGCGAAGTGCCCGCCGCCGAGTTGGAAGACGTCGACCGCGCCGTGCGCGCCGCCCGCCAGGCTTTCGACGACTCGCCGTGGAGCCGCGTGCGCCCACGCGAGCGGCAGAATTTGCTGTGGCGCCTGGCCGACCTGATGGAGCGCGACGCGCAGCAGCTGGCCGAGCTGGAATGCCTGAACAACGGCAAGAGCGCCGCCGTGGCCAAGGTCATGGACGTGCAGTTGGCCATCGACTTCTTGCGCTACATGGCCGGCTGGGCCACCAAGATCGAGGGTAGCACCGTCGAAGCCTCGATGCCGTTGATGCCCAACGACCAGTTCCATGGTTTCGTGCGCCGCGAGGCCGTCGGAGTGGTGGGTGCCATCGTTGCCTGGAACTTCCCACTGCTGCTGGCCTGCTGGAAGCTCGGCCCGGCGCTGGCCACCGGCTGTACCGTGGTGCTCAAGCCCGCTGACGAAACCCCGCTGACTGCGCTCAAACTTGCCGAACTGGTGGATGAGGCCGGCTACCCGGCCGGGGTATTCAACGTGATCACTGGCACCGGCAGTGGCGCTGGCGCGGCGCTGAGCTGCCACGCCGGCGTGGACAAGCTGACCTTCACCGGCTCCACCGAGGTCGGCAAGCTGATCGGCAAGGCGGCCATGGACAACATGACCCGCGTCACCCTGGAGCTGGGTGGCAAGTCGCCGACCATCGTCCTGCCCGACGCCAACCTGCAGGAGGCCGCCGCCGGTGCTGCCACGGCGATCTTCTTCAACCAGGGCCAGGTGTGCTGCGCCGGCTCCCGGCTGTACGTGCACCGCAAGCACTTCGACAACGTAGTGGCGGACATCGCCGGTATCGCCGACGGCATGAAGCTCGGCAGCGGCCTGGACCCTGCCGTGCACATGGGGCCGCTGATCTCGGCCAAGCAGCAGGACCGCGTCACCGGTTACATCGAACTGGGCCGCGAACTGGGCGCGACCATTGCCTGTGGCGGCGAAGGCTTTGGCCCGGGTTATTTCGTCAAGCCGACGGTGATCGTCGACGTCGACCAGCGTCATCGCTTGGTGCAGGAGGAGATCTTCGGGCCGGTGCTGGTGGCGATGCCGTTCGATGATCTCGACGAGGTGATCGGCATGGCCAACGACAACCCCTACGGCCTGGGCGCCAGCATCTGGTCGAACGACCTGGCTGCTGTCCATCGGATGATCCCGCGCATCAAGTCGGGCTCGGTGTGGGTCAACTGCCACAGCGCCCTGGACCCAGCCCTGCCGTTCGGGGGCTACAAGATGTCCGGCGTTGGCCGCGAGATGGGCGCGGCGGCAATCGAGCATTACACCGAACTCAAATCGGTGCTGATCAAGCTCTGACCCTCAATCTGTTTCGGCCTCTTCGCGGGGCAAGCCCGCTCCCACCAGGGTTTGCGCAGTCTTTGTGGGAGCGGGCTTGCCCCGCGAAGAGGCCAGCACAGACAACTCAAAAAACAACAAGAAAACATGGAGCACACCATGAGGCACTCGCTCGCCTGCACATTGGCCCTACTGCTGGCCACCCCGCTCAGCCAAGCCCACGAACTCTACAATCACAACGGCACTACCTTGAGCGCCGACCTCGAAGCGCTGTTCGGTATCTTCAACAGCGACGAGAGCTACAACCAGGCCGGCAACCGTCAACCAGGTAGCAGCAACTGGCGCGAGGGCTACGTCAAGTACGGCCTCAGCGGTAGCCAGGCGCTTGCCGACAGCGGCGCCCTGTATGGCGCTTTCAACCTGCTGAGTTCGGCCACCTGGGGCGATGGCGATGCCGCTGGCCTGACCCTCGGCGACGAACGCCGTACAGCCATCGAAGACCTGTACCTGGGCTGGCGTTCGGCCAATCTGTTCCCTGCGTTGGGCGAGGATGGCGTGGACATCTCCGGTGGCCGTCAGGTGGTGGCTTTGGGTGACGGATTCCTGATCCAGGGTGACCCGGTCAACCTGGGCAATGTCGACCTGGGTGCCAACTTCGACCGCGGCGGCGCCTATTATCTGGCCGCGCGCAAGGCTTTCGACCGCACCGCGGTGCTGCGCCTGGGCGGTAAGCACGGCTGGCGTGGCGACGTGATATGGCTCAAATCCGATAATCACTACCAGGCCGATACGTCGCTGGCGGTGACCAACATCGAGCATGTCGCAGACGCCGGCACAGTCGGCCTCAGCTGGATCCGCGGCCTGGACGTCGATCAACGTTACGCGCAGATCATGGGCCTGGAACACCGCGATGGCATGGACACGGTGAGCCTGCGTGGGCGCGGTAATCTGGGAGTGAAAGACCTGGAACTGGCCGGTGAGTACGTTACCCAGGACCGCACTGACGGGCGCGAGGACGCCTGGTACCTGGAAGGTAACTGGACATTCTCGGAACTGCCCTGGACGCCCACCGCCACGTATCGCTACAGCCGTTTTTCAGAGGACTTCGATCCCCTGTTCTATGGCCTGAGCCGAGGCTACGGCACCTGGTTTCAGGGGGAAGTGGCGGCCAACTATGCCGGGCCGTTCAACAGCAACAGCCAGGTGCATCACGTGGCGCTCAAGGGCAAGCCCCGGGATAACCTGACGGTGGGGGCGTTGTACTTCGACTTCGATACGCTCGACACCGACCAGGGCAACCTCGGTGGACGCGAGCTGGACCTGTATGTGGAATGGATGGTCAACGAGCACCTGCTGATCAGCCCGTTGGTGGGGTTCTACAAGCCAGAGCGCAGTGCGGGCAATGGTGGGACGCAGATGGGGAGCCGGGATAGCGGGGCTTACCTGCAACTGGTGGTCGGGACTTTCTTCTGATCCGGCAGGCTGGGGCCGCTCTGCGGCCCCCTGTTTTCAGGGACAACCTTGCTCTGCCAGCCACCGCCGCAGCCTTAGCTGATCGGTAGCAGAAAGGCCGATCAGGGTCGATTCCACCCCCTGTCCGGACTGCACCGCCCGCACCACGGCCGCCAGCTCGACCCCTTGCAGATGCCAAACGCCCAGCGGTTGATCCGCCGTCACAACCACTTCGGCCTCATCCACCCAGCCTTCCCGTAACACGGGCCTGCGTTCTACCCGTACCGCCCGCCAGTCCGCCGCCAGATGCAATGGCTGCGCATCCGGCCATTCCCGCCGCCTCGCCCAGAACGGTTGCTCTGCGCGAGCCTGCTCCTGACCATAAAAATCCCGCCCGATCCGCGCAAAGCGCATGAACAACTGCTCGACCCGCTGCTGATGAAATTGCCGCGCCAAAGCGGCTCGCTCGGGCCGACGCAACAAGGTGTTGATCACCACGGGCGCCTGCAGCGCCGATGACAGCGATTGGAAAATGCCGTTCCCCGAAAGTGGGTCAACTGCCATGGCAGCATCGCCTACCCGGATCCAGCCTTCTCCCACGCAATCCCCGGCAAGGATTGCCGTACTGCTGCGGGCATGCACCTGCGCAGGCTCCAATGCGCGCGCGTCGAACAACTCAGCCACCAACGCTGACGCACGTCGACGTGCTGCGCAGTATTCCGGTAGTTCGGCTTTACCCGGTACGCCTTCGGCATTGAGGGTGATCTGCCAATAACAGCGCCCATCGGCCAACCTGGCCATCCAGGCCCAGCCATCGTCCAGGCTTTCCACCGCCGAAGCCGGTATTCCAGGCTCGCCTTGCCACAGATTGAGCAGGCTGATCGTTTCCGGACCGCGCAGGCGATCAGCCGCCAACGGTGCCTGCCGGCCACGCGCTTCTACCAGAAAGTCGGCGTGCAGAATTTGCCCATCGTCCAGGCGTACCTGTTTCGCCACTTCACGGATACGCCCCTCGACCAGCGTCACGCCCGCACGCGCAAGGTCTTCTCGCAAGGCACAGTCGAAGCGTTGCCGGTCGAGCAGAAATTCCTGGTTCATCTGCAGGCGTTCGCCGTTCCAGCGCACCTGACGGGTCGCCGGCATCGCCGCTTCACCCAAGGCGCCACCCAGGCCTGCATGGCGCAGGCCCTCCAGTACCCGTTGCGATACGCCTTCCACGGCCGCGAAGCGCCGCCAGTCGGAGACCACCGTCACCGGATAGCCGAGCCGACGCAGACCCATTGCCGTGGCTGCGCCGGCAGGCCCGGCCCCCAATACCAAAATCTGCGGCTCAGGCATTGCCCACACCTCGCCGTTCAGGGCCAACGAAGGCCGCATGGGTTTGCAGCCAGGCCAGCACCTGCTCGCGCTCAAGGCCGGGATATTGCTGCAACAGCGCCGCGATCCTCCCGGTCAGCGCAGCGCAACCCAAGCTGGCTCCCGCCATGCTGCGTTCGCCCACGTAACCGCCGAAATCGGCCTGGGCACTGTTCAGCCACGACCATTGCCCCAGGGCGCAGCGGGCATCGCCGGTCATGCGGATGACATCAGGATAAGCGCCAGGGTACACCGCATTACCCTGCGCCGGGCTCGACGCACAAAGCAGCACACCAGCAGCCTGAACCTCGGCACAGGCCTGGCGTAACACCGGCCGATCCTGCTGCAGACCGAGACTCAGGTTGATCAGCGTTGCGCCCTGCTCGGCCAGCCACAACAGCGCGGCGGCAACCTGCAAGGCGCTGGTGATGCCCTGCCCAGTGAATACCTGAGCTGCCAACAGTGTCACCTGGCCCGCTTCCTCTTGCAGGCGAGCCAGCACGGCGCTGCCATGGCCCAGCCGGTCCGGCTCAGGTTCACCCTCACGCAATACACCGCCTTCCAGCCAGAAACGCCGCGACGCGACCACGCTCTGGGCCTGTTCGGGTGAGTAGCCACTGTCAATCACGCCGACCCGTAGTTCATTGGCCATGCTCAGTGGCCTCCTGCGGCAGTATATGCAACTGCCCGCCTTGCAGATGCAAACGCAAGTCGGCATCGGCGAGGGTCGATGCACGGTGGCTGATCAGAATGCGGGTGCGCCCGGCGAACAACCGGTCGATGGCAGCGATCACTTCGCGCTCAGTGGCTTCGTCGACAGCCGAGGTGGCCTCGTCCAGCACCAGGATCGACGGGGCCTGCAGCACGGCGCGGGCAATCGCGATACGTTGTTTCTGCCCGCCGGAGAGCTGCTGGCCACGCTCACCGAGCAAGCCGTCCAGGCCCAACGGCAGGCTGTCGACCAAGGTATCGAGCTGCGCCAGGCGCACCACCCGCTCAAGCTCCTCACGGCTGGCCTGGGGTGCGCCGTAGGCGAGGTTCTGCGCCAAGGTGCCACGGAACAGCACGATGTCCTGGCTAACGACGGCAATACGCTGGCGCAACGCAGCCAAATCGAGTTCGCGCAGGTCCACGCCATCGAGCAGGATGCGCCCGGTGTCAGGGTCATAGAAGCGTTGCAACAGGTCGATCAGGGTCGATTTACCGACACCGGAGGCCCCGCTGATGGCCACTTTCAAACCGCCTGGCACGCAGGCGTGGACATCCTCCAACACCGCCCCTTGACGGCCGTCGTGGGTAAAGTGCACACCTTCAAGGCGCAGCTCACCGGGGCCATGTGGCATCGGCCGAGGCGCCTGAGCTTCGCGCACCGCTACGGGTTCCTGTTTCAGTTCCATCACCCGGCCCAGGCTGACCGCCATGCGCTGCACCGCTACATAGAGCCCCAGCAGGCTCTGTACCGGGCCAACAGCCATGCCCATGTAAGTGGAGAACGCGATCAGCGCGCCCAGTTGCCAAGTGCCCTGGATCACCCACCAGCCACCGACCAGAAACGCACACGCGCGACACCACGACGTCAGCGTGCCCGGAATTGCCTGAGTAAAGAACTCGGTGACCTGCACCTTGAGCAACTGGCGCATGTAGCCCTGCCCAAGCTGGTCCAGGCGCCCGGCCTCGCGGTCTTGCTGGCCGGCGGCCTGGATGAACTTCATCGCCGGCAGCGTCTCGACCAGGAACGATGACACATCCGCCGAACGCTCGCGCAAGCTGCGCACTTCGCGCTCGACCTTGCGCCGCATCCAGCGCAGCCACAGCACTTCGATCGGGATCAACAGCGCCAGCAGCAGCGACAGCTGCCACGACAGCAGCAACATCAACGCCACCGCGCCCACCAGGCCGATCACCGCCGACACCGCCGAGAACAGCGAGTCCACGGCAAAGCGTTGAATTTCCGCAACGTCGCCATCCAGCCGAGACAGGATGTCGCCGGTGCGCCGCCGCCCATAGAACGTCGGCGACAACTGCTGCAGATGGCGGTAAAGGTCATCGCGCAGGGCAAACAGGATGCGCCCTGACAGCCGCGTGTGCAGGTAGCGGTTGACGCCCGCCAGCACAGTGCCGAGCAGGCCGGCGACGATCATGATCGCGGCCATGTGCCAAAGCGTCTGGTAATCTTTGGCCAACAAGCCTTGGTCGATCAGCGTCTTGACCAACCAAGGTTGCGCCAGGGCCAGGACCGAGGCGCCCAGGGACAAGCCCAGCAGCACGCCGATAGCACGCCGCTGGGGGCGGACGAAACCATACAGCCAGGCCAGCGCCTGGCGCATGAGGACGGGGTCGCTGGTCTCGACCAGCCTTGCGAACAAGCCGCCCATGTCAGCCCCGCAATTGCTTGAGCTTGCGATACAGCGTCGCCCGGCTGATCCCCAGCGCTTCGGCGGCGGCCGAGACATTGCCCTGATGGCGGGCCAGAGCTTCGCGGATCAGCTCCAACTCATTGTCCTTCAGGCTCCCGGAGGGCGCCGTGCCGCTGGCCAGTTCATCAAGCAGGCAGTCGGTCAGGTGATCGAGGGTCAGCTGATCCTCCCCGTCCTCGCGCATGGCTAGCGCCGTGCGCACGACCATCTCCAGCTGGCGGATGTTGCCTGGCCAGTCGAAGCCTTCGAGCATCGCGGTAAGTGCCGGGTCGAGCGTGACGCCCTTGGCACCCGCCTTGTCCAACAGGCCCTGAATAATGATTGCCAGGTCATCGCGTTCGCGCAGCGGGGGCAAGCGCAACGACACACCATTGACCCGATAGAAAAGATCTTCCCGAAAATGCTGCTCGTGGACCAGCCGCTTGAGGTCACGGTGAGTAGCGCAGATCAGGGCCACGTCGATGTCCTGCTCGTCGGCCGCGCCCAGCGGTGCCACCCGACGCTCCTGCAACACCCGCAAAAGGCGCGCCTGCAGGGCCAGCGGCATGTCGCCAATCTCGTCGAGGAACAGCGTGCCACCGTGGGCCTGCATCAACCGCCCGACCATGCCGCCCCGGCGCGAGCCGGTGAACGCACCCTCGCGGTAACCAAACAGCTCCGACTCGATCAGCCCTTCGGGAATGGCCGCGCAGTTGACCGCAACGAAGGGTTTGTCGGCCCGTGGACTGGCTTGGTGCAAGGCCCGCGCCACCACTTCCTTGCCGGTACCGGTCTCGCCCAGCAGCAATACCGGCAAGCCATTGCCCAGGCCCTGGCGAGCCATGCGCAAGTTGCGAGCCAGGCGTGCGTCGCCCCCGGCGAGGGCGTCCAAGGCCGGTGATTTGTTGGCCAGCGTCGGTTTGCTCGGTGCCACGTTGCCGTTCAACTGGCCATGGCGCGGCAGCTGCAAAGCACGGAAGAAAAACTCGCCCTTGGCGGTCTGCACGCTGCTCACGCCGCCCTGCCACAGGCGTGCGATAAAGGCCGGCGAACGCTCACCCAGCAGGTCGCTGCTGCGCCGCCCGATCAGGCCCTGGCGCGGCACCTGCAACAGCTGGCAGGCGTTGTCGTTGGCGGCCAGCACTTCACCGTCCAGGCTCAGCGCCAGCAGGCCGTGCCAGGCACTATTGAGGTATTGCGGGCGGCTGTGGAAGGCCAGCACCAGGTGCTCGGGATGACACAGGCCGAACAGCCGGCTTTCGATATTGCCGGCCGCCAGCATCAGCAGGGTCATGCTGTCCTGGGGCTGGGCCAGGTTGCCTTCGCGGGTGACGTCAAGCACGCCGATCACCTCGCCATTCGGGTCGCGCAGCGGTACCGAAGTACAGGCAAAGGGACTGAGCCGGTCGAGGTAGTGTTCGCCGCAGTTGATCAGCGTCGGCCGCCCTTCCACCACCGCCGTACCGATGGCGTTGGTGCCGCGCAGCGACTCGCTCCAGCAGCTGCCGGGGTGCAGGTCGCGCAGGCCTTCGCGTTCGAGGACGTGGGTTTGTCCTTCGATGGCCAGCACGTTGGCCTGGGCGTCGCCGAGGATGATGATCCCGGCCTTGCCCTGGCGTGCGACCAGGTAGTCCAGTTCGGGGGTGACGGCATCGACCAGCAGCCGATTGTGTTCCAGCAATGCACGCAGGTCATGGCCGTGTTGCAGGCCCAGGCCGACCTGCTCGCCCTGCAGGCAATCCAGGCCATGGCCCAGGCTGCGGCGCCAGGACGCGTCGATTTCGTCGCGCAGCATGCCCATGGGCAGCTCGCCTTCGCTGGCCAGCTTGAGCCGGGCCTGGCGGGATTCGTGCAGCGGATCTTGGGCGTATGGTTGTTGTTGTCGCGCCATTTTTCGCTCCGGCTATAACCCCTCACGGGTGGGGGTCACGGGCTTGGGATTTTTTCGCAGTGTGCGGGAGAATTTTCTGGGAGTCATTAGCGCCGCGTGGCAAATCCTAAGCCTTGCCCCCCCAATTCCACCACCAATCCCACCCCCCAACCCTGGGGAACACCCCCCATCCGCACACGTGCAAGACCATCGAGCCAAAACCTAAAGCCCAAGCCCCACACGCCCTCCAGCCCATTTTCCAACACTTGGCACGGCAGTTGCCGTTCCTCTACCAGACGCCCCAAGTCCATGGGCCCGTTTGCAGGAGGAGTTGACTCATGCACCGACCGAAACCCACCCCGCTGGCCGTGGCGATCCTCGCCAGCATGCTCCAGCTACCGGCCCAGGCAGCGCTGTATGCCGTCGACACCGGTCCCTACAACCCCGCCAATGGCGGTTTTGCCGCCTGGTACCAGGACTCGCATGGGCGAACCCTGGACCTGTGCCTGACCAAGGCCGTTAGCTCACGTGCCGGCGGTGCCCCCGGGGCACCGGCCTATATGTGCACGCTGCTGCCGACACCCGGCGTGTTCGACGACACCCAGCCCATCGTCTTCCCCAGCAACTTCCCCGACGAAGCGTTCTGGTTCACCGCCGACGCCGCCATCGTCGACGCCGCCCGCGGCATCGACCTGAGCTACGGCACGGCGATCGAAGCGGCGTTCGCCGCCGAGGAGCCGGTCGAAGGCGACCAGGTGAGTTTCGCCCGCGTACGGATTCGCGTCGATGTGCCGACCGCCGGCACCTACGTGGTTACCCACCCCTACGGCGTCGACGTGTTCGACGTGCCCGCCGCCGGGCGCCGGGCAATCAACATGACACGTGACATCGGCATTGCTGGCGCTGGTGACTTCAGCGGCGCGCTCAAGGGTGATGTCGGGCCGTTCCTGCGCAGCGTCAATGGCCCTTACACCGAGGGCAGTGAACGTTTCATCGGCGACCCCAACCTGGAAGAGCGTGTCACTGGTAGCCCATTCAACACCAACTTCGTGCGTATCGAAGGCCCTGGCGGCATCGACCTGCGCACCGAGTTGTTCTCGATTTCCGGCAAACTCTCCGATGTCGCCCGGCCGACCCCGTTGATGCCGCTGCGCAGCACCTACTCACGGCACACCGAGAACGGCGACCTGCGTGCCCAGCAGGATGTGTTCGTCATGGCCCCGCCACCACCGGCCAGCGTCACACTGACGAGCCAGACGCCAAATCTCAGCCTCACCGAAGCCAACGGTACCGGCGCCTGGTATGCCCAATCGGTGCTCAACCCGATCGTACCGGCCACGTTGGTGCTCAGCGCCGACAACAGTGTGGCGATCCCCACCAGCAGTGTGACCACCGCCAACCTGCCGCTGACCGACCTGGTCACCATCAGCCGCGCCGAATTCAGCCTGGCCAGCGGCCAGCTGACCCTGGTGGCCAGCACCAGTGACGAAACCAGCCCGCCCGTGCTCAGCGCCCGTACTGGGAACGGCACGTTCATCGGCAACCTGGCCGGCAACGGTGCCGTGAAAACCCTCAACACCTCTCTGTCGCCCATCCCACCCGCCAAGGTGCAGGTCACCAGCGCCAACGGTGGTAGCGACAGCGAAGACGTGGTGCTGGTGCCATGAACAGACAAAGGCTCCGCCTTCAAGGAGGCAGCATGAACACTTGGCAACGCCGCGCGCTGTTGGCCGCCGGTTTCTCCCTCACTGTCACCAGCGCGGCCTGGGCCGCTCTGTCCGATGTCGACCCTGGGCCCTACACCTTTGCCACCGGTGGTTACCCGATGTGGTACAAGGACGCCAACGACCTGTCTCTGGAGTTGTGCCAGTCACGCGCCACCAGCACCCGGGCGCCTGGCGCACCCGGTGCTCCGGCCTACATGTGCACCCTGCTGCCGGAACCGGGCGTGTATGACGACGCGCTGCCGCTGGTGTTCCCAGATAACTGGCCGCCAGAGATGTTCTGGTTCCTGGCCGAAACCGAGATCCCTCAAGTCGGTAACAGCGGCTACGAGCTGGAAGTTTATGTGGCGGGGCTGGAAGCTGCATTCGCGTCGGAAAACCCGGTGGATGGCGACCAGCAGAGCTTTGCCCGTATCCGCATCCGCGCCTCGGTGCCGCGCACCGGCACCTATACCATCACCCACCCGTACGGCGTAGAGACGGTCAACGTCACCACCGCCGGCCGCAGGGCGATCAACATCACTCGCGACATTGGCATCGGCGCCCCGGGCAACTTTACCGGCCCGCTCAACGGTAACCTCGGCCCATGGCTACGAGGCGTCGGCGGCCCGTACACCGAAGTCAACCCCGACACCGGTGCTACCGAAACCTTCATCGGTGACCCCAACCTGACCGAAGCGGTGACCGGCAGCCCGTTCAACACCAACTTCGTTCGCATCGAAGGCCCGCCCGGGGCCATCCAGACCAACGTGTTCACGGTGTCGGGCAAGGCCCTCGACCAGCGCGCACAAACGCCAGTCACCCTCGAGCGCGCCAGTTACTCGCGCAATGGTGCAGGCACCCGTGTGGAAGTCTTTGCCAAGGCACCCAACGATGCCAGCGTGTGCCTGCGCAATGGCCTGGCACTCATTGGTACGCCGCCCTCGCCTTGCCAGTTCAGCCTGCTGTCGGATAACAACGGGTTGTTCTTCAGCCAACAGCTCAGCCAGACCGCGCCGCCACCGGTGGTGGTGGTCACTGCCAGCACGACTACCGGCGGCACCCGTCCGACCGCGTTGTCGAGCAAGCTGACCGACGTGGTCAAGGTCAGCACTGCGCGCTACGACTGGGCCAACAAACGCCTGGTGATCGAAGCGCGCTCCAGCGATGAGGTGGTCATTCCCGACCTGCTCGCCCAGGGCTATGGCCGGATGTCCAAGTCCGGCACCCTGCAGAGCCTGACCATCAACGACCTGGCCCAGCCACCGGCTACCGTCACCATCAAATCGTCCCATGGCGGCAGCGATGTGGAGCCGGTAATCGTGGTCGGCAATGCGCCGGTCGAAGCTGCCAACCAGCCGCCATTGGCGCAAGCCGACAACGGCAGCACCAGCGTCGGTGTACCGCTGACGCTGAACCTGCTGCAGAACGACAGCGACCCAGACGGCGATGTGCCGCTGACCATCAGCGACCTCACCCAACCCGGCACGGGCTTGGGCGGCGTCGTACTCAACGGCACCACCTCGGTGACCTACACCCCGCCTGCAGGTGCTACGCAGCCTCTGGTGGCCACATTCACCTACCAGGCGGTGGACGCCAAAGGTCTGAAGTCGACACCCGCGACCGTGACCGTCAACGTCGCTCCCAACCAGCCACCCACCGTAGCGGCGCAAACCGTAGCGACACTGGGTGTACCGCTGACCATCAACGCCCTGACGGGTGCGGCGGACCCAGAGGGCAATGGCCCGCTGGTAATTGCCAGCGTGACGCAACCGCCAGCCGGTCGCGGCACGGTCAGTACCGACGGCAGCACCGTGACCTACACCCCACCGGCCACAGTCACCACGGCGTTCAGCACGACCTTCACCTTCCGGGTGCGTGACTCACTCGGTGCGCTGTCCAACCCCGGCACCGTCACGGTCAACGTGTCGCCCCGCCCTGCGGCCGAGACCTTCGCGGTCACTGCAGCGACGGTCCAGGCCCGTTCCAACAACCGCTTCAACTGGGACATCAGCGGTACGTCCTCGGTGACCACCGGCAACACCATCACCGTGCGCGTGACCACCAGCACCGGCGTGCAGACGCTGGGCACCACCACGGTACCGGTGACCGGTCGCTGGAGACTGGCAGTCAGCAACAGCACCACGGTGATCCCAACCGCAGCACCGACGGCGACCATCACCACCAGCCAAGGCACCAGCCGCACCGTCAACGTGACCGTGCAGTGAGGCCGGGAGAACGCCATGAAGCGCCTGAACCCTTTGCTGCTGTGCCTGGCCCTCGCCGCCCAGGCCCAGGCCGACGACCTGATGGACAACGCCGACCTAGCGGCCGGCAGCGACCTCGGCGACCCGGTGATCATCCGCCTGCTGCCGGTTGGTGCCGGCCAGGTGGCGGTGATCGAGCAGCAGGGCTCGGGCAACCGCGCCGCCCTCGATCAGAACGGCCAGGCCCTGCTGGGCCGCATCGTCCAGGCCGGGGGGGCGCAAGAGGCGTACATCCTGCAAGAAGGTAGTGACCTGATGGCCAGCATCAGCCAACAGGGAAATGGCAACAGCGCGTCGATCCGCCAGAGCGGCACCAGCAACAACGCCAGCATCGAGCAGATCGGCAACGACAACAGCGCCAGCATCGTGCAGGCCGGCTCGGGCCTGAACAGCTCGGTGACCCAAGCCGGCAATGGCCAGCATGTGCAGATCACTCAATACCGATAGACCTGGAGGCACCACCATGTTCAAGCTCGCTCCTTTAAGCGCCGCTATCGTCCTGGCCCTTGCCGGCCAGGTCATGGCAGCCGACAGCACCTCGACCCAGTCGCAGACTGGCAACCAGAACATCGCCGAGGTCAAGCAGACGGTCGCCCCCTTCGCCGCCGCCACCCAAACCCAGAGCGGCAAGGGCCACAACCACCTGGCCGTGCAGGAAAGCAGCACCAGCTACATCGACCAGAGCGCCAGCGGCTCGTTCAACGCCGGCTACGGCGAACAGCTGTTCGAGAACGGTAGCCAGATCACCCAGCAGGCCGCGGGCGCCTACAACGACGCCTTCGCCAGCCAATCGGTGGGTGAAAACAACGAGGCCCTGCAAGTGCAGCAAGGCGCCGAGAACCGTTCGACCGTGTGGCAGGATGCCCAGTTGGGCAGCCAGGCCACCACCCGGCAGAACGGCCAGCGCAACGAAGCCTTCGTCGAGCAGCTGTTCGGCGGCAGCAACAACAAGAGCCTGGTGAACCAGGACGGTCAGGACAACTACGCGGCCGCCGAACACCTGACGCACAACGACGGCACCATCGAGGTCTACCAGCAAGGCAAGCAGAACTGGGCTTATGGCGACCAACGCGACGGCACCGGCGGCATCATCGCCATCGACCAGAACGGCACCGGCAACTCGGCCGAAGTGTGGCAGGACACCCAGGTCGGGAGCCAGGCCACGGTCAACCAGAATGGCCAGCTCAACGAAGCCTACATTGACCAGAGCCTGGGCAACGACAACACCGCCAGCCTGTACCAACAGGGCAAGTCCAACGCCAGCTGGTCCGACCAGTTCGAGACCACGAACTCCAACACCAACATCTCCCAGACAGGCACCAGCAACCTGCACTTCACCTACCAGAACGGTGACAACCAGAGCCTGACCATCACCACCCAGGGCACCGGCAACAAGGTGATGGCCAGCAACTGGAAGGGCGAGAAACTCGGCGGCCAGTTCGGCAGTGACCAGACTGCCGTGATCAACCAGAAAGGCACCGGCAACGCCGTCAACCTGACTCAGAACGGCAGCCTGCAGATGGCCACCCTGGGCCAGAAAGGCACCAACAACTCGATGGAAACCAAGCAGGCCGACAGCAACAACGAGCTGTACTTCGAGCAGAACGGCACCGACAACATCCTGGTCGCCGACCAACGCGGCACCGACAACTACGCCACCGGTGACACCAACGGCACCGGCAGCACCATCACCCTCGACCAGTCCGGCTACGCCAACCAGAGCTACACCACCCAGCTATACGGCAGCGGTAACGACGCCAACATCAAGCAGACCGACACCGCCAACGTCGCCTACGTGACCCAGGGCGGCAACAACAACAAGGCCATCGTCGACCAGGCCGGCGCCAACCAGAGCGCCACCATTACCCAGATGGGCAATGGCAACACGGCCACGGCTACCCAGCGGTAAGCAGCTCCCCCTTTGAACCGCGGCGTCTACTCTCCCTGGCGCTGCGGTTCCTTTTTTTCTGCTATAGCCGCCGCGCCAAGAGCGAGTCTGAGAACGCCGCGTACCCTGTGGGAGCGGGCTTGTCCCGCGAAGCAGACACCGCGCTGGATGACATGGGCTTCGCCCGTGTTCGCGGGGCAAGCCCGCTCCCACAGAGATGGCCGCGAATAGGCCAACAGCGCTGGCAGCGTTAGAATGGCTGCACTACATCCCAGCGCTACCATCATGATCCAGTCCGACCTCGACCTGTTCGGTTCCCAACCGCAACGCCTGGCCAGCCACACCGTGCTGCTGCCCGGTTTCGCCCTGGCCGAAATGGAGCCACTGCTTGACGCCCTGCGCCCGGTCCTGCGCGCTGCTCCATTGCGGCATATGCAAACGCCGGGCGGTTTGAACATGGCGGTGGCCTTGACCAATTGCGGTTCGCTGGGCTGGGTGAGTGACACCAAGGGCTACCGTTACAGCCCAACCGACCCCGTCAGCGGCAACCCCTGGCCTGCCCTTCCCCAGGTCCTGCTGGACCTTGCCGGTCGCGCTGCAGCCTCAGCTGGCTTCGACGGGTTTGTGCCGGATGCCTGCCTGGTCAACCAGTACCTGCCCGGCACCCGCCTGAGCCTGCACCAGGACCGCGATGAAGCAGATTTTGGGCAGCCGATCGTGTCGATTTCACTGGGGTTGCCGGCGGTGTTTCTGTTCGGAGGGCTACAGCGCTCGGACCGGACGCAGCGGATCCCGTTGAATCATGGCGATGTGCTGGTCTGGGGTGGCGAGGACCGGTTGCGATTTCATGGGGTCATGCCGATCAAGCCGGGCGTGCATCCGCGGATGGGGGAACGGCGGATTAATTTGACGCTGCGTAAGGCAGGGTGAGCTGCGTTGGCAAACAACTCAGCGTAGCGCTCGCGCCCGCACCACTTGTCTCAAGACATGCAGCAAGGCGTACAACCATGGCCTCACAGACATAGGTAAGTTGCAACAAATGCGCCTATGTCTGTGAGGCCATGGTTGTACACCTAATTTTCCCGACATTACTGCGGCTGCGACTGACTCAGGTATTTGTCCACCCCTGCCTTACCCTCCCCCGCATCGCCTGCCACCTGCCACAACCGCCGCTCGATCCCCTGCGCCAGCAGATGCCCCACCGCCGCCTCGATCGCCGACAGCACGCACAGCTGCGCCGGTTCGTTGGTGGTGTACCCCACCTCCGCCTCCAGCAGTTTCTTGAACTCGATGAATTTGAATACCCCGGCACTGCGCCCCACTGAGTAGATGGTCTTGCTGGTCATCACGTTGGCCAGCACCTGCCCGGTACGCACATCCACCGCGCGCAGGTTGACCGTGACCTGATCCACCCGGTACTCACGGGAGATGTCTATCCCTAAGTAACGCGCCCCCTCCCCGCCGCTGCGCACGTTGGTGTCGTAGGCGATGATGCCGCCTTCGAGCATCAGGTTGGCCGCCTGCAAAGGTGGCAGTTCCGCCGCGATATTCTCGGCCACGTCGGGTTTTTTCTGCGAGGCGCGGATGATCTTGCGTTCGGTCAGCAGGTTTTGCAGGCCTTCGCGCTCCAGTACCACGAACCAGCCGCTGGCGCTCAGGGCGTCCATCAGCATGCTCGCCGCACCCTGGGTGACGCTGGTGGAGAACGAGCTGGCCGGGGTCGGCTTGTACTGCCCGGTCTGGTCACGGAAGCCGTAGACTACTGCCATCAGCCGGCCTTTGGGCCGGGGCATGTTGATGAGGTCATAGTAAGTCGAGGCCCGCGGGGTCAGGGTCGGGGTTTCCGAGTCCTGTTCGGCCGGCATCGGTTCACGCAGGCCGCAGCCCTGCAGGGTGGCGAGGATCAGCAAAGCGCTCAGCAGACGTTTCATGGTTTCTCTCCCCAACAAAAAGCCCTTCCCTCTCAGGGGTTCAGGCCGCTGACCTCAATGATCGAAATTTCTCCCGTGGCGCGGTCGGTGACCCTGATGCTCAAGGCACCGGAGTCGTCGAGCACATCGATCAGGAACGCGTCGGTGGCCATGCTGCCGGTCTGGCCGTTGCTGATGTTGTCCAGCAGCTGCGACAACATCCGCGACTCCAGCTGGTTGCTGAAACGCTCCAGGGCCGAGGTGCCGCCGAAGGCGGAGGTGCGGTCCTTGAGGTCGGGGTCGTCGTAGTCGTTCTGCGCCTGGGCGTTGTTCAGCAGCCAGGTACCGTTGAGGGGGTTGCCGCCGAAGGCCGGGTTGACCGGGGTGTACACCAGTTCCGTGGCCTGGGCGGCGAAGGCGCTGGCCAGCAAGCCGGCGGCGATGCAGTGCGCGATGCGAGTGTTCATAGCTCGTCCCTCTCCAGATCAGTGGTGTCCTGAAGCAGGCGCTGCAGCTTGCGCTGGATCACCTCCTGCTTGACCAGGTCGGCGGCCGCGACGGCCTCTTCTTTTAATTGGGTGACGTTGGGCGGCAGGAAGCGCCGGTACAGCACGTCGCGCTCGAACTCCACCGTCACCAGGCTGCCCCAGCGGGCATCCGGGCGTTCGCGTACCACCAGGTTGAAATCCAGGCGGCTGGTGGCACGCAGGCGGTCGGCGAAGTAGTAGTAAAAGTCGTGGCCGATGTGCGAGATGGTGTTGTCGACGATGAAGCCCTTCATCTCATCCTCGGCTTCGGCCTGGGCCACGCCGGAGGCCCCGGCGGCCAGGAGTAGGCCAAGGCTCAGGCAGAACACGTTGAGGCCTTTCATGGCGTGTCTCCCGGGCCGCTGTGGGTTTGTGCGCCGCTGGCGCTTTCGTTGAAGGCCTGTTCGGCGACGAACTGCCAGTCGCTGTAGTGCTCCAGGCCTTCGAAGCCCGACCACTGGGTGTCGAAACCGCTGCGTTTGAACGGGGTGGCGTCGGAGCGGCTGTGCACGCCGGTGATACGGCCATCGATCGAGCGCAACAGACCCCATTCGTCACTGCCGGTGATCGGGTCCGGGTACAAGCGGCGGATGTGGTGCCGGGCTTCGGGAAAGCGGTTGTCGTCCAGCAGGTCGGTCAAGTCCTGCGGGTACTGGGCCAGGCCCGGCGAGGCGCGGTAGTAGCTGCGAAGTGCCTGGGCATACTGGCCACCCACCCACAACAACTGGTGTTCGTTGTCGCGCTGGGCGGCGCTCGACCACACCGTACCGGTGGCGGCCAAGGCCACGCTGCTGACTGCGATCAGCAGCAGCACGCCCAGGTAAGTGAAGCCGGCGCAGGCCTTACCATTCTGCGAAGAGACTGCCATCACGTGCCCTCCCTGTTGCGCCGCTCTTGATGTCGGCCACGCCGCCGGCCACGCCTTCCGGCGGAGGCACCAGCTGCCAGGCATCGCTGCGTTCGGTGATCGGGTCGACCGGGGTGTTGCGCAAGTAGCGCAACTCGACCAGTTGCTCCAGCGAATCGGGGTAGTGCCCGGTGTCGCCGTAGAAGTGGTCCAGCGACTCGCGCAACACCGCCAGGCTCTGGCGCAGGGTCGCTTCGCGAGAGCTCTCCAAGCTGTTGAAGTAGCGCGGCATGGCGATGGTCATCAGCGTGGCGATGATCGCCATCACCACCAGCAGTTCGATCAGGGTGAAGCCTCGGCTGCGTTTCATGGCCGTCACCATTGCCCGTAAGGGATGTTGTTGAGGCCTTTGCCACGGGCCTTGGAGTACACGTCGAAGACGTCTTCGCCTTCACGCGGGTTGTCGGGGCTGCTGTCGTAAGCGCGCAGACCCCACCCCCCGCCATCCTCGCCCTTGGCCGCCAGCAGCGGGTCGTGCGGGATGCGCCGCAGGAAGTAGAACTTGGCGCCCTTGGCGCTGCGCACATCGCGCACGCCATCGACCAGCACCTGCAGGTTCGGCGGGTAGCCGCTGGCGTCCAGGCGTTTCTCGATGAAGCCGGCGTCGAAGGCGCGCTTGTAGGCGTCGATGGCATCGCGGACCTGGTACAGCGCCTGGCGCAGTTGCTGCTCCTTGCCACGGCGCACCACGGTTTCGGTCAGTGGCGCGGCCATGCTGGCGAGCAGCCCGAGCAGTGCCAGGGTCAGCACCACTTCGATCAGGCTGAAACCTTGCTGCGGGCGTTTCATGGACGTGGGCTCCGGGTAGCCGGCACCACTGCCATCTGGCTATCAACCACCGGGGCATCGCTCGGGTCGTCGGCGGGCAGCGCACTGGCCGGCAGCGGCTGGGCCATCTGCCGCACCTGCATGGCAGATTCGGTGCCGGTGCCAAACTCCATGTCCGACGGGCTCTGGTAAGGCAGGTTACGCACGATGCGCGGGGTGATCGCCAACACCAGCTCGGACTTGCTCATGTCGTCGCGGTTGCTGCCGAACAGCCGGCCCAGGCCAGGGATGTCGCCAAGCCCCGGGATCTTGTTGCCGCTGGAGGTCTTGTCGTTACGCACCAGGCCCGCCAGCACCTGGGTTTCGCCGTCGTGCAGGCGCAGGCTGGTCTGCGCGTTGCGGGTGTCGACCTGAACCGGGATGGTGCCCTGGCGGGTCGGCTCCAGCGGGGTGGCGTTGCTGACCTCCAGCGCCACCTTGATCGCCACTTCGTTGTTCAGGTGCACGGTGGGCTGCACTTCGAGCTTCAAACCGACGTCCAGGTAGGTGACGCTTTCGGTGATCACCGGGCCCTGGGTGGACGGCACTGACGTGGCGCTGATGATTGGCACGCGCTGGCCGATGTGGATGCGCGCCTGCTCGCGGTTGCTGACGCGGATCACGGGGCTTGCCAGGGTGTTGATGTCCTTGTCCTGGGCGTTGATCTTGGCCTGCGGCGCGGGGGAGATGCTGATGCGGCCGGAGTTGATGCCGCGCAGCTGGTCGAGCACGCTGACCGGGTTGCCTTCATTGTTCAGCACGCCAAAGGTGTTGGGCCATTGCAGGCCGAGGTCGAGGATGCGCGAGCGGGCCACTTCCATCACCTCCACTTCCAGCACCACCTCGGGGTTGGACTGATCCTGCGACTGCAGCAGTTTCTCGGCCATGCGCACGGCGTCCGGGGTGTCGCGCATGGTCAGGGTGTTGAGGCGCTCGTCGACGAACACGTCGCGGGTCTTGAGCATGGTCTTGACCATGTTCAGCGCGGTGTTGGCGTCGATGCTGGTCAGGTAGAAGGTGCGCATGACCAGTTCCTGGTAGTCCTTGGTCTTCTGCGGCGAGTCGGGGTAGACCAGCAGGGTGTTGTCGTTGACGATCTTCTGGCGCAGCTGGTTCTGCTCCAGCAGCAGCGCGATGGCGTCCTCGATGCGTACATCGCGCACGAAGATGGTCGCTTTCATGTCCGGACGCAGGTCTTTGTCGAAGATGAAGTTGATACCTGCTACCTGCGACAGCACCTCGAAGATGGTCTTCACGGCAGCGTCGCGAAACTCGAGGGTGACCGGGCGTTCCAGCTTGCTGCGCAGTTGCGGGAACGGCTGCGCGGTGCGTGCCTGGACGTTCTCGATGTCGCTGCGCAGCATGATGCCCTTCTGGTTTTGCGGGTCCAGGCGCAGCACCTCGCGCATGTAACGCTCGGCCCCGAACAGGTCGCCCTGGCGCAAGGCCGCCTGGCCCAGCGCCACGCGGTCGTCGAGGGTACGTACCAGTTCAAGCTGGCGTATGCCCTCCTGGGCACGCCGGTTGTTCGGCTCGATGGTCAGCACACGGCCATAGCCGATGCGGGCGGCGGCGAAGTCGTGGCGGGCGCGGTCACTGTCAGCCTGGGTGATCAGCGCCTCGACCGCTGCCTGGCGGCCGTGGGCCAGGGCGATGTTCAGGTCGGTGTCACGCGGGTCTTCGCGCAAGGCCTCTTCCAGGCGGGCGATGCCGGCCTCGTACTGGCCCTCCTGCATCAGCTCCTGGCTGTCCTTGCGCACCGCGCTCGACCCGCAGCCGGCAATGGCCACGCAGAGCGCCAGGAGCATGAACGGAGCAGGCTTGCACAACTTCGATGGCTTCATGGTGCGCTCCCTACAGACAAGGTCTGTGATTGGTGCAAAGGCAGGTAAACCAGGTCCAGCTCGTTGGCCGAGACTCTGTCGAGGCGGTAGGTGTCGTCGATCACGTCGCCCTGGCGCACGACGTAGAGCTTTTCGCCGCTCTGCAGGAAGATCTGCAGGTCGTCGCGGTCGCCGATGCGGCCGATGAACTGGAACGGCAGCGCGGGGGCTGTGGGGGTGGCCGCTACGACTGGCGCGGCGACCAGGGGTTGTTCGGTGACGGTGGCCAGGGTTTGCGGTCGGGTCCATTGCTGGCGAGGGAACAGGTCTCTTGAAGTCTGTTCCGGCCTCTTCGCGGGCAAGCCCGCTCCCACAGGGTCCGCAGCGCCCACTAAACCTGTGGGAGCGGGCTTGCCCGCGAAAGGGGCGACACCAGCTTCCAGGCCAAACCAATGCCCCGGCGCCCAGGCCAATGCCCCGGCCAACCCCAGAAACCCCGCCCACATCAGTGCACGCTGAGTGTTCATCACGACCTCGACAGGTAAAGGGTCATGCGCAGCCGGCCATTGAGCTCGCTGTCACCGATGCGTTTGCGTTGCAACTCGAGGTCTTCGAGCACGAGGGTCGGCAGTTGGCCCAGCAGGCCGCGCAGGAAGCCGCGGATCTGCGGGTAGCTGCCGCGCACAGGCAGGACGATCTGGTAGCGCGCCAGCTGGGTCTTGGGATCGACGCCAAGCGCGTACTCACCCCGCGCCAGATTGATGCGCTCGGCACTGGCCAGTTGGTACAGACGCTCGATCAGTTCACTGGCCTCGGGTTGCCCAGGCAACTGCTGACGCAGGCTGTCCAGGGCTTGTTGTTCAGGCTTGACGGCGATCTTCAGCTCGCCGCGCTTGACCCGTTCTACCTGGGCGCTGGCATCGGCTTCGGTGGCGCGCAGTTCACGCAGTGCCTGCCACTGCGGCAGCACCCCCGCCAGGGCTACACCCACCGCGAGCACGGCCACTGCAGCTGCAGCCAGGCCGACCGGCCCGATGCGGCGCAGCTGCTCCTGAATGATCAGGCGGCTTAACGACTCAGGGACGCGCATGGCCAGTCTCCCAGGTGGCGGTGAGGGTGAAGCGCACCGGGTGTTCGGGCTGGCCCGCCACCACCTCGTGGTTGAGCAGCGACACATCGCTGAGCTCAGCGCTCTGCTCCAGGCGGCGGTGGTACTGCAGCATCGCTTCCAGGTGGCGCGCCTCGGCGGCGATACGGACCTGGCCCTTGCGCGCATCGGGGGTCAGGCCGAGCAACGCGACGTCGTCCTGTGGCAGCGCTTCGAGCATGGCGAACAGCTGTTGCCACGGCCGTTGCAGTTGCTGCGAGACGCTGCGCATCTGCGCCAGGCGTTCGGCCTGTTCGCGGCTGGCGGCGCTATTCTGCGGTGCGGCGGTCGCCGGGCGGCGGCCCAGTTGCAGTTCCAGGCCATGCACGCGGGCCTCCAGGTCTACCTGCTCGGTTTGCAGGTTTTGTTGCAGCAGGACCAGCACGGCCACCACGGCACCCGCGAGGGCGAGCAGTGTCCAGGCCAGTGGGCTGCTGCGCCGGGGCTGGAATTCCAGATTCAGGCGGCGCATGTCAGGCCACCGCCCGCCACATGGCGCACAGCGGGTCGGTTTCGCTGGCCGGCTGGCACAGCTGCACCGCCGCCAGTTGCGGCACATCGCCCCGGCCAGGGGCATGCAGGTAGACCTGCGGCATCTGCTCGCCGTACAGCTCGCAGGTACGCTCGATCAGCGCTTGCAGGGCCTGGTCACTGTCGGCGCAGCCCTGGGCCAGCACCTGCTGCCAGGCGCCGCCGCAAGCCAGTAACAGCACACTGCGGCGCGGCTCGGCGAGGACGAAGAGGAAGTCGCCCGTTTGCAGTTGCGCCGAGCAACGGTTGTAGGCGGCCATCAGGTACGGCTGTACCGAACGCAGCCGTAGATGGTTCTCCTGGCCCAGAGCCTGCAGGCCTTGCAGCAGGGCGTCGGGCAGCGCGGTGGCGATACGCGCGGCACCCGCAGGCTCTGGCGAGAGGACGATGCGCCAGTCGTCCAGCGACTGCGCATAAAGATTTTCGAAGCAGGCTCGGGCGTAGGCATCCAGTTCGCGTGGGTGGCTGATGGCATCGCTCCAGGGCACCAGGCAGAAGCGGCTGTAGCGGGCCGACAGCAGCACTTGCAACTGGCCGCCACGCACGGCGTGCTCGGCCAACAGTGCGCAGAGCGCCTGCAGCGCCGCTTGCCAGGCCGGTTGTGCGGCATCGCAGGTGAAGGCGCGGCTGCCCAACCACTGGTGCTGGCTGCCGTGCCAGCGCCCCAGGCCGACACCCTCTGCGCCGAGCACGGCGCAGTATTGATTGGAGGTTCGATCACGCAATGAATGTGACACGGTTGATCTCCTCGAGTGTGGTACGGCCCTCGCGGACCAGGTCCAGGGCAGACGTGCGCAGCAGGCGCAGGCCGCGTTGACAGGCCAGCGCCTTGATCTGCGCCAGCGGGCGGCGTTCGACGATCATCTGCCGCAGGTCGTCGTCCAGATGCAGCAGTTCGGCAATGGCGCTGCGCCCGCGATAGCCACTGCCGCGGCACTGGCCACAGCCCTGTGCGCGGACGAACTTCCAGCCGTGTACGGCATCGCGGGTCAGGCCCGAGGCGGCAAGCATGTCGTCGTCGACTTCGCAGGGGCTGCAGCAGTGTGGGCAGGCCAGGCGAATCAGGCGCTGGGCCAACACCGCGTTCAGGGCAGATACGAAGCTGTAGGGGTCGACCTGCATCTGGCTGAAGCGGCCAATCACATCGAAAACGTTGTTGGCGTGGATGGTGGTGAACACCAGGTGGCCGGTGAGCGCCGACTGCACGGCGATCTGCGCGGTGTCGGGGTCACGGATCTCGCCAACCAGGATCTTGTCCGGGTCGTGGCGCAGGATCGAGCGCAGGCCGCGGGCGAAGGTCAGGCCCTTCTTCTCGTTGACCGGGATCTGCAGCACGCCGGGCAGCTGGTACTCGACCGGGTCTTCGATGGTGATGATCTTGTCCACGCCGTGGTTGATCTCGCTGATCATGGCGTACAGCGTGGTGGTTTTGCCGCTGCCGGTGGGGCCGGTGACCAGGATCATGCCGTAGGGCTCGGCGGCCAGGCGGCGCAGGGCGCGCAGGGTTTCGTCGGCAAAACCCAGAGCCTGCAGCTGCACGCCGCTGACCCGGTCGGACAGGTCTTGCTTGTCGAGCACCCGAAGCACGGCGTCTTCACCGAAGATGCTGGGCATGATCGACACGCGAAAGTCGATCTGGCGCTCGCCAACGGCGACCTTGAAGCGGCCGTCCTGGGGCACGCGCTTTTCACCGATGTCCAGCTCGGCCATGACCTTGATGCGCGAGATCACCTGGTCGGCGAAGGCGCTGCCGCTGGCCTTGCCAGCAGCGTTGAGCACGCCGTCGATGCGGTACTTGATCGTCAGGCCCTGGCCGGTCGTTCCTAAATGGATATCGCTGGCATGCTGCTTGAGGGCGTCGTAGAGGGTCGAATTCACCAGCTTGACGACTTTGCTCTGGTCTTCGCTGATGCTGGTCAGCGACAGACGCTGCAGCGGGTCACTTTCGCTGCTGGTCTCGGCGTCGTGGTCGAGGGCGTCTACGGCATGAAAGCTTTCTTCGTGGCGGGCGAGGAAGGTGGCCAGGTCTGCGGCGTGGGCCAGGTACAGCGGCGCGCCTTGCAACACGTCGTCGATCCAGGCCAGACGGGCGTGGTCGAAGGGGTCGGCAAACACGCCAAGGCGTTCACCGCCCTGCTCGATCAGGACGAATTCGCGCTTCAGGCAGTGGGCCAGGCTGACCTGATCGAAACGCGGGGTACTGGCCAGCAGCGCCTGGCTGTCCAGCACCGGATAGTGCAGCGTGGTGCCCAGGCGGCGAATGAAGGTGTCGGGGGTGTCGCAGGACAGCCGTTCCAGACAGTTGAGCAAACGCTCGTCGCTGGCTTGCAGGCGGGCCTGGGCGAGCAGGTCCCGGGGGTAGGCCAAAACGCTGTGATCGAATGCATCGGACATGGCCTGCGACTCCGCTCAGGGGGCGCGTCGCAGGCTCGGTGAGGGCTGCGGGCGCCGCTATTCCCCAGTGAGCAGTTGGTCGTCGTCAGGTCCAGGGGGCCTGGCGCCATTACGGCGGCGGTCGGCCAGGACCCAGCTACCATCGAACAACTGCAAGGGGAACGATTCGTTCCTCGACTGGCGTCGCTCGACGAACCCTTCTGCCGGGTTGTCCGTGGCCCTGCGCCGGCGCTCGATGCCCATCAGGTCGAAGATCGCGCGGGCCAGTTCCACCAACGGGAACGGCTTGAACAGGACATGGGTCACGCCAAGTTCGGCGGCCCGCTCACGGACCTCGGCGGTCGGGTGGGCGGTGATCAGCACGAAGTGGCATTGCCTGTTCTTGCGCACGGTCTCCAGGACCTGAAACCCCTCCATATCGGGCAAGCGGTAATCCAGCACAATCACTCCCGGTGCCAGGCTCTCAGCCAGGCCGATACCACTGGCACCGTCGTGGGCAACATGGACTTCCAGGCCTTGCGCCTGCAGGTACGCTTGCAGGTTCTGCGCAAGGGTCTGTTCGTCATCGACTACCAATACTCTGTTCACCAAGGTCGACTCCCAAGAACTGCCCGGTTCCCCGGTCTGCGAAGTGCGGCCTTGGTAAGGCTTGAGCAGGCTTCGTGCCAGGCGTGATGAATCATGTTGCACCACTTTAAGTCATTGATTTTACATACGCTTTGGTCAGTGCCCCGAACAGGGTTCTACTCGATGCCCCACATACGGGGAACATGGTGGCACTTTGCCAATGCTTTATTCCCCAGCTTTGGGGAAACGCCATCGGCGGCGTCAGTCAGCGAACTCCACTGTAGCGGATTCGCGCAAACGTTGGCGCACGCTTTGCCGTGCCTGCGTCTGCAATTGCTTGATGAGCGCGGCCCTGGCCAAGACCAGGCCCTGTTCCGGTATGACCGAAGGGTTATCACTTTGGTTCTGCGCTCCTTGCAGTCTTTCTCGATTGGCCTGGTAGAACGCCTTCACCTCGGCCTGGGTGGGGGCCTGTACCTCGCTGAGCTGGGCGTAGACTTGCTGCGAGGCCAGCTCGTGTCGTATGTAGTCAGCGTATGCTGTCCGGTCGAAACCTGCATCCGCCAAGCGACTTTCGAACAGCGCTGGGCTGCCGAAAGCCGCTTCCACCTCGCCTACCTGAGCCAAGACTTGCTCGTCGGTGATGACGATGCTTCGGCGCTGAGCCTCTTGCCATAGCAACTCCTTGTCGATCAGTTCGTCTAGCGCCTGGTCACGTAGGCGTTTGTACAACGTTGGGTTGCGGATGCTGGACACTGCGCGCCCTTGGGCCTCGAGGTACTCGCTGAAGTAACGCTCCAGGCGCAGCACGCCGATGTCCACCCCATTGACCCGCGCCGCCGGTATATCGGCCCAGCTCGTCTTCGCAACGGTCAATAACAGACACAGCAATAGCATTCGCATGGCGACCTCCGCTCAGGGGGCGTCCGGTATTGGCCGGTACGGGGCGACAGATGTGAAGCGGGGCCCTGGCAGGGCCACTGCGACTACGTGGGCCCCAGCCATGCCCTGGCGTCGGCCAGGGCCAAAGCCCAGCGCTGGGGTAAGGCCAGTGTCGACATCGTGCAGGCCCTCCAGGGCGGCGACCAGGCGCTCGCGGCTGGCGTCGCGGCCAACCTGCTTGAGTGCCTCGGTCAACAGCTGCAGCGCACACAGCGTACTCACCTGCAGCGACGCCTGGCGCGGGTCGAGGCCTCGGCGCTGCTGCAACCCGGCCAAGGTCGCAAGGCCCTGCTCAGTCCAATCGCCAGGCACGAACGGATACGCCAGGAACACCCGATTCGACCACTGCGCCGGCAACCTTGCCACAGCACCGGCCACCTGGCTGGAGCTGGCGAAAAGATAGGGCTCACTACCTGCTGTCTGCAACGTTGCGGCCAGCTCGGCAAAGGCTTGGGCACGGCCAATAAAAACAATGCCCTGACCCTGCACCGCCTGGCCGGTGAAGACTTCGCTCGGGGGCGGTGCCCAGCCTTGCTGCTGCAATCGCTCACGCACCTGTTCAGCCAGCGCTGCCTGGTCGTTGCCGGCGTACACCACACGCAGCGCATCCGGCGCCAGGCCCAGGGTATCGCGGGCATGCACAGCCAGGCTCAGCAGCTGCGTGGCGATGCCTGGCAGCGGGTCGAAAATCTGCAAACTGCCGCCGCCGCGGGGCGTATTGCCGATCAAAGGCACGTCTTGCTGTGCGAGTACTGTGGCTAGACGCTGATCGAGCATCGGCGCCAGCGGGCTGATCAGGGCAAATGCCTGCTGCTGATCGAGCACATCACGCAAGGCGCGCTCGGCGCTGGCCTGATCGGGGCCAGGATCGGCCACCGCCAGTTCCAAAAGGCGACCATGGATGCCGCCCTGCTGATTGATCTGTGCCACACCGTCTTCGAGCACGGCGCGCACAACCCGACCAGCCTCTGCCAATGAACCGCTGATCGGTAACAGCGTACCCAGGCGCAGCACGCCCTCCTCCACGCCGGGATCACGCTCCTCACCCAGGCGTTTCAAGTAAGCGGTGAGGTTGCGCTGATCAGCCAGGGTCAGCTCGAAGCGTGGCATGGCCGGGTCCAGGCGATTACCGCCGGGGTCGACGCCGTGCTGGATGGCGCGGGCCAGGCTGGCGTCGGTATAGGCCGGGTAGCTGCGGGCGTTGCTCTGGCGGGCGCCTTGCCCCAGGGCCAGGCGTTGCCAGTCGAGGACCGAGGGGCGTACCCCTCCTTCGGCGCGGCCACGCCCATCGCTGCCGTGGCAACTGGCACAGGGCAGGACGCTGGCGGGGACGCTCATACCGCTGGCTCCGACCCGGGCGGTGACCTGGGCATCGCTGCTGGAGAGACCTTCGCGGTAGAGGCGTTTGCCGGCTTGCTCCTGGGGGGTGAGGGTCAGGGCAAGGGCTGGGCTGCTGAGGCTGAGGGTCATGAGCAATACCAGGACTTTTGCAGTGGACATGCTGACCTCTTCGCGGGCCAAGCCCGCTCCCACAGAGACCCCACTGCCCTTGAGAGATGCGCTATCTCTGTGGGAGCGGGCTTGACCCGCGAAAGGGCGGGTACAGACACCCCAGATGCTCATAGCTCAGCGCCCAGCCAGAGGTTGAGTGAGCAACTGCATCCGCTGGGCGATAGCTTGTGGTGGGGCATCCGGTCGAATCTTGCTCCAGCGCTTGCCGGCCACATCCCCGGCAATCAACTGGGTAGAATGCTGCTCGGGGCTGGGTAGAAACTGGCCGATGCGCCCGAGCACCAGGTCTACATTGGCCTTGTCGCCAGTCAGGAACAGCCAGTTGGCAATGTCTACCCCCTGCTTCTGGGCAAAGGCCTTGAGCGCAGCCGGGGTATCGTTAAGCGGATCACTGCTAATCGAGACGAAGGTCACCTGGCTGGCCAACTCAGGCCCCATGGCCTCACGTACCTCGCGCAACTTGCGGGTGATCAGCGGGCAGGCGTCGGTGCAGTGGGTGAAGATCACGTTGAGCATCACCACCTTGTCCTTGAGCACATCGCTGTAGAAGCGCAGCTCACGGCCGTTCTGGTCCCGCAGCACGGTATCGGTGAACCAGGTCTGCGCATCGCGGGTACCGCCGCCGCTGGTCATGCTCGGTGGCGCTGGCTGCGGGCTGGGGCCACTTGGCGCATGGCCTTCGTGGGCCATGGCGACCGAGGCGAAAATCCACAGGCAAGCGGCCAACACCAGCCAGTCGAGGCTGCGCATGGTCGAATGCTGCGAGCTGTGAGCGCTCATGGTTGCACCTCATGGTGATCAGCGATGGCGGTACTTTTGGCGTGCACGCGGCGGGCGCTGAGGCGATTGATTTCGGCAATCAGCACGGCCGGGTCGGTGAAACCGTAATAGCGCGTCCAGTGGCCGCTGCGCCCGTCGCCCACCAGGATCAGCGGCGGGTGCTGGGTGAGGTCGGCAGAGAAGCTACCCAAGCCTTTGAGGGTTTCGGTGATGGCGTAGGGCGAGCCAGTCAGCCAGCTCCAGCCGGGGCCGTGCTGGAAAGCCTTGGCGTAGCTCTGCAGGCGCTTGGAATCGTCACGCTGCGGGTCGACGCTGATCGACACCAGTTGAATCTCTTCGCCGACCCGGCCGCCCAATTGCTGCTGAACCTTGCCCATGATCGAAGACACTACCGGGCATACTGTGGTGCAGCTGGTGTAGATGAAGCCCATCACCACCAGGTGCTCACCCACCAGGTCCTTCTCCAGGCGCACCGGCATGCCATTCTGGTCCAGCAGCGAGACATCGGCAAAGCGCACGCTGGCTTTTTCCTGGCGCGCCGCCGCCTGCGGTTCGGCAGCACCGTTGTGGTCATGGCCGGCGTGCGCCAGGGCGAGGTTGCTGAAGCCCGCCAGGGCCAGGCTCAGGGCAAGCAGCTTGCAAGCATGCGTGGCGTTCATCGCACAGTCCTCACTTCGGTCGGGGAAGCGGCAGTCGCTGCGGTCGGCAGGACGCGCAGGCTGGTGTAGTTTTCTTCAGTGAACTTGCGCCCCAGCGAGGGCGACTGCACATGCAGGTACCAGGCGCCGGCCTCGGGCAGTATCAGCGCGGCCTGGTACACGCCCTCACCCACTTCTTCGAGGCGCAAGTTGCGCGGCATCGACGAGGGTGCCAGGAAGTAGCGCAGGGTCAGGTCGTCCAGGCCCAGCCGTGGCAGGCCATCGTCGCCGACGATACGAACCTTGGCGGTGAAGGCGCTGTGCTGTGGCAGGGGCTGGTCGAGGCCGATGAACTCGGCGTGGGCGCCCTTGCGTTTGCTCGCATCGGGTGCTGCGGCGACATCGGTGCTGAAGCAGTGGATGATCTGTGGCTGGTTGAGCAGGAACGCCACATCGAACTTGCCCGCTGCGGGCATTTTCACCGTCGAGCCGTACACACCCGGTGCCACCTCGCGCAGGCTGCGGTCAATGACAATGGCAGCGCGGGCCTGGTGGCCGCGGTTGTTGTAGCCGGACATCGGTGCGTTCATGCCCTCGGCATAGAAGTAGGTGGTGTTGTCCACCGGGTTGACCACGAACACCGAATTGTCATCGCGCGACACCGATAGCCCTTGCGCCAACGGCAGGTCACCGGCCTGGCGCGGCGCGGCAGGGCCAGCCTCGAAGCCCTGGACGATCGGCGTGCGCCCCTCACCCAGGCTGCTGAGGTTGATCATGCTCACTTTGGAGGATGCCAGGCCGCGCACGTAAGCGTAGCCTTTGGTGAAGGTCAGCTGGTACGGCTCGGCCGCCACCGGGATGCGGTGGATCAGCTTGTCGGTGCTGGCGTCGATCACCAGGGCCTGGTTTTCCAACGTGTTGAGGACGATGCCGTAACGGCCATCGCTGCTGAAGCGCATCGGCCCCAGGCCCTGTTCGGCCTGCACCGTATGGCGCAACTGGTGGTTGCGCGCATCGTAGACCCGCACGGTACCTTCCGAGCCATCGCTCACATACACCGCCTGGGACAGTGCCGAATACGCGACCGCCAGCGGGTGCGGGCCGACTTCCACGGTTTTCAGCAAGCGCATCTCGGGAATGTCAATGATGCTCAGGGTGCCGCCGTCGCGATTGCTGACAAAGGCGTAGCGCGAATCGGCGCTGAAGGCGATCTCGTGGTGCCCGGAGCCGGTGGCGAAGGTCTTCAGCGTGCTGCGGCCCGGTACATCGATCACCGTCACCCCGCCCTTGGCCGGGTCTTCGCTGTTGTTGCCGACCCACAAACGGTGCTGGTCGGGCTGCAGGGCCACGCGCAGCGGCATGTCGCCGGCATCAAGAGTGGCGACGCGGGTGAAGGTTTCGGTGTCGATCAGCGCGACCTTGCCGCGCTCGGGGATCGAAACGAACACCAGCCTGTCATCACCGGTGGCCACCCAGTCCATGGGCCGGCCTGGCAGGTCGATACGGGCCATGGTGCTGGTGACGCCGCCCACCGATACCGTCGGGTCGATCACCGTCAGGCTGGCATCCTTGTTCAGCACCAGCAGGAAGTAGCTGTTCAAGTCCAGCAACGGCCTGGCGCCGATGCTGCTCTTGAGAAACAGCGCGACGCGGGCCTTGCAGCTCTGGTCACGGTTGCCTTCCAGCGGCGCCGATTGCGCCGGGTCGATCCACGCACCTGGCGCCATGCCTGAGAGCGGCTGGCCGCTACTCTGGTCGGTGACTTTGAAGCGGATGTTGGCGAAAGCACCTTCGCGCACTTCGCCGCCCGCCAGCGGGCTTGCTTCGAATTCCACAGTCACGCCGTCGCGGCTGAGCCGGTGAAGGGCCTGCGGGTCGGCAGGTTCCTGCTGCAGCTCGCGCAGGTCGCACCAGAGCTCTTCGTAGACGACCCCTAAACCGATCAGGGCCATGCTCAACAGCAGGCCGGCATACACCGGGCGGATTTTCAACGTCATGTTGGCGCCCTCGTGCCCGGGCGGGGTTCAAGTGCAGGAGGTGAAGCGGTTTCGGGCGGGATGAACATGCAGCACCTCCAACGGATCATTGTTCTGTGGAGGGCAGAAGCAAGTGATGTGCCACTGGTGAACTATCGTAGAAACAAAGGCTTGGCGTAACAACCGGAGAACAGTGGGGAGGATAACCCGGCGTTATCCCCGAATCCGGGGGCTTTGCTCATTGTGCCCCGACGGTAGGGACGCTCCCCAACCGTACCTATCATTATTGCTAGTTTCGAGCAGTTACGATTTCAGCAAGACTCAGGGCTCAGACCACCCACGGACTAAAGCCCCTATGACAGCTCCCAACTTACACGCTGCGGTAACAACAGCCCGGACATCCGCGCCGCTCGCTTTCAAAGTCGATAGCGGAGTGTTCATTGGTGCAGATCACCAGCAGGCCATCGGTGACGGTTACATCATTGCTGATGGACGCCCTCCCCTTAATCCTTTATCTAACGCTTCCTACCAGCGCCAAGCTCGGGGCGGCCATCCCCCCTACCGCTATGCATCGAGCAATAAACAGGTCGCTGTCGTGGACGCGAGCGGAAAGGTGGTGGCCACGGGCGCAGGTACTTCAGTTATCACCGTGGTCGATAGCCGTGGGCAGGAGGCCCGTTACTCCATTACCTTCACGGGCGTGGTAAGACGGGTCACGCTCCGGAATAACGTCAATTGGGCACCGCCTTGGGATAGGCCCGCACGCCCCGATAATCATGCATTGACTCGGGAGGAGATGCGGCAGTTTTGGTCGCAATACAGGACTGAAAATCCCAATCTTTCAGTGCCACAGATTCTGGGCTGGACGAATGGCCGCTACTGGTCCAGGGATAACGTCCTCACCAACAGTAACGCCTATGCGGTGAACTTCAATAACATTACCCCCGACTTCGGTGGCTTCTCCCAGGAAGGCGGTATTTTATTGTCTTCCATTGCTCGGGTGAACTGGTGAGTTGAAAGACAGGCCGCCGGACCGCTCCAGCGGCCTGTTTGTACTGCAGTACGTTGCACTCTTATGCCGAGGCCGTTGACGGCGGCGGATCATTGGTCACCCGCAAGAACGCACCTAGCATTATTGGCAGTTTCGTGGAGGATCGATTCCATTGAGACTCATGACTGTGTTTTCATCACACACTGGAGCCAGCATGCCAACCCTCATAAAAAAAAGCGCTACAACGAAAGTTAGAATATCCGAGCCCTTCTCTTTCAAGGTTCAGGCCCCACTGAACATCGGTAACGACCACGTGCAGGCTTTAGGACCGAACTACATCATCGCTTCCGACCGCCCGCCCAGAAGTCCTGCCGCGCAATCTAATGCCCACTTAGATCGGCCAGCCACAGGTGGACTCAAACCGTATACCTACAGTTCCAGCAATACGAATATTGCGGTTGTTTACGAGGATGGGCGCGTGGTGGCCACGGGTATTGGTACGGCACGTATCACTGTGACCGACACAGCGGGCAGCCAAGCCAGTTATTCCATTACATTTACAGGTACCGTGCGACTGGTCACTCGCCGCGATAATAACTTTTGGCCAAACCCCGCGTCTAATCCAGCCCGCCCAGAACATTTCGCGATCAGTAGGGGATGGATGCAACATTTCTGGTTGCAATACAAAGACGAAGATACCGACAGATCTGTACCGCAGATCTTGGGTTGGCCAAATACCGAATACTGGAGTGCTGATAACTGGCCAGGAGGCGGAAGCTCTTGGGCGGTCAACCTGAACGCCCTAACGCCCGACTTCAACGGCATATTGCGTATAGGTGCAACAACCATACCCGCGCTGGCTCGTGTCGGTTGGTAACTCCGTATGTCTGCAATTTCCCGGTTGAGTTGGTAACGCAAATGCCAAGTCACTGGACATCCAGTGACTTGGCCGACCTGCAGACTTCTTGTGTTGAACAGTGTTGCGTTATTGAGCTGGCGCGGAGGCTGGTGGCGGATCATTGGTCACCCGCAAGATCCCCCATAGCCCCGAAGTGTTGCCGTAAGCCGCGTAGTCCCGGAACAGGTAGTCCCCCGGCACCGCATTCGCCCCACCCGCACTTGGCAACATAAAGCTGAAGTGCGCCGCCGGCAGCACGCTCTCCTGCGCCCCCACATACATCGACATCGGGTTGTAGCCGAACCGCACTGAGCCAATCCCCGGGAGGTTCATCGGGTACCCATCGAGGTCATTCTTTTCAGCCTGGTAGGCATGCAGCGGCCACAGGTGCCCGTCGAGCTGATAGGTAATACCCCGGCTACCCCCGCTCGGCATCACCACGTGGCTGCGCACCGGCTGCCCGGGCTTGGCATACAGCACCGGGGTTTGCGGGTCGCCGCCGACCAGGGCATTGCTGTAGGCCATGTGCGCGTTCGGTACGTCGGCAAAGCCAAAGCCATCGGCATGGCCGAACGGGGCGTCCGGCGCCAGGCCGAAGCGCAGCCACAGCGGCTCGGTCTTGTAGTTGATGGCCATGTTGCCGTTGTCTTTCGGGTCACCGGGCACACCGTTGCCTTCGGTGGCGATGCCTTCCACCGGGCGGCCGTCGGCCCAGCGCATGTTCAGCGAGCGCTGCCAGACCGTGACGAAGTCGCGGTAGTCCGGCTGGCCGCTGACCTTGACCGTGGCCTGGGCACGACTGGCAACGTCCTCGGTCCAGGTCGCGGTTTGCGGCAAGATGCTCATGGCACCGACCAGGCCCTTCTGCGACTGCTTGATGACATCCGCCGGGGTCAGGTTGAGGCCACCGAACTCGATCGCCGTGGTGTTGATGTTGTCCACCGTGCGGCCCAGTTGCAGCGTCGGTTTGCCTTCGCGCTCCAGGTGCCCGGCGTAGTACTGGTACACCTTGCTCGGGTAGGCGCCGCTGCTGCCGCTGCGCGGCGGTACGGTCTGCACAGGGTTGAGGCCGACGTTGACACCATCGGACTTGGTGATGTCGTAGGCCAGCAACTGCGCATGCAGGCCGATGTGGCTGGACGGCCGCATCAGGTTGTTGTTGAAGGCGGTGGAGCCTTCGCTACCGTTGCGGTCGCGCTTGACCACGTTCTGCATCACCGCCGTGCTGGGCAGGTCGGGCATGACCAGCGGCAGGCGGTTTTCCAGGGTGATGCTGATGCAGTCGCCAGCGTTGGCGCGCAGCACGAGCGGCTCCACCGGCACCCCGGCCTTGAGCTTGCCGGTGCTGCTGTCCAGGTCGGCTTTGCGCACGTACAGCACGGCGGTCGGGTCGTGCAAGGGTGCGCTGTGGCCGCCCACGGTGAAGGTGGCGCCGTCTTCCTCGTCGGTCACCGTCACTTGCGGGATGCTGGTCTTGCGGCTGTTGAACACCAGGGTGCCGCCGTTGGCCTTGAGCGGGCCACCGACGTGTTGGCCGATGCCTGCAGGGTCATTGATGCTGACGCCATGGCGGTTTTCGAGGATGTCATTGGCCAGTGCAGCGACGATCTCGTAGTTGCGCTTGACCGTCGCCCGGCTGCCGACGCCGCTGGGGTTGGCGGTGGTTTTTGGGCAGATGCCGTCGAAGTTGACGGTGTTGCGCATGGCCACCGGCTGCGGGTTGTTGGGCAGCGGGAACAGGTCGGCGCGTTGCGCGGTGTAGTTGCGCATGACACCCCAGATACCGTTCCAGTAGCCTTCCAGCGCCGCATCCAGCGAGTACAAATAGTCACCGTTGGTGGCGGCAGAGCTGGAGATCATCGACACCGGCGCCATGAAGCCCAGCTGTTCGGAAATACCGATCATCTGCGACGACTTCCAGCCCGAGTTGGAGCTGTTGCCAAAGCCGGTGCCGTTCTGCAGCCATTTGACGCCGTGCAGGGTGACGTTGTGCTCCTCTTCATGGCCACCGGCATGCATGCGCAGGCGCACGTTGTCGCCGGAGTAGGTGCGCAGCAATGGGGTGAACGGGTCGCCCGGTTCGCTGCCTGCGGTGTTGATGTTCGGCGGGAACAATGTGGTTCCACCGGTGGGGCCCACGGCCGAGGTGATCGCCGACGGTGCCAGGTTCATCGCCGGGATGGCGCGGTCGGTACGGCTTTGCAGGGCATAGCCGAGGTCACCACCGAGGCCATCGGCCTGCATGCCGCGCTTGCCATCCGGGGCCACTTTGTTCGGGTCGAACACGCGCAGGGCCAGCGGCTCGTTGCGGTAGTTGACGACGAACATGCCGGGGTCATCCACCGAAATCGCCTGCGGGCATGGCCGGGACGGGCAGCCTGGGCTCAGCCCGCCACGCGACTCGACCACCGATTCCAGCAGGGTCGAAGCCTTCTGCCGTACCGGTGGGTTGATGGCGTAGCGGAAGCTGTCGCCGGTGGCCGGGTACGCCTGGCCGTTGGGGATGCCATCGGGGCCGGCGCCCACATACACGCCGGCTTCATAGGCATGCTGGAAGTCACTGTACTCGAGGAAGAATTCGCGGTAGCTGTCGTTCTTGCCATCGCCGTCGTGGTCGCCGGTTTGGATCACCGCCTGCCACGAGGTCGGGCCGCCGTCCTGGCGCAGCGCCGGGTTGTACAGCTTCTCGCCGGTTTCGGCGTGGTACCAGGTGGAGCCGGCCGGTTCTGCCAGCACGGTGGCATACAGGCCCAGTTGCTGGTGGGTCGATGGGCCCAGGTGGTCATGGGTGAAGATGGTGCCCAGGCCACGGTCGACGTTGTGCACGTTGACCAGCGGGTCGGCGAACCAACGCTGCATGGCCGTGCGTGCGCCTACCCAGTCAGCCCGGCCGAAGCGACCGAAATATGGGTGCAACTTGGCTTTCGGGCAGGCGGCGGTGCCATCGCGGCTGTCGCCTTCGCTGCATTCATTGAACGCACGGATGGCATGCACACGCTCCACCACGCTGCCGGGCGAAAGAATGCCGTCCTCGTAGTTCCAGCCGTTGGCTGAACCATCGGCCGCGGTGAGGTCCCACTTGGGCAGGTGGATATGCTGGCCGATCACGTCGGTTGGGGTGCGGACCTGGTAGTCGTCCATTTCATAGAACGACGGGATCAGGTTGGTGTGCTGGTACATGGTGCAGTCGAAGGTGTTCATGCGCATCACCAGCGGCTCCGGTGGGCGCTGCTTGGTGATCACCGGCCAGGCGTCTTCCCACAGCGCGATGATACGGGCCTGCGGGAAGTGGTAGCCGACCTTGTTGTACACCGCGTCGAACTGGATGTTGGCGCCCTTGTAGATGCGTGGGCGGTCGGCGGTGAACGTCGACGCGCCACGGAAGTTGATGCCAGTGAGGCTCTCGCCGCTGAAGAATTCGCCGGTGCCCGAAGATTGGGTCAGGCGTTTGCCGCGGTCGTCCATGCACGGTTCGAAGAACGGCGCGCCCGCAGTGGGCAGCGCGCCGTTGGTGCGGAACGCCTTGGCCACCGGCTGGCTGCCGGGAATCAAGGCGAAGCTTGGGTGCTCTGCCTTGGCGTGGAACTGCATCGCGGCCTGTTCGACGTCGGTGCCTTCTTCAGGCAGGTAGATCGGCTTGGCTTTATGCACCACCTTCGAGAAGTCCAGCTTGGTGGTGATGGCTTCAGCTTCGCCGCCAGCGGACACTCCGTCCAGGGCGTGACGGCCAAGGCCGCCGTCCCAGCCGTCGACCTGATTGCCGTCGAGATTGGCCCACAGTGCCTTGCCGCTGTCCTTGAGCTGGCGCGCCAGGGCCGGGTCGAGCATGTCCAGTGGCGGGGTCGGTGGGCGTTGGCCGACGCTGCTTTCCATGCCGCCGATCCAGAAGGGATAGCCCGGGTTTTTCAGGCTGCCGTCGGCGTTGCGGTTGATCTCGCTGCGATCCACCAGGGCCAGCGAGCCGACAGCCTTGGCGATCGGTGCGTTGCCGTGATCGTCATCGCCCTCCTCCTCGCCTTCGTCGTCATCATGCTCGGCGACCAACTGCTCGGAAAGTTTAGGCACCACCACGACCTTGCCCGGCATCGGCGCCATGGCCTTGCCTGGCAATGGCACAATGGCCGGAATTGGGGTGCCGGCGACAATCTCGCCATCCGGCAACGCCCGCGCGCCAGCCGCCGGCTTGCCGCTGCGCAAGGCGAACGGCGTGCCATGGAAGCCGTTGGCACCCTCGCCACTGACCTCCAGCCGGGTACCTTCCTCGAACACATCGTGCACCCGCCACATGGCCCACATGCCTTGGGCGAAGTGCGGGTAGAAGTGACAATGGTAGATGGCGTCGCCCGCTACCCGGTTGCGGTTGCCCGAACCGCCATTGGCGATCTCGTAGGTGTAACCCACGCCGGGGCCTATGCCCTGGGCATCGATGTAGTCGGAATTGTCGTCATTGGGGTTGAACAGCCATTGGTGGCCGTGCAAGTGGAAGATGTGCTGCTCGTGGCCGTTGTGGGTGTTGCGGAACTTGGTGAAATCGCCAATGTAGCTGTGGTGCACGTTGGCAGGTTCCGACGGGTACAGCGCCATGTTGGCCTTGACGCCAATGGCGCTGGCCGGTGGCGTTTCGCCGGGGCGAATGTGCTCCAGGCCGATGTTGGCCGGCACGTCCACCAGGGTACCGATGTCGCCCACGGTGTGCGCGCTGAGGAAGAACTCCTCGTAGGCACACGACAGGCAATCGTGCATCGGCCCGACGCCTAGGCGATTGGCCACCACTTCGGCGCCCATACCACCCGAGCCGTAGTTGATCATGAACGAATCACGCGTAGGCTCCAGTACATGCCCCATCACCGGGTCCGCCCAGTAGCCGGGGAAGGCTTGGGTGGCCGCCACTTCATCGGCGAACTGTGAGGCGAAGTCGCGGAAGGCTTCCAGCCGGTTGGGCAACGCCGGATTACGCTTGTTGATGCTTTCCAACGGATAAGTGGAGCGCGGGAAGCTACCGTCCGGGTTGGGGCCCATGACGATGGCGTCGGTTTCGCTGCTGAGGATTTCGCTGCCGTCGACCATTGCGATGATCGGCTTGCCGGCCTTGCCTTCAGCGATCCACGGTTGCAACTGCGGGTAGCGCGCTTCGTAGTTCACCACCGGTTGGCCGGTCGCAGTGCGGCCGGTGCTGGCCAGGCGCATCTCTTCTTCGGTGAGGGTGTTGCGGTAGGTGCGCCCACCTTTGGGGACCACCACCACTTGGCCAAACAGGCCGTTGGCCACGTTGCCGCCATTGCCCTGGCCACCAAAGGTCGCACCGAGGCTGGTGGCGGCGAACGCACCTTCGCGCTCAGCGTAGAGGGTGTAGCTGCGGGTCGCGCCTGGGGCGATCAGGAAGTTGCCGTTGCGGCCGGTGTTGGCGGCGATGTCACCGATGCCGTTGACGGCCTGCAGGCCGTTGACCTGGAAGCCGACATGGCGGTCGGTCACCTGCTCGTCGGCGACGAAGTTTTCGCCGCCTTCATTTTCCACTTCCGGGGTTTCTTCCCCTTCTTCACCTTCTTCCCCCTCAACCTCGTTCTCTTCGTGGTCGATGCCGTGCTTGTTGGGGTTGGCTTGATACGCCAGCAAGTTGGTCAGGTTGACCGTGAGGCAATCACCGGCGGCAACCCGCAGCACGATAGGGCGTGGGCGTTTGTCCGGGCGCAGGGTAACTTTGCCGGGCACAGCGGCCCCGCCCTGGCTCAGCGGAACCTGGTGTTCGTCCACCACATCCTGGCGCAGCGCGAACATCATGCCGTTGGCGTTCTGCGCGCCAAGGCGATTGAACATCAGCGGCTGATCCAGCGCCACCACGTTGGCCACCAGGGTGCGCTGGCATTGCACAGCCGCCTCGCTGGTGGCTTCCCAGCCCATTAGGGCCAGAACAAGTGATGTCAGGACGGGGCCTTTATTCGGGGTCGACATGCTGCACCTCCGGGACACAGGAACTCTGCGAGAGGTTCAGCAAGGTGCATGCCACAAGTAAAATACTCTATTAATCAATTACTTATGTGAGTGGCCGGAGCAAACTGGGGGGTGTCCCCATAGCCTTTCCCCACATCGGGGTCTATTTACGACAATTGGCCTCCCCAAAAAAAGTTGAACAACCGCACGTACCCGCTTTCAAAAAACCGATAACAGGTCACTTTGCTGGAGCCCCGCAGCGATGAAGATGCCCGGCCGTTCGCCTAACGCCAATCTGCAACTCGACTATGTGCGCGATACGCTGTTCGGACCGATAGCGCAGAGTGTGGAGTGCCAGTGTCAGCTCGCCGCATTGAATCTCCAGGGCCGCCCCGCCCTGCGGCTGCACATCTGCCCACCGCTGCCAGATAAGGTAGAACGCGCCCACAGCGTGGCGTTCGTGTGGGATGGGCGTAGCTATCATGGTGTGGTCCGGGACCAGGGTAAATGCGGCGATGGTGGCCTGAACCTGCTGGTTGAACTGCAATAAGCCGATCAACGGCGGCGAAGCGAGCTGAACCTGCTGTGAACCGCGCGTCTCCATAAATAAGGGCCTCTGCCTTCAGGAGAACGCCATGAACAGTCCTTTGCTCAAACTATTTACCCACCCTTCAGACGCCTGGATGGAAATCCGCCGCGCCGAAGAAGACCACCCGCAACAATACCTACCCCGCCTGCTGGTCCTGGCATTGATTCCCGCGCTGTGCCTGTTCGTCGGCACCACCACCTTCGGCTGGAGCCTGGCCGCTGAAGAGCGGGTGCGCCTGAGCATGGCCAGTGCTGCACAACTGGCCGGGTTGTTGTACGCCACTACGGTAGTCGGGGTGATATTAATGGGGGTAATGATCCGCTGGATGTCACGCGGCTTCGACGTGCAACCGAGCCTCAGCCAGTGCATCGGCTTTGCCGCCTACTGCGCCTCGCCGTGGTTCTTCGCTGGGATTATCGGGCTGGTACCCATCCGCTGGTTAGTGCTGCTGGTGCTGGTAGCCGCTTCAGCCTATGCGACCGTGCTGTTGTACGGCGGGCTGCAAACCTTCCTGCGGCTGCGCAAGGAACAGGCGATGCTGTTCGCGACCTGTGTATGGGGGGTGGGATTATTGCTACTGGTAACCATCCTGGTGTCGATGATCCTGTTCTGGACCAACGGCCTGATGCCGGAATACGTGCGGCCGGCCAGCCTCGGCTGACCGGCACACGAGGGTAATCAGGCGATCGCCCTCAGCGACGTTGGGTGACTGGCGCGTAGCGCGTGCAGTTGACCCACCAGGTTGACCACATCTCGGCAACTATTGAGGTTCTGCAATGACACCCCGGTGAGGGTAACGCCCTCCTCCAGGCTTTGCCCCTGGCCCAGGCGTATGGTCAAGCTGGACCCATCGGTGCAGCTGACTTCACAGCGGTCAGGCAGGCAGGCCTGTTCAATCATTTGGCGCATTTCCAGTATCGAAACTCCAATCAACGACATGTCACGACCCTCTCTTGTTATGGATGGCCTGTAATTAAGTGAGTACGCCCTTGGCAGGCGGGGTGCCAATTGATAATGCGCATGCCCAAGCGGCCGTCCATGCGCCGGGGCAATGAATATGCAGAAGATCATCTAGCACCTTAGTGGAAGAACAGCCGAGGGCCATGACCGTTCGATCCAATGATGGCACTTGACGACAGGCGGTCAATCGCCCAAGGACGCCCATAAATGCTGCGCGGCATAGGCGCGCCAAGGTTGCCAGGCCAATGACCGCTCGGCCAAATCAGTGCCAGGCCCTTCCAGCAACCGCAACGCCTTGACCAAGGCAACATCACACAACGGAAAAGCATCGCCCTCGCCTGCTTGGCGCAGCGCCAGGTAGTGAGCGCTCCAGGGGCCGATACCCCTCAGGCGGCAAAGATTACCGAGCAGCGTTGGCAGCCCCTGCCCCGCCCTCAGCAAATCGGGTTGATCGAGCAGCGCGCAGGCCATGGTAGCGAGAGTCGCCGCACGAGAGCGGGGCATGCCGAGATTGGCCAAGTCTGCAGCGGCGAGCGCTTGCAGGGTCGGGAACAGGTGGGTCAGGCCGGTGGCCGGCACGCTCAGTGGTTGCCCATGACGCGCCACCAGGCGTGCGGCCAGGGTCATGGCACCGGCCACGCTGATCTGCTGGCCGAGCACGGTGCGCATGGCTTGCTCGCAGGCGTCCCAACCTTGCGGCACGCGCAGGCCTGGGCGGGCAGCAACCAGCTTGGCCATCAGTGGATCGCTCGACAAGGCAGTCGCGATGCGTGCTGGGTCGGCATCCAGGTCGAAGACCCGGCGGATGCGGGCGATCAAGGCGGGAATTGCGGCGCTGCCAATGGCGCTGATGCGGATGTGGAGATGGTTGCCCGCTGCGGGCCTGGCTTCGAGAACGGCATGTTGGCCGTTGATGACCAGGGTACGACGGTAGCTGCCGTTGCTGAAGGTTTCGATGCCGGTAATGCAGCGGGCCGACAGGAATGCCAGGGTCGAGGGCCAATGATAGGGGGCACGGTAGCGCAGCCACAGGGAATGGTGGCCGTTGGGATTGAGGATGCGACGTACGGCGTGCAGGTGAGTCATTGCGTCATGATGCCAGGGTTTTCGCCAGCTGTGCCGGCCTCTTCGCGGGCAAGCCCGCTCCCACAGGGACAACACCGTATTCAAAGGGAATGGCTTTCCTGTGGGAGCGGGCTTGCCCGCGAAGAAGCCGGCGCAGGCTGTCAGTTAGTTTCGTCCTCCATCTGCCCAAACCGCCCGGAATGGAAATCATCGAACGACTCGGCAATCTCCGCCTGGCTATTCATCACAAACGGGCCATAGCCCACGATCGGTTCATCGATCGGCTCGCCGCTGAGTAACAGCACACTGGCGCCTTCGAGCGCCTCGACCATCACGTCTTCGCCATCGCGCTCAAGCAACACCAGGCTGGCTGGCCCAGCCTCACGCTCGGCATCGACCCGCACCGTTCCACGCAGTACCACCAGCGCGGCATTGCGGCCTGCAGCGATGGGCAAGCGCAGCGTCGAACCACCCTTCAGGCGCATGTCCCAGACGTCCATCGCGGTAAATGTCCGCGCCGGGCCCTGATTCCCTTGGTATTGGCCAGCGATCACCCGCAGGCTGCCAGCGTCACCCTCAAGCGCCACGTTCGGGATATCCGCCGCAAGCAGCGTCTGATATCCGGCAGCCGCACGCTTGTCGCGCGCCGGCAGGTTGACCCACAGCTGCACCATTTCAAGCAGGCCGCCACTGCGCGCGAACGCCGGGGAATGGAACTCTTCATGGATGATGCCATTGGCGGCGGTCATCCACTGCACGTCCCCTGGGCCGATCAGGCCACCGGCACCGGTTGAATCGCGGTGTTCCAACTCACCCTGATAAACGATGGTGACGGTTTCGAAGCCCCGGTGAGGATGCTGGCCGACCCCCCGCCGCTCAGTAGTCGGAGTGAAATCGTGTGGGCCTGCGTAGTCCAGCAGCAGGAATGGGCTGACCTGGCTGGCCAGGTTGTCGTAGGTGAACAGGCTGCGCACCGGGAAGCCATCGCCTACCCAGTGGGCGTGAGGGCTGCGGTGAATACCCAGGATCTTTTTCATGAGAAATCTCCTCTCTAAGGCTGGGTTAACCTTATCAATGAGACTAATTAGTCGGTAGCCAGTGCAAATGGCATTGATCGTTCCATCAATGGAACAATCCGTTAACCCTGCAGGAAATCCAACACCTGCTGTGCTGCCATGGCTGGGGCCTCCTGCATGAAACAGTGCCCACCGGCTACCTGGCGAGCTTGGACGTTTGCATTGAGGGATGCCAACCGCTGCACCGAATGGGGCACGAAGGGATAGGTCTGCTCACCGTACAACACCCGTGCAGGGGTCTGAATGGCGGCCAGCTGCGCCCACATCCGTGCCGGGAACGAACTGAAAATCTCCACCTCGCGGCTGGGGCGGCACTTGAGCACTACGCCCTCACCGCAATCGCCAAGCGCGTGCTCGATATAAGCCTGTAAAGCCGCATCGTGCCAACCCTTGAAAATCCCCCGTCCCTGCAGCGAGGCCAGTGCCGCCTCGCGGTCTGGCCAGTGGCTGCGGCGGCTCGCGGCCTTGCGCGCAAGGGCATGCCGGCGGTGCAGGCCGACCAGCGCAGCCGCCCCCATCACACCGATCATGCGCCGGCTGAAGAGCACCGGGTCGAGCAGCACGGCACGTTCAAATAGGCCCGGCTTGCTGGCGAGGATCAACCCCGTGAGCACGCCGCCGAAGCTGTGCCCCAGCGCAAAGCGTGCAACTTCACCATATTCGCCACGACCCGCCTCGAAGGCCTCCACCGCCAAGGCAGCAGTACGGTTCCAACCGCGGAATACGCCACCATGGTCACTGTCGCCATGCCCCTGGACATCACACAGCCAAAGGTCGAAATGCTCGCCAAGGCGCATCAGCATCGGCTCGTAAGCCAGGCAGCAAAAACCGTTGCCATGCAGGAAATGCAGCAACGGCCTGCCGCTGGCGGGCGAGCGCCAGCCGCGCAGGGTGAAACCTTCGGAGCATTCATGGGACCAGGGGATCAACTGCATGGGTTCGTGCTACTCGCCGCGTTACGAAAACGACGATTCTACAAACAGCAGCGGGTACAGCGATATCACCAGCAACAGGGCCATCAGGACATTGAACAGCATCAGCCAGCGCGGGTTCTGCAACAGGTTGCGCAGGGCACTGCCGCACATCACCCACACCCCCACGCTTGGCAGGTTGACCAAGGCGAACACCGCTGCAACGAGGATCACGTTCATCACATAGCCCTGGGCTGGCGTGTAAGTGGTGATCGCCCCCACTGCCATCACCCAGGCCTTGGGGTTGACCCACTGGAATGCCGCTGCGCCGAGAAAGCTCAGCGGCTTGCGAGCGTTGGGCGAGTCGGCGCTGAGCGGCCCAGAGGTGGCGATCTTCCAAGCCAGGTACAGTAAGTAGGCGGCGCCCACGTAGCGCAGAATGGTGTACAACGCAGGCCAAGCCTTGAACACCTCGCCCAGGCCCAGGCCGACGGCCAGCACCATGATCATGAAGCCGATACTGATGCCCAGCGCATGGGGGATCGAACGGCGCACACCGAAGTTAACGCCCGACGCCAGCAACATGGTGTTGTTGGGTCCCGGGGTGATCGAAGAAACGAAGGCAAACAGCACGAAGGCGGTGAGCAGGTCGAAAGAGGCAAGCATGGCAGGCATTCCAGGAGCGTTATAAGTGCTGTCACACTACTGGAGTCGCCCTGCCCTGCGACCGGTACAGTTGTATTAAATTACGCAGATACACATTACTGTATCGCTACCGACACTTCAGAACATGGGAGCCCTGCATGAGCTTGACCATCCGCCCCGCCGTCCGCACCGACGCTACGCAAATCCTTGCCTTCATCACCGAATTGGCCGATTACGAACGTGCCCGCCATGAGGTGATCGCCAGCGTTGCCGATATCGAGCATAGCCTGTTCGACGCGGGCAGTACGGTGCACAGCCTGATTTGCGAGCGCGATGGCAAGGCGATCGGGTTTGCCGTGTACTTCTACAGTTATTCGACCTGGTTGGGGCGTAACGGGATTTACCTGGAAGACCTGTATATCACGCCGGAGCAACGCGGCGGTGGCGCCGGCCGCGACCTTTTGCGGCATATCGCGCGGGAGGCGGTGGAGAAACGTTGCGGGCGATTGGAGTGGAGTGTGCTCGACTGGAATGAACCGGCGATCGGTTTCTACAAGTCGCTGGGGGCCGAGCCGCAGGATGAGTGGGTGCGGTATCGGTTGGATGGGGACAAGCTACTAGCGTTTGCCCGCGGTTGATCGGCAGTCTGAACCGGCCCTTTCGCGGGGCAAGTCCGCTCCCACAAGTATCGGGTCGCCGCAAAACCTGTGGGAGCGGGCTTGTCCGCGAATGGGCCGGAACTGTTACATCATTTCGGCCGCCAAACTGCTCTCGCAATATCCACCCGTTTGGGCAACACCCGATTCTCGAAAAACAACGCCGCCGTACGCTGCTGCGCCGCCACGATCTCGTCACTCACCGCAATCACTGGCGACGCCGGCCGATGACTGAAGCTGCGCCGCACCACGGCCTCCGGCAAGCCCATGAACTGCGCCAACAGCCTGATGCTGCCCGCTTCATCCGTGCGCGTCAGCGCCTCGGCGCGCGTGATTTCGTCCAGCAGTTGCTTGACGAAATCACCATTGGACTCGACATAGCCCCGCGCACCCAGCATGAACGGCCCGATCAACCCCAGCCCTTCGCCGTCGGCCAGCAACCGCGCCTTGCCTTCCAGGTCAATCGCCGAATAGAACGGATCCCAGATCGCCCAGGCATCCACGCTGCCGCGTTCGAAGGCCGCGCGCGCATCTGCCGGCGCCAGGTACACGGGTTGCACGTCACGGATGCTCAAGCCGGCCTTGGCCAAGCTGCGCAACAGCAAATTGTGCGCACTGGAACCCTTTTGCAGGGCAACGCGCTTGCCTTTGAGCTCGGCAACCGACTGGATCGGACTGCCCTTGGGCACCAGGATCACCTCGGCTTTCGGCTTGGGCGGCTCGGCGCCGATGTACAGCAGGTCGGCACCCGCTGCCTGGGCGAAGATCGGCGGAATGTCGCCGGTGGAACCGATGTCCAGGCTGCCGATGTTCAGGGCTTCGAGCATCTGCGGGCCGGCGGGAAACTCGATCCACTCGACCTGGGTGTTGGCAAAGCGCTGCTCCAGCAGGCGGTGCTGCTTGGCCAGCACCAAACTGATGGAGCCCTTCTGGTAACCGATGCGCAAGGTGGCAGGGTCAGCCGCCTGCACCGTACCGGCCAGGGCCAGCAGCGCAATCAAGGCGAAGCGTGCTAAGCGCATCGGTCACTCCTTCCAGTCGGTCGAGGGTTTTTCCCAGAGATTGATTCCGCCTTCCACGGCGTACTGGTCGATCTCGGCCAGCTCCTCGGAGCTGAATGCCAGGTTATCGAGCGCTGCCACGTTTTCGATGATCTGCTCGGGTCGGCTGGCGCCGATCAGTGCCGAACTGACCCGTGGATCGCGCAGGGTCCAGGCCAGTGCCAGTTGCGCCAGGCTCTGGCCCCGGCGCTGGGCGATTTCATTCAAGGCCCGAGCACGGGAGACATTGGCTTCGGACAAATGCTGCGGCAGCAACGAGCCGCCGCCTGCACGGTTGACCCGGGCATCGGCCGGGATGCCATCGAGGTACTTGTCACTGAGCAGCCCCTGGGCCAGGGCGGTGAACACGATTACGCCGGTGCCCAGTTCAGCTGTGGCATCGAGCAAGTCATGTTCGATCCAGCGGTTGAACAGGTTGTACGAAGGCTGGTGGATCAGCAGCGGCACCTTCAACTCTGCCAACAGCGCGGCGATTTCACGTGTTTTTCCGGCCGAATAGGACGAGATACCGATGTACAGCGCTTTGCCCTGGCGGACGATATCGGCCAGGGCGATGGCGGTCTCTTCAAGCGGCGTGTCGGCGTCGAACCGGTGCGAGTAGAAGATATCGACATAGTCCAGGCCCAGACGCTGCAAGCTCTGGTCGAGGCTGGCAATCAGGTATTTGCGCGAACTGCCGCCCTGCCCGTACGGCCCCGGCCACATGTCCCAGCCGGCCTTGCTGGAGATGATCAGCTCATCGCGGTAACTGCGCAGGTCTTCGCGCAGCAGGCGGCCGAAGTTGGTTTCGGCACTGCCGTAGGGCGGGCCGTAGTTGTTGGCCAGGTCGAAGTGGTTGATGCCGGCGTCGAACGCCGTGTGCAGCAAGGCGCGCTGGATAGCGATGGGCGTGGCGTCGCCAAAGTTGTGCCACAGGCCCAGGGACAGGGCCGGCAGCACCAGACCACTGCGGCCGACTTTCCGGTAAGGCATGCGCGCATAGCGCTCGGGATGTGCGGTGTAGCTCATGGTTGACCTCGTTCGGCGAAGAATGGGTTGACGGGACGCGCCAGCCCCAGGTGCTCGCGCAAGGTGCGGCCTTGGTACTGGCGGCGAAACAAACCGCGGCGTTGCAGCTCGGGGACCACCTGGGTGGCGAAGTCCTCCAGCCCTTGTGGCAGGTGCGGCACCAGCACGTTGAAGCCATCGGCGGCCCGGCCTTCGAACCACGCCTGCAGCGCGTCGGCGATCTGGGTTGACGTGCCGACCAGGCTGTAATGCCCTCGCCCGCCGGCAATGCGTCGGCCCAGTTCGGCCAGGGTCAGTTGTTCATTGCCGGCCAGCTCGGTGAGCAGTTGCTGGCGGCTGCGCTGGCCGTCCTGGGTGGGCGGCAGGTCTGGCAACGGGCCGTCCAGCGGGTAGCCGGACAGGTCGAAGTTGCCCAGCATACGCCCGAGCAATGCGACGCCAACGCGAGGGTCGACCAGGTCCTGGAATTGCTGGTGCTTTTCTTGAGCCTCAGCGGCGCTGCGCCCGACCACGACGAACACCCCGGGCATGATCTTCAACGCGTCCTCGTTGCGCCCATGGCGCGCCAAGCGGCCCTTCAGGTCGGCATAAAAGGCTTGGGCACGGGCCAGGCTGGGTTGAGCGGTGAACACCACCTCGGCACTTTCGGCCGCCAGTTCGCGCCCCGCCTCCGATGAACCGGCCTGCACCAGCACCGGCCGGCCCTGGGGTGAACGGGCAACGTTCAACGGGCCCCGAACGCGAAAGTGCTCCCCGGCATGATCGAGGCTGCGTACCGCGTCTGAGCGATGGAACTGGCCGCTTACCTTGTCACGCACGAATGCATCGTCCGCCCAGCTGTCCCACAGCCCCTGGACCACCTGCTGAAACTCGCGCGCCCGGGCATAGCGCTCGGCGTGCGGGATATGCGCATCGCGACCGAAATTGCCCGCCTCGGCGGCGGCGTCGGAGGTGACCAGGTTCCAGCCTGCACGGCCACCCGAGAGATGATCCAGCGAAGCGTACTTGCGTGCTACGTGGTATGGCTCGTTGTAGCTGGTGGTGGCCGTGGCGATCAGGCCGATGCGTTCGGTCACCGCGCTCAGCGCCGACAACAGGGTCAGTGGCTCGAAGTACACCGAACGGGCGCTGTGGCTGGCCAGGGCGTCCGTCGGTGCGGCGACGCTGTCGGCAACGAACAGCGCGTCGAAGCAGGCGGCCTCGGCGATCTGCGCGGTGCGGCGGTAGCTGGCGAAGTCCAGCGGATCAGCCGGTACGTCCGGGTGGCGCCAGGCCGCGAGGTGGTGCCCGGTGGCCATGAGGAAGGCGCCGAGGCTCATTTGACGACTCATGTCGATCTCCTTTGATTCAGGCCGCTTAGGGGGCTTCTATGGGAGCGGCTTTTGTGGGAGCGGCTTGAGCCGCGAACACCGGCGCAGCCGGTGCCATCCACCGCGTCGCTTGTTTCGCGGCTAAAGCCGCTCCTACCGGGGTTTGCGTAACGTGGTTAAAAGTCCTTGCGCAGTTGCACGCCGAAATAACGCCCGTCGTCACGCGGCACCGAGCGGTAGATGTAGTCCCCGCCGCTGGCCAGCATCTGCGCGTACGACTTGTCACCGAGGTTCTTGCCCAGCAGCGCCACGCGCCAGCCGTCGTTGTAGTCGGCCAGGGCGATGCTGGCGTTCCAGATGCCGTAGGCGCCTTGCACGGTGTCGGGGTTCTGGTCGAGGCTGAACTGCACGTCGTCCTGCCAGCTGTAGTCGCTGGACAGTTCGATATCCAGGCCGTTGTCCAGCGGGATCGAATAGTCCGCCCGCACATAGGTTTTCCAATCCGGGGTAAACGGCAGGCGACCGCCGTCGATGTTGCAGTTGGCCGCAGCGCCCACCGGGCAGTTGAAGTGGTCGACCCGCGCCTTGGTGTAGGCCAGCGCCGCCGACAGCTTGAGCTGGCGAGTGGCCTGGAAGCTGGTGTCCAGTTCCACGCCCTGGGTCTTGACCTTGCCGGCGTTGACCAGGCGGGTCACCACCTGGTTGGCGACGGTGTCGTAGAAGTTGGCCTGGTAGTCGTCGTAGTCGGTGTGGAACACCGCCAAGTTGGCCATCAGGCGGTTGTCCAGTGCCGTGCCCTTGAGGCCGATTTCGTAGGCGTCGGAGGTTTCCGGCTTGAGCGCGTCGGTGTCGCGCGGCTGCATGTTGAAGAACACGTTGTAGGCCGGGCCTTTGTAGCCGCGCGAGTAGGTGACATAACCGGTGAGGTTGTCGCTGAAGTCGTATTGCAGGCCCGTGCGGCCGCTCCAGCCATCTTCGTCCACCGAGCCGGAGCTGGAGGTGGAAGGCTGGATGCCGGTGACGGCGGTGGACGAGGTGGAGACGCGACGGTGGTCGTATTCGAGGTCGTCGTGGGTCCAGCGCAGGCCGAAGATGGCACGGAAGTCGTCGGTGAAGTTGAAGGTGTTTTCACCAAACAGGGCAACGCTGTCGTTGGTCGTCGAGTAGTCGGCCCGGCCTGTATTGGCCAACCCGGTGTTGATCGACAGGCGCTGGTAGGTTTCGTTGGATGTGCCGTGCATGTAGAAGGCACCCAGCACGTATTCGTTGAACTGGCCCTTGGGCGAGGTCAGGCGAAACTCCTGGCTGTACTGGTCGTAGTCCACCGTGCCTTTGTCGTGCGATGCGGTGACCGGCAGCAATGCGCGGCGGTCGCCGTCCTGGTACTGGGTATTGTCCCAGCCGCGCCAGGCGCTGATCGAGGTCAGGGTGTAGTCGCCCAGCTGCCAGTCGAGCTGAGCCGACAGGCCCTGGTTCTGGTCTTCGACGTGGGTCTTGAAGTCGCTGTTGATATCGCGGTTGTGGGCGCTGGGTGTGACCGGTCGTAGCGAGTTGGCGAAGGCGCTGCTGGCCTGTGTGATCACGCCGCTGGGCAAAGTGTCCTCCCCCTTCATGTAATCGGCGATCAGGGTCAGGCGCAGGGCTTCGCTGGGCTCGAATTCCAGCTTGCCGCGCACACCCTTGCGCTCGTAGCCGTTGACGTCGTGGCCATTGGCGAGGTTCTCGACGTTGCCGTCATAGTCGCCCCACAGCGTGCTGAGCGAGCCCTTGAGCTGCTCGTTCAGGCGGCCACCAATGCCGAAGCGCAGGCGGTTTTCGTCACCGCCGCCGAAGTGTGAGTAGTCCACATAGCCCTGGGTCTGCTCGGGGATGGCTTTGCTGACCACATTCAGCACACCGGCCGATGCGTTCTTGCCGAACAGCGTGCCTTGCGGGCCGCGCAGCACTTCGATGCGTTCAAGGTCGAGCAGATCGAGGGTGGATTGGCCAGGGCGGCCGAACACCACACCGTCGACCACGGTGGCCACGGTCGGCTCGACGCCAGGTGACGTGGAGATGGTGCCCACGCCGCGGATGAACAGTGAGGTGTCCTTGTTCGAGGCGCCGGCACGGTAGTTGAGGGCCGGTACTTGCTGGACGATGCTGGCGACGTTGTTGCGGTTGTCGCGTTCAAGCTGTTCGCCGTCGACCACCGACACGGCCACCGGCACCGCCTGCAAGGTCGATTCGCGACGGGTGGCGGTTACCGTCACCGCGCCCAGCGAAGTCGCCTGCGGGGGGTACTCGGCCGGCTCGGCAGCCTGTGCGCATTGGCCAACGGCGGCCAGCAACACAGCGGCGGCCAGGGGTTGGCGCTGGGTAAAAGGGAACGTGCTACGGCTTTTCTGCATGATGCTCACTCTGCCAATCGAGACCAGACCAGGCCCCATCCGGGGCCGACACGGGTATTGCTGGGGTTGTCTGGTCTCGCTCGTGCGAGTGGCAGGCGCTTGCCAACAGCAGCGCTTGTTAGCGCTAACATGAGCAAGTATCAGAGGCGGTTGCTTAGCAGGTCAAATACTAAAAATGCAGATTTATATGCAATAAAGCTATTTGCCAGAGGTGTGGCCGTTAGCGCTAACATCACGGCATTTCTCAAGGATGTCACCCGTGAGCCAAGCCAAGGATCCACCCCGCAAGCGCCGTGGTGCCGGCCGCGTCACCCTTGCAGAAGTGGCGCGGGCAGCCGATGTTTCGGCCATCAGCGTGTCCCGTTATTTCAACCAGCCCCATCAGGTTTCGCCGCCATTGCGCGAACGTATCGAAGCCGCCGTCCAGGCTTTAGGCTATGTGCCAAATCTGGTGGCGGGTGGCCTTGCTTCGGCACGCGGGCGTATCGTCGGCATGGTGATCCCGAACATCTCCGGGCCAATCTTCGCTCAGACCATCCAGGCCTTCAGCGACACCCTCAGCCGGCACGGCTATCAGTTGCTTCTGGCTTCCAGTTACTTCGATGAGGCTCAGGAAGAAAGCGCCGTACGCGCCATCCTCGGCTGGTCGCCTGCTGCATTGGTGGTCACCAGCCGTTTCCACAGCCCGGCAACCGAAAAGATGCTGGCCGAAGCCGACGTGCCGGTGGTCGAAATCTGGGACTACTGCCCCGAACGCACACCGATGCAGGTGGGCTTTCTGCATCATCAGGTCGGCGTGCAGGCGTGCCGCTATCTGCTGGATAAAGGCCATCGGCGCATTGCCTTCGTGCAGAACAGCGCAGCCGGCGACCTGAGTGCGCTGGAGCGGCGCGACGGCTATAGCGCAACTCTGCACGAAGCGGGGCTTGAGCCGTGGGTGTTCGTGCCATCGGCTGACAGCACAGCGTTCGAAGCGGGCAAGCAGGCCATGGAGGCGTTGATCCGCCGTAACCCGCCCCCGGAGGCGATCATCTTCGCCAATGACAACTTGGCTGCGGGCGCCCTGCTCGCCGGCCAGCGCGCGGGGCTGCGTTTGCCCGAGGACATGGCGATCGTGGGGTTTGGCGACTATGCGTTTGCCGAAATGCTGATGCCAAGCCTGACTACCCTGCGCCCGCCGTCGCGGGAGATTGGCGAACTGGCGGCGCTGCGGGTATTGCAGCACCTTGGGGCACTGCGGCCTGATGGTGATGTTCAGCGCCTGAATTTGCTGGAGTGTGAGCTCATTGCCCGCGAAAGTGCGTGAGCCAGGGAACACGCTATGGGCGTATGGCGGGTGACCGCTTAGTCACCGTACTACCCCCGCGACGATTTTTCTGCCACTGTCAGCGCGCGGCGCGGACCAGCGCGCCGTGCCTTGCCAGGACGTCGCATGAAAACACAAGAAAACGGCAATACGCACAAGGGCTACCGACGCATCATCCCCTCGATGACCGCGCTTCTCGATTTCGAGGCGGTGGCCCGCCACGGCAGCTTTACCCTGGCCGCTCGCGAGTTGGGGGTAACCCAGGCGGCGGTGAGCAAGCAGGTCCGCCAGCTCGAAGAGAGCCTGGGTAACCAGTTGTTCCAGCGCCTGCACCGAGGCATTCGCCTGACCAGCGAGGGCCAGGCGTTGTTCGCGGTGCTGTCCGAATCGCTGCAAAAAGTCGCGGCGGTGTTCGACCGCATCAGCGAAGGCAGCGGCGAGCAGGAGTTGGTACTCAGCTCGACCGCCACCTTTTCCCAGCTGCGGGTGATGCCGCGCCTGGGCAAATTGCGTGCGGCCATGCCGCAGTTGCGCTTGCGCCTGGCCACGCAAATGTTCACCGGCGACCTGCGCAACCACGATGTCGACCTGCTGGTGCGCTATGGCAACGGTCGTTGGCTGGATGGCAGCGCGCTGCACTTGTTCGACGAGGAGATCTTTCCGGTGTGCTCGCCCAAGTGGCTGGCAAACAATTCCGTACCCGACTCGCTGGAGGCGCTTTATGAAGTCGACCTGCTCGACGCCGATGCCACCACCGAAGGCTGGATGACTTGGCCAACCTGGTTCCGCGAGCTGGGCGGCAACCCGCCGAAATTGCGCTACAGCCTGCGTTGCCACCTGTACAGTGACAACATCCAGGCCGCATTGCATGGGCATGGTGTGGCGCTTGGCTGGGGGCGGATGATCGATCACCTATTGACATCGGGTGAGTTGGTGCGGATTACCGACTTGGTGGTACGGCCGCGAGAAGCGTATTACCTGGTGGTGCCCCATGGGCGGGATATCACGCCCACGGTGCTGGGGTTGGTGGACTGGCTGCGGGACGCGCTGCCAGCCCCTTAACCAGTGCTACTGCACGACCCCACAGGCAAACCGCGCACCGCCGCCACCGAGCTTCTCGGGGTGGTCGCTGTGGTTGTCGCCGCCGGCATGCACCATCAGCGCATGCCCTTTGAAGTCGGACGCCTTCAGGCGTGGCGCCAATACCGGATAGGTAGCCTTGCCGTCCGCGCCGACATACAGCGCCGGCAGGTCACCGCGGTGGCCACCGTCGTCATAGGGGCCTTTGTGCGCGTTGGTCTTGTCCGGATCCCAGTGGCCACCCGCTGCACCTGCCGGTACGGGCTTGCCGTTTTCCTCAGCCGGTGCGCACGAGGGATTCTGATGCAGGTGGAAGCCATGCACACCTGGCGGCAGGTCCTTGAGGTCTGGGGTAAGCACGGTGCCGTACTTGTTCTGCTCGATGCTGACGGTGCCGATCACCTTGCCTGGGCCGTCCGGCCCCGCCAGTTTGAGTTCCACCGTCTCAGCAGCTTGTGCAAGGCCGGCCGAAGCCAGCAATGCGGTGAGTACCAGTGCTTTCATGTCGTGTCTCCAGGGCTTGGGATGGGCGGGTGTCGTACCCACATGACAAGTGGGACTGCGTAGGTTGCCAGGCATTCCATCCAGCCACAGAATGAAATACTTCCCATCGGAGCCCTTCCGCGTGTCACTCAAAGCCCTGCGCACCCTCGTCACCATCGCTCGCCACGGCACCTTCGCCCGCGCTGCCGACCTGCTCAGCCTCACGCCTTCGGCAGTGAGCCTGCACATCAAGACGCTGGAAGACGAACTTCAGGTTGAGCTATTCGACCGCAGCCGCCGCCAGGTGGTGCTGACCGAGGCTGGGCAACTGGCCGTGGCACGGGCCGGGACCATCCTCGCTGCCTATGACGAACTGGCCGATGCCGTGTCCACTGGCCCGAGCCTGCGCGGCCGACTGCGCCTGGGGGCCATTCATACGGTGCTGGCCCGGCGCCTGCCCCGGGCGCTGGTGTGGATCAAGGCACACCACCCGGACCTGCACATCAGCGTGGCCTCCGGCATGTCGGCGGAGCTGGCGCGACGCATCGAAGACGGCGACCTGGATGCCGCGATCACCACCGAGCCGGTCAGCCCCTACCCGCAGAGCCTGGATTACACGCCGTTGTTCGAGGACCGCTTCTGGGCTATCGCCAGCCCTGAGCTGGCCGGCAAGAGCCTGCCGCAACTGCTCGCCAGCCAACCCTTCCTGCGTTTCGACAAGCGCGCCTGGGCGGGCCGCCAGATCGAACAGGAACTGCGCCGCCAGCATCTGCAGGTCAGCGAGCAGATGGAACTGGACAGCCAGGAAGCGCTAGCGAGCATGGCGGTGACGGGCCTGGGGGTCGCGATCATTCCCATGTCAGATGAGGACCTGCAGCGCTTGCCGGCGGCTACCTGTTTGCCATTCGGCGAGCCGCAGCTGAAACGGCGCGTGGTGCTGCTGGAGCATGAGAAGAGTCAGCGTCGGCATTTGAGTGCGGTGTTGAAGACAGCGCTGGAGGCGGGTGGGAGCAACTGTCTTCCACAAAACTTAGAAAGCTGCGCGATCCCTGTGGGAGCGGGCTTGTCCCGCGAACACGGGCGAAGCCCGTGCCATCCA
>NZ_JBVJLI010000013.1:0-186398 GCF_055584805.1 Pseudomonas sp. NPDC090752 | reverse complement strand
CGGGAGGCGAATTCTACAGCGTTTAGAAGCACTGTCAACCACCTTTTCAACCGCTATCGATCAGACGACCGAAGCACTTTCAGCACCACCAGAATTAAGTAACTCGTTGAATCTCAAGGAGTTTCTCGTTCCGTTGTCGCTGGAAGTGGGGCGCATTATAAGGGGATTCGAGAGCGCGTCAAGGCTTAGTTTCATAAAAGCAAAATAAATCAGCCGCTTGCACCGCAGCGCCGCTAGTGCGCACTATATTGCACACCCGCCTCTCCTCTACAGGAACGCCGCCAACACATGAACACCCAGCCCCGCAGCCTGGCCGTCACGCTCTTTCCAATTGGTCTGCTGCTTATTGCCATGGCATCCATTCAATCCGGCGCCTCATTGGCCAAAAGCATGTTCCCCATCATTGGCGCGCAAGGCACCACCACCTTACGCCTGATCTTCGCCAGCATCATCATGCTGCTGATACTGCGTCCATGGCGCGTACGCATGACCGCCAGCACGCTGCGCAATGTGATCATCTATGGCATGGCGCTGGGCGGCATGAATTTCCTCTTTTATATGGCGCTGCAAACCACGCCGCTGGGGATTGCAGTAGCCCTGGAGTTCACCGGTCCACTGGCGGTGGCGCTTTTTGCCTCGCGGCGCGCTATCGACTTCCTGTGGATTGCCCTGGCAGTTGCGGGCCTTTTGTTGCTACTACCCGTCGGGCATAGTGGTCAGCCACTCGACCTGATGGGGGCCGCGTACGCGCTCGGTGCTGGCGTGTGCTGGGCTCTGTATATCCTGTTTGGCCAGCGTGCTGGCGCGGAGCATGGCATTCAGAGCGCCGCATTGGGCGTTGTGGTCGCAGCTATCTTCGTCGCGCCGATCGGGATCGTGCATGCGGGCAGCGCACTGCTGACACCTTCGGTCATACCGCTGGCCCTGGGCGTGGCCATTCTCTCGACCGCCCTGCCTTATAGCCTGGAGATGGTCGCCTTGACGCGGATGCCAGCGCGTACATTCGGAACATTAATGAGTATCGAACCCGCCATTGGCGCCCTGTCCGGCCTATTATTTCTGGGGGAGCTGCTGAGCGTGACTCAATGGCTGGCAATTCTCGCCATCATCGCCGCGTCCGTGGGCGCCACGCTGTCCATGCGCAAGGAAACGAATCCTCCTGTAGCGGCCGACTGATTTGAGAAATAGTTTCATTTGAGACAACATTTACCATTGTCGCGACACGCGCCGCTGATTAAGCTGTCTCAAAATCATCATCTTTTAGCTATCTACTTGTGCGAACACGGACGCTGGGGAAATTTCAGGAAGAACCGAAGCGATAACGACAGGGTCTGACAACTGATCAGCCCTGCATTTAAGGACAGGAATGAAACGTATCTTGCTCATCCTGGGCGTCTTGGCCATTGCTGGATGTGCCGCGACGGCCAAGACCGAGGTCAAACAGGGGAAAAAGGGCCTGCACATCAATTGCTCCGGCCTCTCGTCGTCGTGGGACAAGTGCTACGGCAAAGCTGCCACATCCTGCAGCAAGCGCGGCTACAAAGTGATCGCACGTTCCGGAGACACCGACGAAGAACCAGGTGATTACCTGTTCGGCATCAACCCGGCCGGCTATACCAGCCGCAGCATGATCGTCATCTGCAAGTAAATGAAAAGGGCAGCCCGTGAGCTGCCCTTTTTCATACCCTCCTATCTGGGGCCATCACAGCGATGTTGTGCGGGATTCGAGCCAGGCCAGGGCATCGCCCGTCAGCAATGGTGCAAGGCGTTGCCTTACCGATGCATGATAGCGGTCAAGCCAATCCCGCTCTTCCTTCGTCAGCAAGTCTGCAATCAGGCATCGGGTATCTATTGGGCACAGTGTCAGTGTCTCGAAATTGAGGAAGTCGCCAAAGCCCGTCTTGCCCAACTCACGATTGACCACCAGGTTCTCTATACGCACGCCCCAAGCGCCTGGTCGATAAGTGCCTGGTTCGATCGAACTGATCATCCCCGCCTGCATGGCGGTCTGAGGGGTGGTTGCAGCCTGGTAAGCAATGACCTGTGGACCTTCGTGCACATTCATGAAGTAACCGACGCCGTGACCGGTACCATGACCATAGTCGACCTGGTCCGCCCATATCGGCGCCCGTGCGATAGCGTCGAGCAGCGGTGAAAGTATGCCGCGGGGGAACGTAGCGCGTGACAGCGCGATCATGCCCTTGAGTACACGGGTGCAATCCTGTTTCTGCTCGAGTGTCGGGGTACCTACCGGAACCATTCGCGTAATGTCGGTGGTACCGCCCAGATACTGCCCACCCGAGTCGATCAACAGCAAACCGTCGCCCTCGATCACTGCATGGGATTGCTCCGTGGCGCGGTAATGGGGCATCGCACCGTTGCCGTTGAATGCTGCGATGGTAGAAAAGCTAAGAGACACGAAGCCGGGCCGGCGCGCGCGGGCCGCACTCAACTGCTCATCGATGGTGAGCTCGGTGATGACCTCCTTGCCCTGCTGGGCCTCAAACCAGGCGAAGAATTCGCACAGGGCAGCACCATCCTGCTCCATGACCTGCCGGATATGAACCAGCTCGTTTTCGCGCTTGCATGATTTGCTCAGCGTGGTCGGGTTGAGCCCTTCGATCAACTGGACCTTGGCATCCAGGTTCCCCAGCAGGCCGCAGGTCACCCGCGCAGGGTCCAACAGCAGTCGACTGCCAGCCGAAATGCCTGCCAGTGCTTCGGCCACCTCCGCGTACTCGCGCACGTCAATGCCGTCGACCTGCAACACATCGCGCAATTGCTTATCAAGCTTTTCAGCCCCGATGAACAAGGTCGCTTGGCTTTGGCTAATCAAAGCAAAGGATACGAACACCGGATTGTAGGAAACGTCACTGCCGCGCAAGTTGAACAGCCAGGCAATGTCATCCAGCGTCGCAATGAAGTGCCAGTCCGCCCCCTTCTCCGCCAGGGTTTTACGCAAAAGGGCAAGCTTCTCGGCCCGGCTGACGGTGGCATGAGGCGGCAAGTGTTGATAAACAGGATTACTCGGTAGCGCCGGGCGCCCGTCCCATACTTCTGCCAGCAAGTCATGATCAGTGCGCAAGCGGATCTCGCGCGCTTTCAAATGCTCCTCGAGCAGACGCGCCGAAGCCAGTGCCATGACCGCGCCATCCACCGATACTGTCCCGGCAGCCCGAACGTTATCGCCCAGCCACTCAAGCGCTCCCGGTTTGCCCGGCAGCAACTTCATCAGCTCGATGCCACTACCCGCCAGCTCCCTGTCGGCCTGCTCCCAATAACGGCTGTCAGCCCACAAACCAGCAAAGTCAGCAGTGACCACCAGCGTACCTACCGAACCATCAAACCCAGATAGCCACCGGCGCCCCTGCCAGTAACCCGGCAGGTATTCGGAAAGGTGAGGGTCTGCCGAGGGCACCAGCAAGGCATCGACACCCTTCCCGGCCATTACCTCGCGCATGCGCGCCAGGCGCTCGGGAACACTCTGCTCGATGGTGGTCTGAACGTTCATGCGCACTCCTGCGGTCACTACTGGGTTGATCCAGAGGCACGATAATGGAACAGCCACCACCGACCTGCAATCGCAACGGCCAAGTTACGGCATGCAATGCCCATCACGTCGCCTGCAATCGAGACGCTTCCTACAACCAGCCAGAGACCATCGATCACCTCCAGCTGAACTTCCCGCTTATCGGGGCTTCACAACCAGTACATTCATTGCCGACAGGCAGATGCCCATGCCCAGCGCCTGCGAAGCCAAGACCGGTGTCGTGCTGCTCGACACCCGCAAGCACACCCCGGAGCATGAACATGCCGTGCACGTGAAGCTGGCCAGTGGGCTGGCTGGGTTACTGGGTTGCGCCTATGTTCATCCCGGCCACCCTCTCAGGGCAGCCGACAACTTCTATTACCTGCCTACTGAAACCTTGATCGATCCGCATCGCCATGCCCCCCTGGGCATCTGCACCGAGCAGGACTTGTTCGGCGGTTTGGTCAGCCATCCATACATGGCCACCAAGGCAATTTCACATCCTCTGCCGGCCGATGCCAGCTTCCCACCGGGCTGGACCGATGCATTCGCCCTGCAGGCAAGTAATGCCCTGCTCTGCGGCTACACGGTGTTCAGCAAAGCCGATGCCCGCCGCGCCGCCCAGCTACTGCTGGATGACGGCCCTCTGCGGGTTAAACCGGTTTTGGCCTGCGCCGGTCGCGGACAACGGGTCATCAAGGCTCTGGACGAGCTGGAACCGCTGCTGGCGGACATGGATGACCATGACCTGTCGCTATGGGGGTTGGTGCTTGAAGAAGACCTCAGTGACGTAGAGACCTTCAGTGTCGGTCAGGTCCGAGTCGCCGGTATGACCTGCAGCTATCACGGCACCCAGCAACTGACCCACGACCATCAGGGTAGCGAAGTCTACGGTGGCTCCGACCTGGTCGTGGTACGCGGCGACTACCAGGCCCTGTTGCAGCTCCCGCTGGAAGACCATCTGCGCCTGGCGATCAACCAGGCCATGACCTATGAACAGGCAGCCGAACGGCACTTTCCAGGGTTCATTGCCTCCCGACGCAACTACGACATCGCTCGCGGCAACACGGCGCAGGGCCATCTACGCAGCGGTGTGCTCGAACAGTCCTGGCGACTGGGCGGAGCAAGCAGCGCAGAATTGCTGGCACTGCAGGCTTTTTCCGAAGACCGGACGCTGCAACGGGTACGTGCCTCCACCCATGAAGTGTTCGGTACGCCCGACCTTCCCACTGACGCCACCCTCTTCTACCAAGGAAACGACAGTGAACTCGGACAACTCAGCAAATTCGCGCGGATCCGTGAGCATGACCATTCAGAGTGAAACCATAGAGCTGCAGGTTGAAAACGACAGCATCGTCGGCACCCTGGTCAGCCCCGGCAGCAAGATGCCCGGGATTTTATTCGTGCATGGCTGGGGCGGAAGCCAGCAACGCGACCTGGCTCGGGCCCGTCATATCACTGGTTTGGGCTGCGTGTGCATGACCTTCGACTTGCGCGGCCACGAAAAAACCGAAAGTCAACGGCTCACAGTCACTCGGGAGCAGAATCTAAAGGACCTGCTGGCTGCTTACGACCGCCTGGTCAACCACCCTGCAGTGGACAGCAGCGCGATCGCCATCATCGGCAGCAGCTACGGTGGCTACCTGGCCACATTACTCACCCTCCAACGCCCGGTGAAATGGCTGGCATTGCGAGTACCGGCGATGTACTGGGACGACGAATGGGACACGCCTAAGCAAACCCTCGACCGTCAGCGCCTGAACGCATACCGCCAGCGCCTGCTCGGCCCAGCCGACAACCGCGCACTGGCCGCCTGCGCGGAGTTCGCCGGCGACGTCCTGCTGGTGGAGTCAGAGCAGGACGACTATGTACCGCATACCACGTTGATGAGCTATCGCTCAGCTTTTGTCAGCGCGCATTCGCTCACCCACCGCATTGTCGATGGTGCCGACCACGCGCTTTCCAGCGAGCAAAGCCAAAAAGCTTACAGTTCAATACTGGCGTCGTGGATCAGCGAAATGGTGGTCGGTGCCCGCCTGGATCGCTACCCGCACTACGCGCCCTGGTATGCCTGAGGCTCACCGACCTGGCAGTGCAAGCCGCCGTCGGCCGCGCGTACCAGGCTGCGCAGGGCCTGATAAGCGGCAAAATTGACGCTGCGCGCGTGGTGTCCGCGCACCAGATCGAGAAACGGTTCTTCGACAAAGCGCTCTGCTGCGGCTGCCCAGGCCTGGCGCGACTGCCACTGCAAGTACTGCAATACCCTGCTGCCGTCGTCACTGGCTTGGATACTGACCCCTTGCAGGCCCGCGCAACGCGTGGCCAGTTCTTCGCTGCGCAGTACCAACGCATGAGCCAGGGCTGCCTGGCGCGAGACAGGTACCTCATATTCGATCATCTGGGTGAACCACAGGGAATGCGGCGTGGCAGTCATGAACAGTCTCCTTGCTCCGGGCGCTTGCAGTGCGATGGACTGCAGGGTAAAACCTCCAGTTAACTCAAGGTCAAGAGCTTTTTCCCATGCCCGCATCAACAACGGCCGCTCCGGACAAACTGCTCAGTGTCGGCCAACTGGCCACACGCAGCGGCGTGGCGGTGACCGCCCTGCACTTCTATGAAACCAAGGGGCTCATCCACAGCCTGCGCAACACAGGTAATCAGCGCCGTTACCCGCGAGCGATGCTGCGTCGGGTGGCCGTGATCAAAATGGCGCAGCGCCTGGGCATCCCATTGGCCGATATCGCCACGGCCTTGTCGGCACTGCCCAACGACCACATTCCTACCGCCGAGGACTGGCAACGATTGTCGGAAGGTTGGCGTGCAGACCTCGACCGACGCATAGACGAGATGATTCGCCTACGCGATCAACTGGACGGCTGTATTGGCTGCGGTTGCATGTCGCTGAAGGAGTGTCCGCTTCGCAACAAGCTGGATCATCTGGCTGATGAGGGACCAGGGCCACATCTACCCTGAATACGCTGAAAACCGACAAATCAAATCACCACATTGCGTACAAAACGCGAAGGCACAGCGCCGTCATTTCGGTAGGCGTAGCGGCAGTTGCTGGGAAACACATGGAACTGGCCAACCTGAAGGCGATGCTCGACCCCTTCGATGATCAATGTCAGCTGCCCTTCAGCCACATAAATCTGCTCGCGCCATCCTTCAGCATCGGCTTCGCTGGCGTAGCATTCGCCGGGTGCCAGGGTCCACTCCCAGATCTCCACCTCTCGCCGCGCGCTGCTGCTGGCCAGCAGTACCGCCTTGCTCTGCGGATGCTCACCTGCCCAGGCCAGTTCGTCGATGCGGCTGGTGTCGCGCTGGTCAGGTGCCTGGATCAACGTGCTGAAGGCTACCCCCAACGCTTCGGCGATCAGGTCGAGCGTGGTCAGGCTGACATTCTTCTCGCCGGCTTCAATCGCCACCAGCATGCGCCGACTGACACCCGAGCGCTCTGCCAAGGCAGTCTGGCTCAACCCCGCGGCATTACGCAGGCTTCGAACATTCAAACTGACATGCTGCAGCACCGAGGCACGGTGCATGGAGTTTTTGTGCACTATATTGCTCACTTATGGAGGTTGCGCAGTATACTGCCCACTTTGCGGCGATTGTGCGCCGCCCCCTCCGAGTGCGCAAGACCATGAGCCAACCGACTAGCAGCCCGCAGACCGCCCTATCGTTTCGCCTGAGCAAGGCCGAGATGGTGTTGGTGTTCATCACCATGCTGTGGGGGGGCACCTTTCTGCTGGTGCACAACGTGATGACTGTGAGTGGCCCGATGTTTTTTGTCGGCCTGCGATTCGCTGCCGCCGCGTTGTTCGTTGCAATGGTCTCGGCACGCGCCCTGTCGGGCCTGACACTCATCGAACTGAAGGCCGGCGTGCTGATCGGCGCCTCCATCATGCTCGGCTACGGCTTGCAGACCATGGGCCTGCAGACCATCAGCAGCAGCCAGTCAGCCTTCATTACTGCGCTTTATGTGCCTTTCGTGCCACTGTTGCAGTGGTTGGTGCTTGGCCGTCGCCCGGGGCTGATGCCCAGCGTGGGAATCTGCCTGGCATTCTTCGGCCTGATGCTACTTGCCGGCCCCGACGGTGGCAGCCTGCATCTCAGCGAAGGCGAAGTGGTAACGTTGATAAGCGCGGTTGCCATCGCCGCCGAAATCATCCTGATCAGCCGCTTTGCCGGCCAGGTCGACGTGCGCCGCGTCACCGTGGTGCAACTGGCGACTGCCTCGTTGCTGTCTTTTCTGATGATCGTGCCGACCCAAGAGCGCATCCCCGAGTTTTCCTGGTTGTTGGTGCTCAGCGCACTGGGCCTGGGCGCCATGAGCGCGGTGATTCAGGTTGCGATGAACTGGGCGCAGAAGTCGGTTTCGCCAACCCGCGCCACCTTGATCTACGCAGGGGAACCCGTATGGGCTGGGATCGTTGGCCGTGTCGCCGGCGAGCGCTTGCCTGGGGTGGCATTGATTGGCGGCCTGCTGATCGTCATCGCGGTGATTGTCAGCGAGCTGAAAATCCGCCGTACAGGCGCTTCGGATGCAGAACCTGAAGTGCAGGGCGAGCGCGAAGTCGGCCTGTAGAATTGCCAATTGCGGCTATGCTTTGTAAAAAACTGTTATAAAAAAACAGCTTGTAACACCCTGTTTGTACGATTCTGCGACAGCTTGCGTGTTGGTGATCAACTGCCTGGCACGTATGATCCTTGGCAAACCTTTCCAGAATAGAACGCTATGTCCTTGATAGTGCTACTGCTTCTGCCATTCGTGGGCAGTTGCCTGGCAGCCGTGCTGCCGCACAACGCACGTAACGCCGAGTCCATACTGGCGGGACTCGTGGCCTTGGTCGGCACCGTCCAGGTAGCACTGCTATACCCTCAAATCGCCCACGGCGGTGTGATCCGCGAGGAATTCCTCTGGCTGCCCAGCCTCGGCATGAACCTGGTCCTGCGCATGGATGGCTTCGCCTGGCTGTTCTCGCTGCTGGTGCTGGGTATCGGCACCTTGGTGTCGCTGTACGCGCGCTACTACATGTCGCCACAAGACCCGGTGCCGCGCTTCTTCGCCTTTTTCCTGGCTTTCATGGGGGCCATGCTTGGCCTGGTGATCTCGGGCAACCTTGTGCAGTTGGTGTTCTTCTGGGAACTGACCAGCTTGTTCTCGTTCCTGCTGATCGGCTACTGGCACCACCGCGCCGATGCCCGTCGCGGCGCCTACATGGCGTTGATGGTCACGGGTGCCGGCGGCTTGTGCCTGCTGGTGGGTGCATTGCTACTGGGCCATGTGGTGGGCAGCTATGACCTGGACAAGGTTCTGGCCGCCGGCGAAACCGTCCGCCAGCATGCGCTATACCCGGTGCTGTTGCCGCTGATTCTGATCGGCGCTCTGAGCAAGAGCGCGCAGTTCCCCTTCCATTTCTGGCTGCCCCACGCCATGGCAGCACCCACTCCGGTGTCTGCTTATCTGCACTCCGCGACTATGGTCAAGGCCGGGGTATTCCTCATGGCGCGGCTATGGCCGGTGCTATCGGGCAGCGAAGAGTGGTTCTGGATCGTCGGCGGTGCTGGCGCCATTACCCTGCTGCTGGGCGCATTCGCGGCGATGTTCCAGAATGACCTCAAGGGTTTGCTGGCCTACTCCACCATCAGCCATCTGGGCCTGATCACTTTACTGCTGGGATTGAACAGTTCCCTGGCCGCCGTCGCCGCCGTGTTCCATATTCTCAACCATGCCACCTTCAAGGCATCGCTGTTCATGGCTGCCGGCATTATCGACCATGAAAGCGGCACCCGCGACATCCGTCGCCTAAGCGGCCTGGTCCGCCTGATCCCCTACACCGCAACCCTGGCCATGGTGGCCAGCGCCTCGATGGCCGGTGTGCCACTGATGAACGGCTTCTTGTCCAAAGAAATGTTCTTCGCCGAGACCGTATTCATTTCGTCCACCGCTTGGGTCGAAGCTACGCTGCCGGTAATCGCCACCCTCGCAGGCACCTTCAGCGTTGCCTATGCCCTGCGCTTCACCGTCGACGTGTTCTTCGGCCCTACCGCCCAAGACCTGCCGCACACCCCGCACGAGCCGCCACGCTGGATGCGCGCGCCGGTCGAGCTGCTGGTACTCACTTGCCTGGTGGTGGGCATTTTCCCCGCCCAGTCGGTCGGTCCGTTGCTGGCAGCTGCTGCCCTACCCGTGGTGGGTGGCACCCTACCGGAATACAGCCTGGCCATCTGGCACGGCTGGAACGCACCGCTGATCATGAGCCTGGTCGCCATGAGCGGCGGTATCGTGCTTTACCTGCTGCTGCGTAACCAACTGCGCCTTGGCCGGTTCCCTTACCCACCACTGATCGAGCGCTTCAATGGTAAGCGGCTGTTCGAGCATGGCCAGGTGCGCTTGATGCTGTTGGCCAGGCGCATTGAAGGTCTGCTCACCACTCGCCGCCTGCAGTCGCAGCTGTTCATGCTGGTGCTGGCGGCTTTCCTCGCTGGCCTGACGCCACTGCTGTACAGCGGATTGAGCTGGGGCGATCGGCCAAAAATCCCAGGCTCTGGGGTCTTCGTCGCGCTCTGGCTGATTGCAATCGCCTGCGCCGTCGGCGCCGCCTACCAGGCCAAGTACCACCGTTTGGCGGCGTTGATCATGGTCGGCGTCTGCGGCCTTATGACGTGCATCACCTTCGTTTGGTTTTCCGCCCCGGATCTGGCACTGACCCAGCTGGTGGTCGAAGTGGTCACCACGGTGCTGATCCTGCTCGGGCTGCGATGGCTGCCGCGGCGAATCGAAGGCGTCTCACCGCTGCCCGGCAGCCTCGACCGCGCCCGTGTGCGCCGCCTGCGCGACCTCTTGCTGGCAGTTCTGGTCGGCGGCGGCATGGCGTTGCTGTCCTACGCCATGCTGACACGGCCAACGCCGAATGACATCTCGTCCTTCTACCTGAGCCGGGCCCTGCCTCAGGGCGGAGGGACCAATGTGGTCAACGTGATGCTGGTGGATTTCCGCGGCTTCGACACGCTAGGCGAAATTACCGTACTGGTGGCCGTGGCCCTCACCGTATTCGCCCTGCTGCGCCGCTTCCGCCCACCCAAAGAAAGCATGCAACTGCCGGCCCAGCAACGCCAGCTGGCACCTGACGTGGTCACCGACTTGATCAACCCACGCCACGCCGCCGACACCGCCTTGGGTTTCATGATGGTGCCTGCCGTGTTGGTGCGCCTGCTTCTGCCAATCGCAGTACTGGTCTCGATGTACTTGTTCATGCGCGGCCACAACCAGCCCGGCGGCGGCTTTGTCGCAGGCCTGGTGATGTCCGTGGCCTTCATACTCCAGTACATGGTTGCCGGCACCCAATGGGTCGAGGCGCAGATGAGCCTGAGGCCGCTGCGTTGGATGGGCACCGGCCTGCTGTGCGCAACCCTGACGGGGGCAGGCGCCATGCTGCTGGGCTACCCATTCCTCACCACCCATACCGCCCACCTGCACCTGCCGTTGCTTGGCGACCTGCACGTGGCCAGCGCATTGTTCTTCGATATCGGCGTGTACACCGTGGTGGTCGGCTCGACCCTGCTGATTCTCACCGCCCTGGCGCACCAGTCGGTACGCGCCTATCGTCCGGGCAGTTCGTCGAAATCCAGCCAAGCAGGAGCCGCCTGATGGAAGAAGTCATTGCAGTCGCCATTGGGGTATTGGCCGCCTCCGGCGTGTGGCTGATCCTGCGCCCACGAACCTACCAGGTGATCATGGGCCTGTGCCTGCTGTCGTATGGGGTCAACTTGTTCATTTTCAGCATGGGCAGCCTGTTCATCGGCAAGGAGCCGATCATCAAGGATGGCGTGACCCAGGACCTGCTGCATTACACCGACCCGCTGCCCCAGGCGCTGGTGCTCACCGCTATCGTCATCAGCTTCGCCATGACGGCCTTGTTCCTGGTGGTACTGCTGGCATCGCGCGGCCTGACCGGCACCGACCACGTGGATGGCCGGGAGCGTGACGAATGAGTGTGATGAGCCAACTGATCGTCGCCCCCATCCTGCTACCCCTGGTGACTGCAGCGGTGATGCTGCTGCTGGGCGAGAAGCATCGGCAGATCAAAGCACGCCTCAACCTGCTGTCGACCTTCGGCGGCTTGGCCATCGCCGTCAGTCTGCTGCTATGGGTGCGCACCCAGGGCCAGGCCGAATCCATTGGCGTCTACCTGCCCGGCAACTGGCCCGCGCCGTTCGGTATCGTATTGGTTCTGGACCACCTCTCGGCACTGCTGCTGACCCTGACCGGGGTCATCGGTATCAGCGCCCTGCTGTTCGCTCGCGCCCGGTGGGACAGCGCAGGTGCCAGCTTCCATGCATTGTTCCAGATCCAACTGATGGGCCTCTATGGCGCCTTCCTGACGGCCGATCTGTTCAACCTGTTCGTCTTCTTCGAAGTACTGCTGGCCGCTTCCTACGGCCTGCTGCTGCATGGGTCGGGGCGGGCACGGGTGCGCGCCGGGCTGCACTACATCGCCATCAACCTGTTCGCCTCGTCGCTTTTTCTAGTGGGCGCGGCAATGCTTTACGGTGTGACCGGCACGCTGAACATGGCTGACCTGGCACTGAAAGTCCCATTGGTTCCCGAAGCCGACCGCGGTCTGCTGCACGCTGGGGCGGCGATCCTGGCAATAGCGTTTCTGGCCAAGGCCGGCATCTGGCCGCTGAACTTCTGGCTGGTCCCGGCCTATGCCTCCGCCAGTGCGCCAGTGGCTGCTTTGTTCGCCATCATGACCAAGGTCGGCCTGTATGCCGTGCTGCGTCTATGGACCCTGCTATTCTCGGGCCAGGCTGGCGCTTCGGCACACTTTGGCGGTCAATGGCTGATCTACGGTGGCCTGGTCACCCTGGCGTTGGCAGCCGTATCGATACTGGCCGCGCAACGCCTGGAGCGCATGGCCGCGCTGAGCATCCTGGTTTCCGCAGGCACGTTGCTCGGCGCGGTCGGGTTTGCCCAACCGGCATTGACCGGCGCCGCGCTGTTCTACCTGGTGAATTCGACCCTGGCACTCTGCGCGCTGTTCCTGCTCGCCGAACTGGTCGAGCGCTCACGCTCGGCCAACGAAGCGCCGCTGGACGATGAAGAAGAGCCCATACCTTCGCCACTCGAATCGCTGCACCCACCCAAAGGCACCAACCTCGACGATGAGCAAAAAGCCGTGATCGGCCAGATCATTCCCTGGACCATGGCCTTCCTTGGCCTCAGCTTCATTGCTTGTGCGCTACTGATCATCGGCATGCCACCGCTGTCGGGCTTCGTCGGCAAGCTGAACCTGATCAGCGCGCTGTTCAACCCGCTTGGGCTGGGCGTGCCAGCTGAGCAACCCTTGTCCATTGCCGGCTGGGCGCTGGTTACTCTGCTTGTTCTCTCGGGCATGGCATCACTGATTGCTTTCGGGCGAGTGGGCATCCTGCGTTTCTGGAAGCCTGAAGAGCGTCCTTCACCTCTGTTGCGTCGCTATGAATGCCTGCCCATCGTCATTCTGCTCGGGCTGTGCATCATTCTCAGTTTCAGGGCCGAACCGTTGCTGCGTTACACCCAGGATACCGCCGCCAGCCTGCAATCGCCTGATACCTACATCAAGGCCGTGATGTCTGCGCGTCCCATTCCAGGGCCTACCACGCTGGACGTGGAGGTGCAGCGATGAAGCGGCTATTCCCCGCGCCATTGCTGTCCATTGCGCTGTTTGTGCTATGGCTGCTAATGAACTTATCAATCAGCCCCGGCAACCTGTTGCTCGCCGCCGCGCTCGCCATCTTCGCCCCTGTGCTGATGGCCCCCTTGCGCCCGCAACATGCCCATGTGCGCCGGCCGCTGGTGGTGGCACGGTTAATTGGCCGAGTGGGAATCGATGTCATCCAGTCCAATTTTCACGTGGCGATTGGCGTGTTGCGCGCCAGCCAAAGGCCTCCACGTTCGGCCTTTGTGCACATCCCCCTGGACCTGCGCGACGCCCACGGCCTTGCTGCGCTATCGATGATCACCACCGTGGTCCCCGGCACGGTCTGGTCAGAATTGGCTCTGGACCGCAGCGTACTCTTGCTGCATGTATTCGACCTGCAGGATGAGGCGGCCTTCATCGAGCACTTCAAACACACTTACGAGCACCCGCTGATGGAGATCTTCGAATGACAGGCCTGCTCGCCAACGCAGTCCTCGCCAGCCTGTTCATCTTTGCTCTGGCGATGGGCCTGGCGCTAATTCGGCTGTTCCTCGGCCCTTCCGCTCAGGACCGAGTACTGGCACTGGACTACCTCTACATCCTGGGCATGCTGATGATGCTGGTACTGGGCATTCGCTATGCCAGTGACACGTACTTCGAAGGTGCCCTGCTGATTGCCCTATTCGGTTTTGTCGGCTCGTTTGCCCTGGCCAAATTCCTGCTGCGTGGCGAGGTGATCGAATGAATGAAGCACTTGTGCTGCCACTTTGGCTTGAACTTGCCACTGCTGCCCTGCTATTGATCGGCAGCCTGTTTGCACTGATTGGCGCCATCGGTTTGCTGCGCCTCAAGGACTACTTCCAGCGCATGCACCCACCCGCATTGGCCTCAACCATCGGCGCCTGGTGCGTGGCATTGGCTTCGATCCTCTACTTTTCGTGGCTCAAGCAGAGCCCAGTGCTGCATGCCTGGCTTATCCCGATTCTGCTGTCTATCACCGTACCGGTCACCACGCTGCTATTGGCAAGGGCAGCGCTTTTCCGCAAGCGTATGTCCAAGGAGGCGGTCCCGGAAGAAGTCAGCAGCCGTCGAGATCAAGGCAACTGACAAGGGAAGCTCAACCTTGAGTGAGGCGCTGCAACTCCCGCCGGATCATTGCCACATAGGGCGCAGGACCTAGCTGATAGAGCTGGGCCGCCACCCAAGTCAACCAAGCACCTTGCATCTCATCACGCCGAGACAAAAGCTGTTCGGCCTGCGCCAGGGCTTGCGCCTGGTGCTGACGGTGAAACACCGCACGCGTGCCGGGCAACGCTTCACTGCCGCTCACTCACTGGCCTTGAAGGTGGTCAGCTCGCCCTTGCGCCATTTTGCAACCTTGCCAGTCACGGCCTTGAGCAGCTTGCCCAGCCCTTCTTGCACTTGCTGCTGAGCGGCGAATACCAACATCACTCCCTGGCCTTCGCGAAACACGATACCCTCACCTTCGGGCACGGAAACAAAAGCGTAGTCACCAACGCCATAAACATTCAATTTGATCTCGCGAAAGCGCATTTCCAGTTTGCCACCCTCACGGCTAGGCAATACGGCTGCACGGAAATGATCGCCAACCTTCAACTCCAGGCGCTGCTTGTCGTCGACCACCAAGGCACTGTCGGTATCGATTTCGGCCATGTACAGGCCTTCAGGGTTTTGCTCGGTGACATAGACGAAACGGCCCTGAAACAGCTTAGCCAACTTGCCGCGCAGGTCGCCCAGGGCGAACAGGGCGTGGGTATCCAGAGTACTGACTGCCAATGAAGTAATCCTCAAAGCGGTGACATCCGCCCTCACTCGGAATCGGTGAGGCGCGGTCAATTCAATTCAATTCGGTAAGCGAAAAGAGTAATAGTTCGATGCGCCATACGTCTGCGCCTGCTGCCGACGCGGCTTGCAGGAAATTTTACTCTGGCTCGCCAGACCTGACCTAACTAGAGGCTTTTAGACATATTCCCAAGCGGGACGCGTAATGCCTACAACGAATTCGCAAGGACATATGAGATAGATATCTGTAGGCCCACCGAACAGTCAGACCTTGGAATCCATCAGCGTATTACTGGAGAAGAAATATGCACGAAAACACTGAAATCCGTCGAGAGGTAATCAACATTTCTTGCCGTTCAATAACCCGTTTCGTGGCCAGACCCGCCGGTATCTAGGCGGCGCGCCCCTTCTCCAGCTGGCGCAGCCAGGCTGCCTGACACTCCAGCGCTTCGCCTCGCGTGGAAAATGCCGTACCCCGGCGCTCGCCGTTGACCAGCACCACCCAACAGACCCGCTTGCCCATCGCCTGGAGGGTCGCAGGTACACCTGAGCCAATCATCACGGCTACATCGACGCGGCTCTTCATCATTCCCTCCGGAATTTAATTAGCAACCTAACGATATAGCCATCATACTCGCGTCAGTACACAGGAAACAGCCGACTTCGGTAGAGCAGTCTTGCGCAAACCGCAACGAACGTTTTCATGTGCAGGCCTGGGAAACGCAAAAAGCCCCAAGGATTGCTCCGAGGGGCCTGGGCACGCAACGCTCGTCAAATCTGGCGTTGGTGGCGATCAAGCTGCTCGTGGCGCTCCTGAGCTTCGATGCAGTACTTGGTGGTCGGGCTGATCAGCAGGCGCTTCAGGCCAATCGGCTCACCGCTGTCATCGCACCAACCGAAGCTTTCGTCGGTGATACGGTCCAGGGCCATTTCCAGCTGAGGCAGCAAGCGCTGGTCGCGTTCGATTGCGTTGACCAGCCAGCTACGCTCTTCCTCGACCGAAGCCACGTCAGCAGGATCCGACGGGGTGTCCAGGCCTTCGATGGTGATACGGCTCAGCTCGATGCGCTCATTGGTTTCGACTTTCATCGACTGCAACAGGCCTGTGAAGAAAGCCAGTTGATCAGCGTTCATGTAGTCATCGGCCGACATGGCCAGCAACTGTTCCTTGGTCATCGATTTCTCTATGAAAAAATGTGCATTTTGGGCGATTCGGGTGTCGCCGGCGCCTCGGCACCGGTAACGAAATTTTTCAAGCGCCAATTGGCACTCTTTTACAGGGGGCGGCAGTCTAAGGCGCCGCGCGGCAACGGGCAATACATATGAAGGAGGAATTGCCTGAAAGGATGAGTAATCCGCCCACTGGCGCACTCCATCAATAATTTCGCGCCGCGCGATGTGGCCAGGCATCGGCGCGGTAGCCCGCTAACGCCCATAAACCTGTCACCGGGGGTCTGATGGCCGCTTTCCCAGTGACAAGGTTCAGGTCATGTCTGAAAACGCACACCCTCGTTTTTCCCGCTCCACCACCCTGGAATGTAAGGTTGCGCGACGCTTTACCGATCGGCCCGCACTGCTTGACACAGCTGATGCGATGTTGCTTGAACGATGGCCCAAACACCTTCCGGAGGATGCGCACAACCCGCTCCTACTCTACCTGGCGAGCTACCAGGCCGGTTCCGGGTCGCTCTGGATTCGCCCGCTCTCACAAGTACTTGTGGAACGCTATTGCCAACGCAGTACACTCAATCTCTGCACGGGTGACGACTACCTCACCACCCATGTGGACGCCAATCCCGCCTGGCGGGTCGACATCGACCTGCACGCCGTCGAAACGTTGATCGACGAGGCCGCTCCTTTCCTGGTGGATAGTTACAAGCAGTCGCTCACAGACTACTGGAGCCGCTTCGATACCAGCGGGGCCACACCCTGGGCCTGGTACGGCGATTTTTTGCGCAATCAACTGAAAACGACGCTGGACATCCACCGTAACACTGGCAGCCTGAAGGGCTTCGCCATCGCGGTCGCGGGAGTGGTGCATACCCATCCTGACCTTCACACCCGCAGCGCCTGGAAGAACACGGAAGGGCTCAACGTCTCGCACCTTGCGGTGGATCTTTCGGCGGTAGGGATTCTCGACCCCGACCTGTCCAGCGCCCTGCTGATCGAACACGCAGACGCAGAACCTGCACGCAATATCACGCTTCTCTACACGCTCACAGGCAAGCTGCATTGCTTCGGCTCGCGCCACGAGTTGCTCGAGAGCATCGCTCGCTACTGGCCCAGAAGCGCCGATGTGGCACCCTATACGGTCACCATCACCGCGCTTTACGAAGACGCATTCGAGGCTCAGGCGCTGGGCCTGCTCGACCAGCAACTGCGTGTCATCGAGCACCTGGCCACTCTTTACCAGACCCGGTTGGGGGCACTCAACCTGAACCTGGAGCTGGACCGGCTGACGTCGATGCTCAACCTGTGCAGCGATGCCGAGGCGATTCAGCGGCACACCCTGTCGGAGCAGTTGCCTGACTGGTTGCGCAATGCCGACAGTCGCCCGCTCATGCGCTACGGCGACCTGTTGCTCGATGTCGCACAGGATTACCACGACGCCGAGGGCAAGTTCTGGTTGGATGGGATAGACAACGCCGAGACGTTCAGCAATCGCCAGTTGACCGCCCGCTTCGAAGCAGACCATCAGGGCACTACGCTCGAAGTTGAGCAGGTGCGGGTTATCAATCACCAGACCACCGCCAGCGCCGCCGCTGGCCAAGGCACGATCATCACCTCGGGCGAGGTGATGCCCGTCAGCTTTACCTTGGCCCAACTGGCCATCGGCAACCTCGGCCTGCTCAAGCCAGGCCGTGTGGAAATGCTGTCCACCACTGGCGAGCCGTTGCCGGCATGGCTGGATGAAACCTATCTGCGTAACGTCATCACCGAACTGGACATCGGTGCCGCCTACCCTGCGCTATTAAGACGCGAACTGTTGGCAGACTCGCCCCAACGCAGTACCCGCCAACGCCTGCTGTTCGAGCAACTGCGCAGCCAGCTGCCCGCACTGGCACAGGAGTTGTATCTGCGCGGCAAGCTGCCCGACGGGAACGCCGCCGCGCACATTGCCGAGGTGTTCCGCCCCTTTACCGATGATGATTCACAGCGTTGGGTCATGCGTCCCCTGGGGTTCATCAAGGCACCCGGCTCGACCATCGATCATCCTCGCAATACCTGGCTGATCGAGCCACAGGCGCCCATTGCCGATACTTGTCTGCTGTACCGTCCGTTACATACCGACACGTTGCTGCAGTTCAAGGACCGGATGGCACTGTTCGACGCCATCAGTACGCCTGGCGAACTCCAGGACGACCTACTACAACGCTTGCCTGAAGAAGATCGACGGTTCTATGCCCACGGTGGTTTCCTCGAGCCCCATCTGTTTACGGTCCTGACTGACACCAGCGCCGTCCCATTCAGCGCACCTGCGCCGGTTGAGCTGGCGCAGGTGGCACCTGCCCACGATCCGGGCGAAGCGCTCTATCTGGCCTGTGTCAAAGAATCGATCGGCAACTTCGAAGACAACGCGTCGACCAGCGCTCAAACCCGCTGGGAACGCTGGAAAGAATTGGGATTGCTGCTGTTCAACACGCTGCTACCGTTGGCGGGCGCTACCTTGGGCAAGGTGGCGTGGCTCGCTCAGATGGAGGTCGCGTTGAGCGAGTATGCCGACGCCGATGCCAGCAGCAATCCTACGGGACATCGCTTGGCACTGGTCAACCTGCTGGTCAATATCAGCCTGTTGCTGTTTTCCCATTCGATCTTCCGCCTTCGCGTCGAAGAGGGAGAGCCGCCCACCTTTCCCGGCCCAGTCGTTGCCAGCAAAACTCCACGACTGCCCGCCTCGATGCTTCCCGACGTGGAAACCGCCGCCGCCTGCCAAATCGATTTCAGCTGGTCACGCCCGGGTCGCCTGCTCTCAGCCACCCAGCGCACGGCACTGCAGGCGCTGCGATCGGGCACCTCGCCCACCGCACTGGGCAGCACGATCCCTGCGGGGCCATTGCGCGGGTTGTACTTGCACGGCGTCAAAATGTACGCACAGCTGGACGGCGAAGTGTATGAGGTAGTGGTCGATCTGTCGCGCAACCAGCCGCGCATCGTTGGCCCGGACCTGACGCCTGGGCCCTGGCTACTACGCGATGAGATCGGTCGCTGGCGCGTGGACCTGGGCCTACGGCTGAGGGGCGGTATGCACTTGTCTGAAGGAATCCGCAGGCTTCAGCTGGAAAAGCAAAACGCCCTGGGCGCCGTTAATGAGCTGATTCGGGCAGACAAGGAGGATTTCTCAAGCAAGCTAAAACAACAGGCAACCATCGAAAGCCTGGTGACCGCCGCGCGTGACGACGCCACCCTGAAGACGTGCCAGGAAAAGATCAAGGCCCTTTCCGCTTTCTGGACTACCCATATCGAGCACCTGCAAACCCGCAACAGCCTGCAACCGTTGAAGCACTTCAAAGTCGCCCATGCCCAAGCACTGTATCAGGACAGCTATTGTCAGCGTGTTCTGCGCAAGATCCTGCACATGCGCTACCAGCCTGAGCGCGACCAGCTGCTGCAACTTGCCCGTGAACAGGCATCGGGGCAGGAGCTCACTGACGGCGACGCACGGATCGCCGCCACCCGCCTGGACCGGCTTGCGCCACTGATCGAGGAGATGATTGAGAACAACACACGCCTGAGGCAGTGCCAGGATGGGTTGGCCAAGCTAGCGACCCTGCATCAACCCGAAATACTGAAGTGGCGCGACCTGGCCAATCACATCCCTGCCACACAGGAACGCGACCTGACCCTGCGGTGCCTGCGTATCGAAGGGTTGATCAATCGTCTGACCCTGGTCCACGGGCTATCTGCAGAAGCGGCGCACTGGCGGGACCGCTTCTGGGACACGTTCCAGCTGGCCATCGCGCAACGCACCAAACTGTTGACGCTGGGGGATATCGACCAGGAAGTCACGGCCAGGGTAATGCGCAATATTCTCGAGCAGTTCCAGGCAGCGGCACGTAACTTGAATCACATGATCGAGCAAATCGACGAAGCCGCCGCGCTACAGACCGCTCATACGCTGCAAGCACAGCTGGACTGGATGCTGCCGCGCATCCGTGAGGAGGTGGCCGAGTTGCCGGAGTACCCGCCAGTAAGCACCTTTCAGCAATTGCGCAAAAAAGTGCCTGGGCTGATTGAAACCACCGAGAGTGGGCTGCTGCTGGCCGAACCGCGCGGCGACGACGCCAATACCTTTGACGTTGCAGCCCCCGACAACAAGATGCCTGCCCGCACCTACCGCCTCGCAGAAGGTGAGTACGTCGAGAACAAGCCTGCCAGCGTCCAGCCTCGCCCCACCGCACGCAGCCTCAAACGCCTTCTCAAAGAGAGCGACCAGCTGATGAAGGACGCCCGTGACAAGGTCGGCAAACTACGCGTCGAGGTGGCTAGCTACTGGCCTGGTGACATTGAATACCTGGTGCTGGATCAGCGGACGCGGCTGCTCACCGAGGTCGAAGCTATCGAATCACGCTTGACCGCCGTTAACGAGACAGACGAGGCCGTGGTTGGCAATGATGCCGAGCTGGTGGCGCGCGCCTTGCGACTGCTGGCCAGCGAACTCCAGGGGCAAGCCACGCAGCTGCGTATCGCGGCGGCCATTGCGCAACCGCCACGCATGGGTGACGTCATATTTCTGCTGGAACAGAAGCAAATCCAGATCACCGCAGTGGGCACACGCACGCGGTTGGCCAAGCTCAAAGGCAGGCCTGCAGATTTTCTCGACGAGTACCTAATCACTCACCAGGGCCAAGCCCAGTGGTACGCCCACTTTCACTATCCGGCTATGAACTCGGCCAAGGCCGACTTCACCGCCGGCCACCTCAAGACCGCCGCACAGCGCTTCATGCAGGGTAAACACTACACGGACAGCAATGGACGCACGGTAGAGGTGTACCGCGCACCGATCACCGGGGCAAAAGCTGCCCAGTATTTTTTCTGTCACTGAAGCGAAGGGCGCGGCCCATGCCGCGCCCTTGCCCATCAACGATCCTTGAACTGAGCTTCGCGCTTGGCGATGAAAGCAGCCATGCCTTCTTTCTGGTCCTCGGTCGCAAATGCCGCGTGGAATACCCGGCGCTCGAACCGCACCCCTTCGCTCAATGTCACCTCGAAGGCGCGGTTGACGCACTCCTTCACCATCATGCTCACCGGGATCGATTTGCCGGCGATGGTGGCTGCCACCTTCAAGGCTTCTTCAAGCAATTCTGCCTGTGGTACTACGCGCGCCACCAGGCCAGCTCGCTCCGCCTCTTCGGCGCCCATCAGACGGCCAGTCAGGCACAACTCCATGGCCTTGGCCTTGCCCACCGCACGGGTCAGCCGTTGAGTGCCGCCCATACCCGGCAGTACGCCGAGGTTGATCTCCGGTTGGCCAAACTTGGCGTTGTCGGCGGCGAGGATGAAGTCGCACATCATCGCCAGCTCGCAGCCACCCCCCAAGGCGAAGCCGGAAACCGCTGCGATGATTGGCTTGCGGCGGTTGGCGACACGATCGGCATCGCTGAACAGATCGTCCACGTAAATCTGCGGGTACTGCAGCTCGGCCATCTCCTTGATGTCGGCGCCTGCGGCAAAGGCCTTGGCCGACCCGGTCAGCACCACGCAACCGATGTTCGGGTCACGCTCGAGCTGGTCCAGCGCCTGATTGATTTCGCTGACAATTTGCGCGTTCAACGCATTGAGTGCCTGCGGACGGTTGAGGGTAATCAGGCCGACCTTGCCGTGGATGTCCAACAAGATGGTTTCGAATGCCATGCAGTCTGCTCCTTCAAAGATTGCGCGCAATGACCATGCGCTGAATATCGCTGGTGCCTTCGTAGATCTGGCAAACCCGCACATCACGGTAGATCCGTTCCAGCGGGAAGTCGCTCAGATAGCCATAACCGCCCAGGGTCTGCAAGGCATCCGAACAGACCTTTTCGGCCATTTCCGAGGCAAACAGCTTGGCCATCGACGCCTCCACCAGCGCCGGGCGCCCGGCATCACGCAGCGCAGCTGCATGCAGCACCATCTGCCGGGCCACGGCAATTTTCGTTGCCATGTCTGCCAGGCGGAAGGCCACGGCCTGGTGTTCGATCAGCGCCTTACCGAAACTTTGCCGCTCGTTGGCGTAATCGCGGGCCACTTCAAAGGCAGCACGGGCCATGCCCACGGCCTGCGAGGCGATCCCGATACGGCCGCCTTCAAGATTGGCCAGGGCGATCTTGTAGCCCTCGCCCTCCTCGCCTAGACGGTTGGCCACAGGCACCCGCACGTCATCGAAAACGATCTGGCAAGTGTCGGAGGCATGTTGCCCGAGCTTGTCCTCCACCCGCGCCACCTGATAACCCGGCGAATCGGTCGGTACGATGAACGCGCTGATGCCGCGCTTGCCTGCTTCTGGATCGGTCACGGCAAACACGATAACCACCCCGGCGTTCTGGCCGGAAGTTATGAACTGCTTGCTGCCACTGAGCAGGTAATGGTCGCCATCACGACGCGCACGGGCCTTGAGGCTGCTAGCATCGGAACCGGCTTGGGGTTCGGTCAAGGCAAAAGCGCCGAGCATCTCCCCGCTGGCCAGGGGGGCCAGGAATTGCTGCTTCTGCACTTCGCTGCCGAATTTGAGGATCGGCACGCAGCCTACCGAGTTATGCACGCTCATGATGGTCGAGCAGGCGCCGTCACCCGCAGCGATCTCTTCGAGCGCCATGGCGTAGGCCACATAACCGGTGTCACTGCCGCCGTACTGTTCCGGCACCAGCATGCCGAACAGGCCGAGCTCGGCCATTTCTTCGATGGCCTCTTTAGGGAAGCGATGCGCCTTGTCCCATTGTTCGGCAAAGGGTTTGAGGCGCTCCTGGGCAAAGTTGCGCACCGCGTCGGCGATCTGTTGTTGCTCGTCAGTTACCAGCATGGTTCACCTCAGTACAGGCATTCGACAGCCATGGCCGTGGCTTCGCCACCGCCGATGCAAATGGCCGCCACGCCCCGGCGCAGGTTGTTCTGGCGCAGTGCCGACAGCAGGGTCACCAGGATACGTGCACCGGAAGCGCCGATCGGGTGGCCGAGGGCACAGGCGCCGCCGTGAATATTGACTTTGTCATGGGGCAGATCGAGCTGCTTCATGGCTGCCAGGGTGACCACGGCAAAGGCTTCGTTGATCTCGAACAAGTCGACCTCGGCGAGGTTCCAGCCAGTGCGTTTCATCAGTTTGTCGATCGCACCGATCGGCGCAGTGGGGAACAGTGCGGGGGTGTCAGCGAACGCTGCATGACCATGGATCACTGCCAACGGCTTGAGTCCCCGCTTGTCCGCCTCGGAGCGGCGCATCAGTACCAGTGCGGCGGCGCCGTCGGAAATCGAGCTGGAATTAGCCGCCGTGACCGTACCGCCTTCCCGGAAGGCCGGTTTGAGCTGCGGAATTTTGTCCAGGCGCGCCTTGGGCGGCTGCTCGTCGTCTTTGATGACTCGCGTTTCCTTACCCTCCTTGACCTCCACCGGCACGATCTCGGCGGCGAAGCGACCGCTCTTGATCGCCTCTTGGGCGCGGGTCAGCGAGGTGATAGCGAACTGGTCTTGGGCTTCGCGGCTGAAGGTATTGGCCTGTGCGCAGTCCTCGGCGAAAGTGCCCATCAGGCGGCCTTTGTCGTAGGCGTCTTCCAGGCCGTCCATGAACATATGGTCGATGATTCTGCCGTGGCCCATACGGTAGCCTCCACGGGCTTTGTCCAGGAGGTAAGGGGCGTTGGTCATGCTTTCCATGCCACCGGCCACCACCACCTCTGCACTGCCGGCCAACAGCAGGTCATGGGCCATGATCGCCGCCTGCATCCCCGAGCCGCACATCTTGTTCAGGGTGGTGCAGGTGGTGTGCGTGCCCAGCCCGGCGCCCAGCGCCGCCTGGCGCGCCGGGGCCTGGCCCTGGCCAGCCGGCAGCACGCAACCGAACAGCACCTGCTCGACGCTGGCGACATCAATGCCTGCTCGGTCTACTGCGCCGCGAATGGCCGCGCTACCCAGTTGCGGTGCGGTCAGGCTCTTGAGGTCGCCCTGCAGGCCGCCCATGGGCGTACGCACGGCGCTGACAATGACGATCGGGTCGTTGCTGAGGCTCATGGTTCGATCTCCTTACTTGGCAGCCATGCGCAGTGCGCCGTCGAGGCGGATCACCTCGCCGTTGAGCATGCTGTTCTCGATGATGTGGCGGGCCAGCGCAGCGTACTCCTGCGGGCGCCCCAGGCGCGGCGGGAACGGCACGCCAGCTGACAGCGAAGCACGGACCTCATCGCTCATACCGGCCATCATCGGCGTCTCGAAAATACCGGGGGCGATGGTCATCACACGGATGCCGAAGCGCGCCAACTCGCGAGCAGCCGGCAAGGTCAGGCTGGCGATGGCGCCTTTGGAGGCCGCATAGGCGGCTTGGCCGATCTGGCCGTCATAGGCAGCGATCGACGCGGTGTTGATGATCACGCCGCGCTCGCCACCTTCATCGGCGACACCTTCAGCCATGGCCGCTGCCGCCAGGCGCAGCAGGTTGAAACTGCCGATCAGGTTGACGTTGATGACCTTGGCGAAGCTTGCCAGGCCATGTGGGCCTTGCTTGCCCAGCACTTTCTCGGCACCGACGATCCCGGCGCAGTTGACCAGCCCGTGAAGGCTGCCGAAGGTGCTGACGGTCGCATCGACTGCGGCTTGGGCGGCCTGCTCATCACTGATGTCGGCCACCGCGAAACGGGCGTTGTCACCCAACTCAGCGGCCTTGGCCTCGACAGCCTGGGCATTGAGGTCGACCAGCATGACCTTGGCGCCGGCCTCGATCAGCATCTGCGCAGTGGCGGCGCCCAACCCGGAAGCGGCGCCGCTGACGATGAAGTGTTTGTTGGCTATCTGCATGAGCGGTTTTCCTTTCAGACGCTGGCAGGGGTGGCCTGCTGTGCGAGTTGTTTGGCGACTTCCTGGTTACGCAGGATGAAGCGTTGCAGCTTGCCGCTCGGGGTCTTGGGCAGCTCGCTGACGAATTCGATTTCTCGGGGGTAGGCATGCGCGTACAAGCGTTGGCGTACGTGCTGGCGTAAATCTTCCTCCAGCGTCTCGCTGCCTGGATATCCACTGGCCAACACGACGAAGGCCTTGATCAGTTCGGTGCGCTGCGGATCCGGCTTACCAATCACCGCCGCTTCCACAACGGCCGGATGCTCGATCAGCGCGCTTTCCACGTCGAACGGGCCGACCCGGTAACCGGAGGTCGTGATCACGTCGTCACTGCGGCCAACGAAGCTGATGCTGCCATCTGCGTTCAGCTCGACGGTATCGCCGCTCAGGTAGTACTTGCCGACGAACGCTTTCGTCGGCAAGCGTTGGTAGCCGCCGAACCAGCATAACGGCGACTGCTCGCGGTCGACGGCAAGGATGCCTGGCTGGCCAGCTGGCAGCTCGTGGCCTTGCTCGTCCAGCACAACGATGCGATGGCCGGGGATGGCAAAGCCGGCGGAGCCCAGGTGCACCGGGTGCTCCAGGCCATGGTGGTTGCACAGCACCATGCCCAGTTCAGTCTGGCCATAATGATCGTGAATCCTTACCCCCAGCTCATCGGCAAACCAGCGAATCACCTCTGGATTGAGAGGCTCGCCCGCACTGCTGACCACACGCAGGCGGCCCTTGACTGGGGCTGAGAACGCCTTGCCGGCGGCAATCAGCAAGCGATACGCAGTGGGTGAGCCGGCCAGGTTGGTGATGCCCAGCGTGTCGATGACGCGGGCGCAACTGTCGACGCTGAACGGGCCGTCGTAGAAGGTAGTGGCGTGACCCAGCGACAACGGGCCGGTCACGGCGTAGTACAAGCCATAGGCCCACCCGGGGTCAGCCAGGTTCCAGAAATTATCTTCAGGTCGCAGGTCAATGGCATCACGCATGTAGCCCTGGAAGGCAACGAGGGCGCGCAACGGGACTTCCAGTGGTTTGGCAGGCCCCGTGGTCCCTGAAGTGAACATCAGCAGGAACGGGTCGTCGCCCGTGCGCATCACCGGCTCGCAGGTATCTGCTGCGTGCTCGAGGCACTGCTGGAAGTCCAGCTCCCCGCTGCGAGCGTTGACCGTGATCAGGGTCGGGCAGCCAGGCATGTCGTCCAGCTTGGCGCGATTGTGGCTGTCGGTGACAACGACACGGGCTTGGGATTGTTCCAGACGATGCTCGATGGCCTTGGGCCCGAAGGCCGTGAACAAGGGCTGGTACACCGCCCCGAGGCGCCAGGTGGCGAGGATGGTGATCAACAGTTCGGGTGTGCGCGGCAGCAGACCCGCCACCCGGTCCCCAGCCTTCACGCCTTGGGCCCCAAGCACATTGGCGAAGCGGGCCACAAGCGGCTGCAGTTGATCGAAGCTGTATCGCGCGCTGTGCCCATCGCTATTCAGCTGGAGCAGTGCCAGCGTGCCTTCGCCGACGTGGCGGTCACAACATTCGACACAGGCATTGAGCGCTGCAAGGTCGCCATGCAGTGCCGCCGCAGCAGCCTTGCCATGATCGAACAGACGAACGGCCTCGGCGTAATCACGCATCGTCGGACTCCTGATTTGTTGTTTTTGGAGTTAACCATCGGTACGACGATGTTCGCGCTACCTCGCCCCTGCGACAATGGCCAAAGCTGTCAATCTGGATGACCGGTTTGGCCGCTGCTTGCTTGGCTAGCGACCTGTCCCACGCTCATGGCCTTGCATGTACTGCAGCGTCCGCTGCAGGCGCAGGGCCTGCATATTTCCTTGTTCTGCAGCAGCGAACGGGGCCGGGTCGTAATGCTCAAGGAAGCGCTGCCAAAATGTTCGCCGGCACAGGTCCTGGGCAATAAGGTGTTGATCAAAGGTGGCTTCGACAGATTCCTGGGCTGCGGCCAGTTGCGCGTCATTGAGGCTTGGTGCCGACTGCTCGTCCATGCGCAGTGGCTGAAACGACAGCCTCAACGCAATGCGCAGCTTGAACCGATAGCGCAGGCTCAGCAGGCTCTGTTGAGCGGCATCAAGTTGCCCATCCCGCTGGCGAATAACGGCCTGCACGTACGCCTGAAGCCGGTCCAGTCGATACAGGGCGCGGCCCAGTGATAACAAGACCGAACCTCCTAGGGGAGGTTCGGCGTTCAACGCCGTCGTTTCGGTGAGCAAACGCAACAACTGCGAGAACCTGTCGATGACCTCGTTAGCACTGTCAGAACCGCCGGCCAGCAGGCTACGCACAGCGTCTGCAAATGCTGAGTCGCTGTGAATCAACCTCAGCATGTCCCAGCCACGTCCGATCAAGTAGCGCTCCTGCCAGCTGGAACCTGCTAGTGATTCCAGGCGGTTCAGGAAGAGGAATACATCGACATTTTGCGCATCTGCTGCAAGGGCATCCCAGATGCCACCAAGATCGGCTGCAACCTCACCCGCCCTCACCCACCAGGCTCGCCCTGTCGCCTGCGCGACCTCATCCAGGGTCGGCTCGACGGCAGACAAATTAGAGAGGTCTGCCAAGCTCAAGCGATTGCCCGTCAACACAAAGGCCTCACGGAAACTCTTTGGCATACGCAACACATCGCGTGGCACACCCTTTAATGCATTGTCGCGCAGGTCCGCCAGACGCAAAAAATCACACAGCTCGATGTTCCTTGGCCATGCTTGGAGTCCGCAATTGTTCAGCCTGAGCTCAAGCAATTGCGGCAGGTGGAGGAAGTTGATCTCGAACGTGCCCAGGTTCGGGTTGTTGCTCAAATCCAGATGGGTCAACAATGGCAGGTTACCCAGCGCTTCCACCGACTGGGCGTTCAGGTGGATCTGGTTACGCGCCAGGCGCAAGTTGCTCAGCCTGCTCAGATACCCGAGCCCACCTGGGCACACCAGCAGTCGGTTGCTGCTCAGGTCCAGGCGTTGCAATTCGGTAAACGCTTGAAGAAAGCGCGCATGGACCTGCTCGACAGCCGTTTCCTGAATGGCCAAGGTGCTGACATGGTGGAAGCTGACTTGTGGGGGAAGATCGGGAAGCGTGGAGACCCGCAGTCGGCTGAACATCAATTTGAGACCAACTCTTGCGCCTTGCTCCGTCAATTCGTGCTGCTCCCCCAGGCCGCGCCAGGCCCGCAGCAAACGTTCCGCGACCAGTCGCCGAACATCGTGTTCGCTGGCATTGGAGGCCAAGCGCACCCACGCATCGAATTTAAGGCTAAGCTGGCCCAGGTCGTCCTCAAGTGACCTGAGCACAGCATCGACCGACAGCCCTCGCCGCCATCTGCCATCCAGTTCTTGCGCCAGTTGCGCATCATCGAGCCCGGGAAACATCTGACGCAGCCCATCACGCAAGCGCTCTTTGCGACTGAGGCGCGGTGGCCGCTGGCCGCCAAGCAGGTAACCTACGCGTCCATCCGGCAAACGCTGCCCAGGGTTCCACCAACGCGAAACAGCTGGCCAACCCACCATGCGCTCGATGGTTGACTGAGTTTCGGGCAAGTGCATCAGAAGCTTGTCGCGCAACTGCAGTGCGGCATCCGGGCCTCCGATCTGCAATTGGCCCAGCACACCACGTTCGCCCAGCAGCCCGACAAGTGCCTGATAGATATCATCGAACTGTTGGTGATCCGTCCTGGAGCCATCCTGGTCATAAAAACGGAACACGCCGTCCTCACGAATCAGCTGATGATGCGCGCCTTCATGCCCGTCCGAGACAACCGACGCCAGCGGCTCGTCGCGCCCTACATCACCTGTCAAGGACACGCTGAGCCCCTGCAGCTGCAGCGCGTCGAGCAAATGAAACAACAGCACCCCCGTATCGTCGTTATAGGCACTCGGCAAGTAGCAGCCAGCCATCATTCGGTTAAACCGAGCCAAGCGCGCCAGCGCCTTTGCCTGGGTTGCCAGCGCCGTGATCGGCAACGTGCCGTTGTCGGCAGCAAACCCATCGTCGCTCACGGGGGGGCGGTTCAGATGATCGAACAGAGGGCTGAGCAGGCGCGCCTTGGCCCGCAAGACATTGGCTGCGCCCTCGCCAACATCGAACTGCTGCTCGCACCAGGCAAGCAATGCGGTGTCGCTGAGGTCCGATGGCATTTGTCGTAGTTGCCGAAAGAACGTTTCGATTCGTGCATCGGCGTCAAAATACCCCAGGGTTACTCGCAAATTCACGGGGGCGCGCCGATTCTCGACCACCAGCCCACGCAACTCATTCTGATCCATGCCAGCCACGCGCAGTATCTGAGCGGCGGTGGACTCGTCGAAGCCTGGGTCGTGTGGCCACAACCTTTCAAACATGGCAGCCGAGTCGCTCAATGCCTGTGGACGGCCTTGGAGCAGTTGCCAGCCGCGCTCCCCATTGTGCAGCACCCAAGGCCCATAGGCGGCTGGCCGCCGTGGGTGGCGCAGTCGATAAAGCCCACCCGGTTCGGGCTGATGGAGCTCGAGAAAGCGGCCATCAAGCTTGATCCAGTGTCGCGTCCCGTCGCTGTAACGGCCATCGGCCTGAAGCAAAGCGTCATCAGCATCGGCTGCATAAGGTTCCAGATCGCTGTCCCACAGCCGACTGGTTTTGTCGTCCACGCTGACCATTTCCATCGCGTCGACGAAGGCGCTGCGAACGAACGTGAAGGTAGTTGCCGTAGCAACGGTGGCGGCCACGGTGGCCGCCACCCCCAGCATATGATTCAGCGCTTCATGCTGATGCCCTTGGCTCCAGTCCTGCACCCCTTCGAATACTTCGCCCAGGGTCTGCACGACCAGTCTTCCCAACAGCAGGGCGCCCACTGCGGGGATGAACAAACCGGCAAGGTTCAACAGATCGAACCCTGCGGACTTCCAGGCGCCACGCCTAGCCTGCGCAGCTGCCATATCCACGTTCGCGGTCGGTACAAGGACCAGCCGAGCATCGTCTTTACACCGTTGCACCTGGCGCCTGGCCAGCGCTTCGAAAAGAGAGCCTTGCTGGGTTGCCCCGTCCAGTTGCAGGTCAGGTACATCATCTGCCAGCCGGTTGCCGAGTGTACCGAGGAACTCGGCGCGCTGGCCGAGCGCGATCAGTTGACTGAAGTAGTTGCGGTAATCATCGTCCTGCAACTCATCGGCCAGCACACGGCTCAATTGTGCAACGGAGGTAAAGCGGCGCAGGCTCTGCTTCGGGTCACTGGGCAAATACAGCACGACGCTGACCAACGCACCCTCTAGGTTGCGCAATTGGATCAGAAGCCCATCGGCAACCGGGTATCCCAGGACTTCAAGCAGGCCGGGGTAGCCCCTGAGCGCTTCCTGCACTGGCGCCCTATCGGGGTCAGCCACTTCACGCAAGGCAAGCTGGTCGCGAGCGGTGATCTCACCCTTGAGCGCCGCGACCTCGACCATCAGGCTAAGCGCCGATTGCTTATCGCTGGCCAGCAACATCTGAGTGCTGGCGTCATACACCCGCTCCAGCTCGGCCTGGTATAGCGCGCCGACATCCAGCGTGCGGCATGCCTCCACCACATCACGGGGGGGTTTGGACAATAAGCCTGTGCTTTCCGGCGCCACAAGCCCCGTGCCGTCGTAGTAGTGAACGTCGGCGAAGTTATGCATCAAGCGCAGCAGGCCGTTCTCGCGGCTCAGCGCTGGCGCGTAGCCCCCCAGCGGTTTATCGGGCAGCCTGCTGAAGGACGGTCCTACCTGCAACCATTGCAACTGCTCGAAGCTAATGCCGACAGGCAATGGTTGTGCCAATAAAGGGGCAAACTGGCGCTGGGCGAATACCGGTAGAGGGTGCAGGCCCAGAGCACGGCCAAGCAAACGGGCCTGAGTCGCATGATGGGCGTTGAGCTTTTCGCGCAATGTGGCGATCTGGCTGCTGGAAGCCCGTTTCAGCCAATCAGGCAACCTGGCGCGGATGAAGTCATCGATGGCATCGTCGTCTTGCGATGGACCTGAGTGGGGGCTGTATACGTTAGGCTGGGGCATCCCGAGGTTCCTGTTTGGTATGGGAAGCCGCAATCCTCAGCAGGCGACACTTTGGGCGGAAGGGGGAAGTCTTGCGTGAGCACGTAAGCAGTGGACTAGCCATACGGCGGCACCTCCACTGCTTGCACAGCCAGACTCAGGCCTGGCTTTGCGCCTCGCTTTGCAATGCCTGTTCGGTCAATTGCAATGCCAGCGCATGCTCCTGGGCATCGCGTTCAATGAGTAACGCATCCCAGCGCTCCTGGTAGGTGCCACTTGTCATCGTGTCCGACGCCTCCTCCAGCTCGACACCACGACGGGTAAACGCTGTCTCGATGTCCAAGAATGCCTGAGAATGCTCTACGCGCAGGTAACTCAACCAGAACCCACGCTGGCTGATGTTCTGCGCCAATGCCTGGGTGGCCTCTGCCTCACGAACCCGTTGCGTTACCTCCCGTAATTGCTTACTGGTGACATTGGCCAATCTGCTGAACTGCATATAGCGTGGTTGCAACGGCAGGTCCAACTCCGCGGCCAGGTGCACCCGATAGTAAAGGTCGATCTCGACCTCATCGATACGGTCACGGGTGCCGCTATCGTGAGGAAGGCTCTCGAGCGTCGACTGGGCTCTTCGCTGGGCGATATCACCCCGGGCATAACTGCTCACTGTATCCAGGCGAAACAGCCGGCGCGCCAAACCAAGCATTTCGCTGACACGTCCTTGACCTGCCACCTGCTGGATCAACATCTGTACCTGCAATTCGCTGAACCGACTGGTAACGCTGTCCACGCAGGTGATCGCCCTTCCCGCATGGTCGAAAATCTGCAGACGCAATTCGCTATCAGCATCCATAGCCCGCAATAGTTTCCAGACTTGACCGGTCAGGTGCGCAGGCGACAGCTGATACTCTCGGGTCAGCTCAAGGTCGCTGAGCAAACTGAACAGGCGGGCGCTATTGGGTGACGCCAACAACCTGTCCCAAACCCGTGCACTTGCCTGGCGTGAATCCTGCTCGACAGTTTGCAGTAACCGCTCACGCAGCCCTCCATCCGCGGGTTCAGACACGGGTCGTACGGGCGGTGGCGAGATGGCTGGTGGGTGCTCATGCACGGCACCGGCATAGAGCCGATCCATCTGACCCACGCTTAGCGCATTATCGTCAACCCTGAAAGACTGGCGAAATTCCGCAGGCATTTGCAGGACGTGCTCGGGTATTTGGGCAATTCGGTTTTGTCGAATATCAGCACTGTCGAGAAACCCACAAACTTCCAGGCCATCCGGCCAGGTCAGCAAACCGCAACGCCGTAACGCGATCGACCGCAGTTGTGGCAATTGGTTGAAGCGCAAGGCAATCGCACCCAGAGGGTTGTAACTTAGGTCGAGATGACGCAATGCGGACAGACTCGCCAACGCTTGAACGCCGTCAAGGTCCATGCGAATGCGGTTCCCGAGCAAGCGCAGCTCGCTCAATTGGCCAAACCGGCTGATGCTTGCGGGAATACGCAGCAGCTGGTTGTGATTGAGGCTCAAGCGCCGCAATCCACCGAACGCACTCAAGAAGGTTTCTGGAACATCGCTTAGTTGCAAACCACCCAAATTCAACTCAGATACATTGCCAAAATCGACCTGCGCCGGCAGCATCGGTAGCGTTCGCAGCGGCAGGCCACTGAGGTCCAGGCGTGTACCGTCCACAGCGCCGTCCGCGCCCATGGCATTCTCGCCCTGTAGGCGCCAGGCTCGGCGTAGCAGCCCGGTTACGTACTGGCGCACACCGCGCCGCCTGTCGTTGAGTTCGGCACTGGCCCATCGGTTGAGTTCCAGGTTCATGCGGCGGTATTCCGCTTCCAAGTGGAGCATGGTCTCGAAGGGCGAACCAGGCTGCGCCAGCAGCCGGCTCAGCAAGGTATCGACTTGCGTATCGTTCAGCCCCCAGAACAGTTCTCGAATGCGATCGCGCAGGGTACTTCGCGCCCAGCGCTGCCCTTGGCCGCGGCCACTGAGCAGGTAACCGACGCGGTCATCCGACAGACGCTGCGGCGGATTCACCCTCAGCTCGGCTGAGCGCCAGCCCAGCAGGTTGACCAGCTCAGTCCGCGTGGCCGGCAGGCGTTGAACGAGAACAGCCCTCAAGGTCTCAGCGGGATTGTCGCCAGCCACATCAAGACGCTCCAGCTCGGTCGGTGTCAGGCACGCCACGACCGCTTCGAAGAACCCCCTTGGCGCGACGATGTCCTCCTCACGCTCAAGGCCCTGGCTATCGTAGAGGCGAAACTCACCCTCCCTGTGCACCATTACCGTGGTGTTCTGCCCGAGAGCTTGAGGATCGGTCACCGCCAGCCTACGGCCACTTTCAGTGCCCTCACGCAGCTCAAGATTGAGCCGGCGGGGCCAATGGGACAAGCGCGACAACAGGGTCAGTGCCAACTCGCCGGTCTGGTCGCTGTAACTGCTCTTCAAAAACAACCCTTCCAGGGCGCAACTCACGCGCACCTGATGCAGCATTGCCCATGCCTGAGACGTCAGGCGCGACGGCAGGCGCTGTTCGAGGACAGCTAATTCACGTTGCGCTTCGGCCACATCGCGTACCAGCGCTGCGGCATAGGCTGGTGGCAAGCCGGGGAAGTCGCGCCGCACGATATCGCGCAGGGGGTCAGGCGCCAGCTCCGGCTGGGTCAGATGAGCAAGCAGCTGCTCGCTGAACGCACCCTGACGCGCCAACACACGCTCGCGAAGGGTCGGCGCATCCAGCCCATTGAACCCGGGTTGGGCCAAACACCATCGTTGGATTTCCTGGTCGTCGCTTGCCGGTACGTCGCGGTGCATCTGCTCGAAAAAAGCCTCGATGCGGGCATCGGCCTCGAAACGGCGCAGGCTTTCACGCAGGTTGACTGGCAGCCGTCGGCCCGCCACCAACAATCCGCGCAATTCAGCGGTTTCGATGCCCGCCACGCGCAGCACATCGCTGGCCCGCGCGCTGCTCAGCGGCACCTGCTGAGGCCAGAGCATGTCGAGCATGCGCGCAGGGTCATGGCATTCCAATGGCCGTTCATGACGCAGGCGCCAGCCGCGCTCACCATTGAACTCGACTTCGGGCCCGAACGCACCTTCACGCTGTGGATGTCGCAGGCGCCAAGGGCCTTGCGGGTCGGGCCGGTGCACGGAGCAATAGCGGTCGCCAACCCGTATGCATTGGCTATCGCCCTCACCGAACAAACCATTCGCGCCTGGGGAAGTACTCATGGGCGTAACCTCATACGCCTGCAGGTCGCGCTGCCACAAGCGTTGCTCGCCGTCATCCAGTTCGACCGGTTCAAGGCCATCAACGAAGGCGCTGCGCTGAAAACCTCGCGCGACCAGCGTCGCCCCCGTCGCGACAACGGCTGCTACCGCCAGCGTCTCGGCGACCCCAAGCATATGCTCCAACGCTTCGTGTTGGTGGCCGTGATACCAATCCACCGCGCCCTCATAGACATCCGACAGTGTTTGCGCCACCAGTTGCCCCAGCAAAATGGCGCCGACGACCGGAATGAACAGCCCGGCAAGGTTCAGCAGCCCCAGCCCTGCGTCTTCCCATGCCCGCAATCTGTCCTTGGTCGCTTGCAGGTCGACCTCCGCAGTGGGCACCAACAGGATGCGGGCGTCATCCTTGGCTCTCTTCACCTGTTGCGCTACCAACCGAGCAAAGACCTCGCCCTGCCCGGTGGCCGCATCCACCTGAAGATCTGGAGCGCTGTCCTTCAAGCGTTTATCCAGCGTGTCGAGGAAGCGCATTCGCGACTCCAGTTCGACCAATTGGCTGAAATAGGCCCGGTAATCCTGCTGCCTCAACGCTTCAACCATCGCGACATTGAGAGAAGACCAGGACTCAAAGTGACGGAACGCATGCTTAGGGTCGCTCGGTAGATACAGCACCACCCCGCCGTCTTCCCCGCCCCCCCCACGCAGTTGGAAGGCCAGCGCATCGCTGACTGGGCAGCCAAGCACGGTCAACAGACCAGGATAAGCACTCAGCCCGTTTTCCGAGCCTGTCTGGACGACCGCGCGCAACGCTGCCTCCACTTCGCTGCCAAGCTCGCCCTTGAGTGCGGCAATATCGATCGCCAACATCAGCCCGGCACGTTTGTCGTCTGCCAGCAACCCGCAGGTGGTGGACGTGAAGACCTGCTCCAACAGCGCCTGGTATCGACCGCCCATATCCCAACGGCGGCAGTCCTGGGCCAATTGTTCGGGATTATCCGATAGCACTTGATCGGTATTGCTCACTACCAGCCCCGACCCTTTGAGCAGTTCGGCACCGTCATGAAAGTTTTGCATCAACCGCAACAACGCCGGTTGGCGATCATACACAGGGCCGTAAGTTGGCCAATGAAGACTTGGCAAGCGGGGAAGGTTCCGCCGAACCTGTAGCCACTGCAACGTGTGTAACTTCGTCCCCTTTGGCAAGTGTTTCGCCAGCAACTGTTCAAATTGCTCTTCTGCAAAACGCTGCAGAGGGATCAACGCCGCGGTGGCGGTACGCAGCAAGGCCTGCTTGGACTGATGGCGTTGAAAACTGTCACGCAGCTGATTGATTTGCGCCGGAGTGGCCTTCTGCAGCCAATCGGGAAGAACGAAGCCAATGAACGTGTCGGTCGCGGTGTCGAGCTTGGCGCCGGCCGGGTCTGCAGCGCCTGGGGTGTCGATGGACATTTGGGTACCTGGGGAGTCGGAAAACCCAAGCCTGCGTGACAGCCCGCCTGTCCAGCAGCAGGAAATCAGCCACCCTCAGCGCCAACCTGGCCCTCTCGCGCCAAGACCAGTTGCCGGTAGTGCCCCGGGTTGCAGCCGAACCACTTGCGAAACGCCTTGTAGAACGAACTGCCATCGGCAAAACCCAGGCCGGCAGCGATATCCTGCATGCTCAAGCTGTCGTCGGTCAGCCAGGCGATCGCCAATTCACGGCGTACGCTGTCTTTGAGGCCCTGATAGGTCTGGCCTTCTTCCGCCAGGCGGCGGCGCAAGGTCGAGGCCGACAGGCACAACTGCCGGGCCAGGCTGTCGGCATCAGGCCAACGGATGGGCTCAAGTGCCAGCAGGTCGTGGCGAATTCGCCGGGCCAGGCTGCCGGGGTCGCGATACCTTACCAGGATATTGCCCGGCGCCTCGGCAAGAAAGCGCTGCAGGTCCAACCCGGTACGCTTGATCGGCATGTCCAAGCTATCGGCGGCGATGATCATGCGCGTGCGCGGGCGCTGGAACTGCAGATTCTCGGAAAACATAACCCGGTAGTCGTCGCAAAACGGTGGCTCGTCACAACGCAATTCGATGGCAAGGATAGGAATGCGTCGGCCGGCAAGCCAGCACGCCACGCCGTGCACGATCATCCAGAAGGTAAAATAGGTGAAGGCTCTGCGGGGTGCCTCACGTGGCTCGTTGATGACAATTTCGGCCAGGCCCGGCTGCCGCACCAGGCTGGGGTGAAGGTCTTCGAGCATCAGGCTGAGGAACTCCAGCGCGGTCTCCAGGCCCAGGGCCAAGGTTGGCTGGGCCATGGCCGCGCGGCACAGGAAGGCCAGGCTGCCCCCGCGCAGACCGCGCGGATCCATGGCAAAGAATTCGTCATTGCAACGGCGCGCCAGCAGGCGCCACAACCGTGCGTAGGCCTCGGCACTGACGCGAGCCTCGGGACGCTCTACCTGGCTGACATCGATGCCCGCGCGCCCGAGCAGGAGCGCATCGGCCACGCCATTCGGGCAAGTTTGCAGCAACGCCTCACGCACCAGTTGCATGGAAATGGTGTCTTTATCGCTCATTGGCCACCCAGGTTGCGCTGTGCCGGCCATCTTAGGCCGCCCTGCGGAAAATGCCAGCCCAGGCTTACGTGCTGACGGCCAGGCCGAGAAACGCCTGGATCAGGCGCAACTCACGGCGCCGCTCCAGGCAGCCGACCACGTGCTGGTTGACCAGCCCTGCGCCCGACAGCGGGCGGGCCACCACGCGCGGGTCATTGGCGACTTCGGTCGAGGAAACCACGCCGATCCCCAGCTGCGACGCTACCGCCTCGGTCACCGCTTCGCGGCTATCGAGTTCCAGCAACACGCGCGGTTGAACGCCAGCGGCACTGCAGGCCTTGTCGAAGGTACGCCGGGTGGTCGAGCTGGGCTCGCGCAATACCATGATCTGCTGGTTCAGCTCGGCCAAAGGCAGATCGCTTTGCCCCTGCGCCCACGCGTGGCCTGCCGGTAGCAAGGCGCACAGGCGCGATTCGCAGAGGCTCTGCAGGTGCAGGCCCTTGCGCGCCTCGATCTCGGTCAGCACCGCCACGTCGGCGTGCTCGGAAAGCAAGGCTGCCAGGGTTTCCTGGGCGTTACCCAGGCGCAAATTGACGGTGATACCCGGATAGCGCTCGCGCAACTGCGCCAGCATTGGCATGACCCGATGCGGGCCGTCGGCCGCCACTTCCAGGCGCCCGGTCAGCAACTGGCGGTTGGCTTCGAGCATGGCTTGAGCTTCCTCTGCCAGGCCAAACATGGCCCGAGTGATCGCCGCCAACCGAGTGCCTTCTTCAGTCAGCTCGACTCGCCGTGCGGTACGCCGCAGCAAGGTGATCTGGTAGTGCTCTTCCAACGCCTTCACATGCCCGGTGACTGCCGGCTGGCTGATGAACAGGCGCGCAGCGGCGCGGGTGAAACTGCCTTCGCGAGCGACAGCATCAAAGGCGCGCAGTTGGAACAGATTCATATATATCGGCCTGACTTATAGCTGGGATAACAACAAACAATTTGATTGATGACAGCGCGAATTGCAACCTAGGCCCCGTAGTTTCAGCCCACCGCTTGCGAGGAATAACGGAATGAGCAACGCCCCGATTCTGCTGACCCCTGGTCCCCTGACCACATCAATCCGCACCCGCCAAGCCATGATGGTGGACTGGGGTTCCTGGGACCGCGACTTCAACCAACTGACCGCCAGCGTCTGCGAACAGCTGCTGGCGATCATCGACGGCAACGCCAGCCACCATTGCGTGCCCCTGCAAGGCAGCGGCACCTTTGCGGTGGAAGCCGCCATCGGCACACTGGTGCCGCGTGACGGCAAGGTTCTGGTATTGATCAATGGTGCCTATGGCCAGCGCCTGGCGAAGATTTGCAAGGTACTGGGCCGCGCCTACAGCACCTTCGAAACCGCCGAAGACCAACCGACCACCGCCGCCGATGTCGACCGCCTGCTGGCCGCCGACCCTGCCATCAGCCACGTTGCGCTGATCCACTGTGAAACCAGCACCGGCATCCTCAACCCGCTGCCGGACATCGCCCAGGTGATCAAGCGCCACGGCAAACGCCTGATCATCGATGCCATGAGTTCATTCGGCGCACTGCCGATCGATGCCCGCGAAGTGACTTTCGAGGCGCTGATCGCCGCCTCTGGCAAGTGCCTGGAAGGTGTGCCTGGCATGGGCTTCGTCTTCGCCGACAAATCCGCCCTGGCAGCCGCCGAAGGCAATGCCCACTCGTTGGCCATGGACCTGTACGACCAGCACACCTACATGGCCAAGACCGGCCAGTGGCGTTTCACCCCGCCAACCCACGTGGTCGCCGCCCTGCATGAAGCCCTCCAGCAATACGGCGAGGAAGGCGGCCTGCCGGCCCGCCATCAGCGTTACGCCGATAACTGCAAGACCCTACTCGACGGCATGGCCGCCATAGGCCTGCGCAGTTTCCTGCCTGCCGAGATCCAGGCACCGATCATCGTCACCTTCCACGCACCAGACGATGCCCGTTACCAGTTCAAGGAGTTCTACGAGCGGGTCAAGGCCAAGGGGTTCATCCTCTATCCGGGCAAGTTGACCCAGGTCGAAACCTTCCGCGTCGGCTGCATCGGCGTGGTCGGCTCGGACGGCATGCAGGCCGCCGTGAATGCCGTGGCCGACGTGCTGCGGGAAATGGAAGTGCTGGACATCTGACCCCTTTGCCCACCCGAATTCAGGAAATAGCGCACATGAACTACAGCAACCCTACCCAGCTGCAAGCCGCCATCCTCGACTGGGCCGGCACCGTGGTCGACTTCGGCTCGTTCGCCCCAACCCAGATTTTCGTCGAGGCCTTCGCCGAATTCGACGTCCAGGTGTCCATCGAGGAAGCCCGTGGCCCGATGGGCATGGGCAAGTGGGACCACATCCGCACCCTGTGCGACGTGCCGGACATCGCCGAGCGCTACCGCAAGGTGTTCGGCCGTACCCCGACCGACGATGACGTCACCGCCATCTACAACCGCTTCATGCCGCTGCAGATCGAAAAAATCGCCGTGCATTCGGCGTTGATCCCTGGTGCCCTGGACACCCTCACCGGCCTGCGCCAAGACGGTTTGAAAATCGGTTCGTGTTCAGGTTACCCGAAAGTGGTGATGGACAAGGTCGTGGAGCTGGCCGCACAGAACGGCTACGTGGCCGACCATGTGGTGGCTACCGACGAAACGCCGAACGGCCGCCCCTGGCCAGCCCAGGCACTGGCCAACGTGATCGCACTGGGCATCGACGATGTGGCCGCCTGCGTCAAGGTCGACGACACGGTGCCAGGCATCCTCGAAGGCCGCCGTGCGGGCATGTGGACCGTGGCCCTGGTGTGTTCTGGCAATGCCCTGGGCCTGACCTGGGAAGGCTACCGCGCGCTTAGCGCGGAGAAACTTGAAGCCGAGCGCAAGCGTATTCACGCGCTGTTCGCCAGCTCGCGCCCGCACTACCTGATCGACACCATCAACGAATTACCGGAGGTGATTGCCGATATCAACCGCCGCCTGGCCAAGGGTGAAATGCCGCAGACCTTCTGACAGGTGGGTACAGGTGCCATCGCCAGCGAGCCAGCGATGGCACCGACTTACACGGCCCGGTTCAGCTTCACCCAGGACGCGAACTTGTCGATAAAGCCCTGCAGGAACGGCCGGGTCTTGTCACTGAGCTTGCCACCCTCGTCGAACAGGTTGGCCGCCCCGCCGAGGTACGCCTCCGGCATCTGCATGCATGGCATATCCAGGAACACCAGTGACTGGCGCACCGCATGGTTGGCACCAAACCCGCCAATGGCCCCTGGCGATACGCTTACCACGGCGGTCGGCTTGCCGCCCCAGGCGCTCTGCCCATATGGACGCGAGCCTACGTCAATGGCGTTCTTCAGGCAGCCTGGGACCGAGCGGTTGTATTCCGGGGTGACGAACAGCACCGCATCACTGCGGCGGATTTCGTCACGAAAACGCTGCCAGGGTGCGGGCACTCCAGCGGCCTCCACATCTTCGTTGTAAAGCGGCAGGTCGCCGATTTCGACGATTTTCAGGGCAAGGCTGGACGGCGCCAGCTCTGCAAGGACGCGGGCCACCTTGCGGTTATAGGAGTCCTTGCGCAAGCTGCCGACGACGACCGCTACCGAATACACCTGGCTCATGGCGATTTCCATCCTGTGCTGGGAAAGAGACTGAATAGTTATAGATGACCGTTCCTCGGCGCCGTGGTTTTTTTTCCCGCGGGCGGAAAACTTCCCGGTACATTTGGCGGTCTATTCACTCAGACATTTCCTACGCAATTCAGAGGTTTTCACCTAAATGGCAGCAGTAATGGTCGGCCAATTCCACGCCCGTGACGCCGAAGGCCGTATCTACCCCGTTCACGAATTCCAGGAATCCACCCTGCAGACCGACGGCAGCACCCTGGGCTCACCCATCACCACCTATCGCCTGGCCATTGGTGACCGAGTCAACCATTTGGGTGAAGACCGTTTCGAACTGGTGCAGAGCGGCGTCGAGATCATTCGCATTCCTTGACGCAGTCCACTGTGTAGGTGCCGGTCTCGTTCTGCAGGCCGTGCACATCCGCTACGAAGCCCGGGAAGCCGCTGTTGAAGGCACGGGCAAAGGCCAGGTAGTCGATAATCGAGCGGGTCGCCTCGGTGAACCGCTCGCCCGGCATGATCAACGGAATGCCGGGTGGGTATGGCACCAGCATCACCGCCGCGATACGGCCGAGCAGTGCCTCGATCGGCACGGCCTGCACCTCCCCCCGCACCATCTGGTCATAGGCTCGCGCCGGGCTCAACGCCGCTTCCGGCAAGCGGCTAAACAACCGTTTGAGCTGTTTGGCTGTGGCATTCACGCGATAGCAGTCATGCAACTGATCACACAAGTCGCGCAAGCCAAGGCCTTCATAACGTGCCGCATCGACGGCAACGATGCTGGGCAGGCATTGGGGCAACGCGGTATTGCCGTCGTAATGGCGCTTGAACTCCAACAGTTCGGTCAGCAGTGTGCTCCATTTGCCTTTGGTGATGCCCATGGAGAACAGCACCAGGAAGCTATATAGCCCGGTTTTTTCCACCACCAGCCCACGTTCCCAGAGAAATTTGCTGACCACCGCCGCCGGAATACCCTGTGCACCCAGCACACCGTCAGCGCTCAACCCTGGCATCACCAGCGTGACCTTGAGCGGGTCGAGCAGCACATAATCGTCTACTACCTCGCCAAAGCCATGCCACTGAGCTCCCGGTTGCAACAACCAATCTTGCGCAGCCAACCTGTGTATACCTTCGGCCGCAGGCGGCTGCCAGATGCTGAACCACCAATCGTCCGCGGCGATGTGTTCGCGCAGGTTGGCCAGGGCGCGACGAAAACTCAGCGCCTCGTCGAACATTTCCTGCAGCAACGAGCGCCCGGCCGGGCCTTCCATCATGGTCGACGCCACATCCAATGACGCGAGGATGCTGTATTGCGGCGAGGTAGAAATATGCATCATGAAAGCTTCGTTGAAACGGTCACGATCCAGCTGCCGCTGGGCGCCGTCCTGCACATGGATCATCGACGCCTGGCTGAAGGCCGCCAGCAACTTGTGCGTGGAGTGGGTGCTGAACACCAGCGGACTGTCCTCGGTGCACGCCGTGCCCATTGCGTAGCGGCCAGTGAAGAACTCATGAAACGCCGCGTAGGCAAACCAGGCCTCGTCGAAATGCAGCACCTCGGCGCTGCAGCCAAGGGCCTGCTTGATCAGCCCGGCGTGATAACACAGGCCGTCGTAAGTAGAGTTGGTTACCACCGCCAGCTTGATGCGCGGCTCGTGCCCCTTGGCCAAAGGGTTACCCTGAATTTTCGCCTGGATCGACTCGGGGGTGAATTCGCTGAGTGGAATCGGCCCGATGATGCCCAGCTCGTTGCGCTCCGGGCACAGGTAGATGGGGATGGCACCCGTCATGATGATCGCGTGCACCACTGACTTGTGGCAGTTGCGGTCCACCAGCACCAGGTCGTCGCGACCGACCATCGCATGCCAGACGATCTTGTTGGCGGTGGAAGTGCCGTTGATGACGAAGAACGTATGGTCGGCGCCGAAGTTGCGCGCAGCGCGAGCTTCAGCCTCGGCCAAAGGCCCGGTGTGGTCGAGCAGCGAGCCCAGCTCCGGCACCGAGACCGACAGGTCCGAGCGCAGCGTGTTCTCGCCAAAGAACTGATGGAAGGCCTGGCCCACCGGGCTTTTGCGGTAGGCCACACCACCGCCATGACCCGGCGTGTGCCAGGAATAGTTGGACTGCGCCGTATGCTGCACCAAGGCCTTGAAGAACGGTGGCAGCAAGCCGTCGAGGTAGTTGTGCGCGGCACGCGCCACCTGACGGGCCAGGAACGGAACCGTGTCCTCGAACAGGTAGAGAATACCGCGCAGTTGATTGAGCTCGCTCATGGCCTCGGCCGGGGCGTTCTCCAGGGTAACCTGCTCGCCCAGGGCAAAAATCGGCAGGTTCGGCGCACGCTGGCGGGCCAGGCGAATCAGCTCGGCCATGTTCTGCAGCAGGTGGGTGTTGTCACCGATGCCTTCGGCGGCGATCAGCATACAGGCCAGGCCGTGGTGGGTGGCGGCGACCAGGCGTGCCTCGTCATTGTCCGCGGCGGCGAGGATGGCGAAGCCGTCCTGGCGCAACTCCTCGGCAATCCCGCGCACGCGTTCGCCGGCGACGCTGTCGGCCTTGATGGCGCGGTGGACGATGAGGATGGGGAACTTGAGGTCCTTGTACATCAGGCGGCTACCTCGGAAGGAAAGATCGTCCCTCTCAGGGTAGCCTGATGTTGCAAGAATTAACCGGCAGGCGTCTCGGTCAAGGCCTGCCACATCGAAGGCCCGCCTGCCGACTTGGCAACCGCCGCCAACCGCTCGGCATGCGCTTCCAGCTCCTCAGCACTGGCCATGATTACCCGCCCGGGTGTGCGACCGGCAATCCGCCGAATTTCACTGCCACCCGTGCCCTGCCCGTCACCGTCACTGTCCTGCCCATGCCCAGCCAGCGACAGGGTAGTCTGGCCACCCGTCATCGCCAGGTAGACGTCGGCCAACAGTTCCGAGTCGAGCAAGGCGCCGTGCAGGTCACGGCCTGAGTTGTCGATGTCGTAGCGTTTGCACAACGCATCGAGGCTGTTGCGTTGCCCCGGGTGACGGGCACGGGCCAGCAGCAAGGTATCGAGAATGGTGCAGTGCTGCGAAAGGTCGGCGCGGTCACGCTGGCCCAGCAGGGCAAATTCATTGTTGATGAAACCAACGTCGAACGCTGCGTTGTGGATGACCAGCGTAGCGCCCTGGATGAATTCGAAGAATTCTTCGGCCACATCGCCGAAGCGCGGCTTGCCGACCAGGAACGCGTCGGTGATGCCGTGGACGTTGATCGCGCCCTCATCACTCTCGCGGTCAGGCTGCAGATAAACGTGGTAGTGCCGCCCGGTCAGACGCCGGCCAATGACCTCGACGCAGCCGATCTCGATGATCCGGTGGCCTTCGCTGACCGGCATGCCCGTGGTTTCGGTATCGAGAATGACAAAACGCTTATCTTGCTGCTGCTCCACGCGGGGCGCTCCAACTTGCATCAGTTACAAAGGCGGCGATTGTACCCCAGCTCAGCGTTTGGCGCGCACCTCGTCGACGCCACGGTTGGCCAGCTGGTCGGCGCGTTCGTTGCCAGGATGGCCGATGTGCCCGCGCACCCACTTCCAGGTGACCTTGTGCCGGTTGACCTGCTCGTCCAGCTGCTGCCACAGGTCGGCGTTCTTCACCGGCTCTTTCGCGGCAGTCTTCCAGCCGCGCTTCTTCCAGTTGACCATCCACTCGTTGATGCCCTTCATCACGTACTGCGAGTCGGTGGTCAGCACCACTTCGCATTCGCGCTTGAGCGCCATCAAGCCCTGGATCGCAGCCATCAGTTCCATGCGGTTGTTGGTGGTTTCGCGCTCGCCGCCCCACAGTTCCTTTTCGACGCCCTTGTAGATCAGCAGGACGCCCCAGCCGCCAGGGCCGGGATTGCCCTTGCAGGCACCATCGGTATACAGCTCGACGCTATCGCTCATGTACCACTCATGTTCAGTGCTTGTCGGTATCCGGGCTGGCTGCGGTGCGGTTGACCTTGGCCAGTGGCAGCGGCAGCAGTTTGCCCATCGGCTCGCGGCGCTCCAGGCGCAGCGGCCTCAGGCCGACCACCATCTTGCGCGCCACCAGCAGGTAGACGCCGCCACCGGAGCTCTGCCAACCGCCGGCCACCCGTTCCCAACCAGCCAGGCGTTGTTGCCAGGCCGGCGAGGCAAGCGGCGGACGATAGCACCCGAAGCGGCGTTTCTCCAGCGCGAAGCCCAGCAGGTTGAGCCAGTCGCCGACCCGTGACGGCGAGATGCAGCGGGCCTTGCGCAGTGCCCCGTGGCTGAAGAAGTGGCGCATGCCCCAGCTGCTCCAGGGGTTGATGCCGACGATCAGCAGGTGCCCACCCGGGCGCACGGCGCTGGCTGCCTCACGCAACAGGCCATGGGGCGACAGGCTGAAATCCAGGCCGTGCTGCAGTACCACCACGTCGGCGGCGTGCTCGCTCAAGGGCCAGGCCTGCTCTTCGCAGACGATCTCCACCCCCGGCAGCGGCGCGCCCAGGCGCACGTTGCGTTGCACCTGCGGCGCGCTGGGCGGCGCCTCGGCGCAGGGGCCGTAATGCACAAGATAACCGCCAAAGAAGCGCCCCAGCTCTTCTTCCAGCAGCTTTTCCTCTTCCTTCAGCATCATCTGGCCGAGTGGGCCGTGGAACCACTCACGGGCCAGGCTGATCAGCTCGACCCAGTCCGGGTCGGCCTGGGCAAAGGCTTGGTCGGTCATTGCGCTCTCCCTCGAAGGTTCTCGCACCGCGCCATCGCGGCTAAGATGCCTTCATGTGCCACGCTTGGCGATACGGATCCACACCATGATACAGATCGATGCTCTCCCCGCTTTCTCCGACAACTACATCTGGTTGTTACAGGATACTGCCAAACGCCGTTGCGCGGTGGTCGACCCCGGTGATGCCCGCCCGGTGGAAGCCTGGCTGGCGGCCAACCCCGGCTGGGTGCTGGAGGCTATCCTGGTGACGCACCACCACAATGACCACGTTGGCGGGGTCGAGCGCCTCAAGCAATTGACCGGTGCCCGCGTCTGCGGCCCGGCCAACGAGCATATTCCCTGCCGTGACCTGGCCCTGGACGAAGGCGATCAGATCAACGTACTGGGCGTGGACTTCCGAGTGTTTGCCGTGCCTGGCCACACCCTGGGCCATATCGCCTACTTCAGCGATCAGCCAACAACACCCGTGCTATTCAGTGGTGACACCTTGTTCGCTGCCGGTTGCGGTCGCATGTTCGAGGGCCAGCCGGAGCAGATGCAGCCCGCCCTCGACCGCCTGGCAGCGCTTCCTGAACAGACCGAAATCTACTGCGCTCATGAATATACCCTGAGCAATCTGCGCTTCGCCAAGGCCGTGGAGCCCAGCAACCCACACGTTCTGCAGCGGTTCGAGGACGTTACCCGGTTGCGTGCCGAAAATCGCATCACATTGCCATCAACGATCGGCCTCGAACGCTTGACCAACCCTTTCCTGCGTACCTCTGAAACATTAGTTAAACAAAAAGCAGACGAATGGAAGGGACATTCAAACGACACGCAGGTCACTGTTTTTGCTGCTTTGAGGTCTTGGAAGGATACCTTCTGATAACCTCAAGATATATCGCAGGCGGTTGTCAACGGTTGACCCGGGCGGGTGCGGTTTCTAGAATCGCCGAAATTTTTTGCCCGGATACCCGTCCCCGCCGATGTCTTCCCGTAGCCGTAGAACCGCTCATTCAGTCGCCCTGACGCGCCTGGCTCAAATCAGTGCGCTGGCGCTGGCCGCCACCCTGGTGGGCTGCCAGAGCACCCGTCAGGTCGACGAATCCGACAGCGTTCGCGCGCACAACTATCAGGCGCGGATCAAGCACAAACCGGCCCCACTCGCGATCAAGCCCGCCGAGCAAGCGCCACGTGATGTGTGGGAACGCATGCGCCAGGGGTTCGCCCTGCAAGACAGCATCGACGTAAACCCGCGTATCGAACAACAGCGCCTGTGGTTCGCCAGCAATCCGACGTTCATCGAAAGCGCGGGCGAACGCGGCAGCCTTTATCTGCACTACATCGTCGAGCGCCTCGAAGAACGCGACATGCCACTGGAGCTGGCGCTGTTGCCCGCGATCGAAAGTGCCTACAACCCAATGGCATACTCGCGCGCCAGTGCCGCAGGCATGTGGCAGTTCATGCCGGCGACCGGCCGCCACTTCAACCTGCGCCAGACCAACTTCTACGACGGCCGCCGCGATGTCACCGCGTCGACCAATGCCGCCCTGGATTACCTCACCCGCCTGCACGACATGTTCAACGGCGACTGGCTACTGGCCCTGGCGGCCTACAATGCCGGTGAAGGCACCGTCAGCCGGGCCATCGAGCGCAACGAGAAGCTCGGCCTGCCGACTGACTACTGGAACCTGCCGCTGCCGCAGGAAACCCGTGACTACGTGCCCAAACTGCTGGCCCTGTCGCAGGTGGTCTCCACCCCCGAAGCCTACGGTGTAAACCTCAGCCCGATCGCAAATGAACCCTACTTTGAAGCGGTCGCCATCAATGACCGCCTCGACCTGTCGCGGGTCGCCGCCTTCGCCAACATCGACGAAGACGAGCTGATTCAGCTCAACCCGGCATTCAAGAAGCGCATGACCGTGGACGGCCCCAAGCAATTGCTGGTGCCAACTGCCAAGGCGCAGCTGCTGTCTGCCAGCCTGTCCAACCTCAAGCCCGAGCAACTGGTCAGCCTGCAGCCGAACAAGGCGGTGTTTGCACGCGCCGTGGCCGAGGGCAAGGCGCCGGCAGCCGCGCGCAGCTACCGCGTCAAGCGTGGCGACAACCTCAGCACCATCGCCAAGGCCAATCGGGTCTCGGTCAAGGACATTCAGCGCTGGAACAAGCTGCCGGGTAACCGCGTCAAGGCCGGCCAGGTGCTGGCGCTGCGCGGCGGCAAGGCGCCGAGTGCGGCGGGAAATCGAGTCGCTGCCTCGGGCAAACGCTCCACTCAGTACAAGGTGCGTAAAGGCGACTCGCTCTACTTGGTTGCCAAACGTTTCAACGTCGAGATGCAGCACCTCAAACGCTGGAACCCGCGCAGCGGGCATGCCCTCAAGCCTGGTCAGACCTTGACTGTCTACCTGTCGCATTGATGTGACCTCTGGGGCCGCTTCGCGCCCCATTTGCGGGGCAAGCCCGCTCCCACAGATTGCTCGCCAAGCTCAAGAAGTGCGGGGGATCTGTGGGAGCGGGCTTGCCCCGCGAATGGGCTGCAAAGCAGCCCCATACGATCCCGCCTGACACACCCTTTTTCCAACCCCGCCAAGCTGTTACTGTACCCCGACCAAAGCCCAACGCCTCTGGATCGGATGCCGACTTGATACGTCCCCTCCTGCTGTCACTCAGCCTGGCCTTGAGCTTCCCCGCAGCCGCGATGGTGAGCGAAAGCCACGGATACGCGCAGTTCGGCACGCTCAAGTACCCAGCCACATTCACCCATTTCGACTGGGTCAACCCGCAGGCGCCCAAGGGCGGTACCTTGCGGGCCATGGCATTTGGCACGTTCGACACGCTCAACCCCTATACCTTCAAGGGCACCAGCCCGGTCACCACACCAAATTTCCTGCAGTACGGCGTCAGTGAGCTGAACGAGACGCTGATGGTCGGCACCGGCCAGTACGACCCCTCGGGCGACGAACCGACGTCCAGTTACGGCCTGATCGCGCGCTCGGTGGAGTACAGCGAAGACCGCAGTTGGGTCGTGTTCAACCTGCGCCCGGAAGCGCGCTGGCATGATGGCCAGCCGATCACCTCGGCAGATGTGGCCTTCTCCTACCGCACCTTGCTCAAGGAAGGCCACCCGATCTATCGCACCAACCTGCAGGAAGTGCAGCGCGTCGACATCCTCGGCCCGCTGCGCATCCGCTTCGTCTTCAAACGCGCCGGCAACCCGCTGTTGATCCTGCGCCTGGGCGAAATGCCGGTGCTGCCCAAGCACTATTGGCAAGGCCGCGATTTCCAGGCCACCACCTTCGAGCCGCCACTGGGCAGCGGCCCCTACCGCATCAGCCAGGTACAGCCAGGCCGACGTCTGATCTTCGAGCGGGTGAAGCATTACTGGGGCAAGGACCTGGCGGTCAACCGAGGCAAGTACAATTTCAAGCGCGTCGAGTTCGAGTTCTACCGTGACGCCACGGTGGCGTTCGAAGCCTTCAAGGCCGGCGAGTTCGACATCTACATCGAGCACCAGGCGAAGAACTGGGCCAACGGTTACACCTTCCCGGCGGTGCGCCGTGGCGAGGTGATCAAGGCGCAGATCCCCCACCGCATCCCGACCCAGACCCAGGGCCTGTTCATGAACAGCCGCCGGGCTTCCTTCAGCGATGCCCGGGTGCGCCAGGCTTTGGGCCTGATGCTCGATTTCGAGTGGACCAACCGCGCGCTGTTCAGCGACGCCTACCGCCGCTCGACCAGCTACTACCCCAACAGCGAGTTCGCAGCAAGCGGCCTTCCCACCGGCAAGGAGTGGTTGCTGCTGGCGCCGTTCCGCGGCCAGCTTCCAGAAAAGCTGTTCACCCAGCCCTACCAGGTCAGCCACACCGACGGCCGCGGCATCAGCCGCCAGACCCTGCGCCAGGCACTGGCCTTGCTTGGCCAGGCCGGCTGGAAGCTTGACGGCCAGCGTCTGGTGGACAAGAAAGGCCAGCAACTGCGTATGGAACTGCTGCTGGTGAACCCCAACCTCGAACGCATCCTGCAACCTTATGTCGAAAATCTGGCGAGCATCGGTATCGATGCCCACTTGCGCACCGTCGACCGCGCCCAGTACAAACAACGCCTGGACCAGTTCGATTTCGACATGATCCTGATGACCTTGAACCAGACCCTGAGCCCCGGCCTCGAACAGTGGCTGTACTTCCATTCCAGCCAAGCCGCGACCAAGGGCAGCAAGAACTATGCTGGGGTCAAGGACCCGGTGGTCGACCACCTGCTCGACACCTTGCTCGCCGCGCGCACCCGCGATGACCAGATCGCTGCCGCCCGCGCCCTGGACCGTGTGCTTTCCTGGCAGTACTACATGATCCCCAACTGGTATCTCGACAATCACCGCCTGGCCTACCGCAACCGGTTCGGCTTCGTCACCACGCCGCCCTACACCCTGGGGCTGAACAGCTGGTGGCTCAAGACTTCGGAGAAAGCCCAATGATGCCCAGCAACCGCCTGCGCCAGCTGGCAGGCAGCCTGTTGCTCGCCTGCCTGAGCCTGCCGGCCCTGGCCGCGCCGCAACACGCGCTGACCCTCTACGACGAGCCGCCGAAGTACCCGGCCAACTTCAAGCACTTCGACTTCGTCAACCCCGACGCGCCCAAGGGCGGCACCTTCCGCCAGTCCAGCTTCGGCAGCTTCGACAGCCTCAACCCGTTCATCAACAAGGGCGTGTCGGCTGACAACCTCAGCATCATCTACGACACCTTGATGCGCCAGAGTCTGGATGAACCGTTCACCGAGTATGGCCTGGTCGCTGGCAAGATCGAAAAGGCCCCCGACAACAGCTGGGTGCGCTTCTACCTGCGCCCCGAAGCGCGTTTCCACGACGGCCACCCGATGCGCGCCGAGGACGTGGTGTTCACCTTCAATGCCCTGATCAAGGACGGCGCGCCGTTGTACCGCCAGTACTACAGCGACGTGGCCGAAGTCGTGGCCGAAGATCCGCTCAAGGTGCTGTTCAAGTTCAAGCACACCAACAACCGCGAGCTGCCATTGATTCTCGGCCAGCTGCCGGTGCTGCCCAAGCACTGGTACGAGACCCGCGAATTCACCCGTGGCAACCTTGAGCTGCCGCTTGGCAGCGGCCCGTACAAAGTCGCCGAGGTCAAGGCCGGGCGCTCGATCCGCTATGAGCGGGTCAAGGACTACTGGGCCAAGGACCTGCCGATCAACCGCGGCTTCTACAACTTCGACGCCATGACCTATGACGTCTACCGCGACAACAACGTGGCGCTGGAGGCCCTGAAAGCCGGTGCCTTCGATTACGAACTGGAGATGAGCGCAAAAAACTGGGCTACCGCTTACAACACGCCCGCAGTGCGCGATGGCCGCCTGATCAAGGAAGAAATCCCCAACGGCAACCCGGTGGGGATGCAAGGGTTCATCTTCAACCTGCGCAAGCCCGTGTTCCAGGACGTACGGGTGCGCAAGGCGCTGAGCCTGCTGTTCGACTTCGAATGGACCAACAAGCAGCTGTTCAACGGGGCCTACATTCGCACCGACAGCTACTTCGAGAACTCCGAAATGGCCGCCAGCGGCTTGCCCTCACCAGAGGAGCTGAAGATCCTCGAACCATTGCGTGGCAAGGTTCCCGAGCAAGTATTCAGCGAGGCATTCGCCAACCCAGTCAGCGATGGCAGCGGCATGATCCGCGAACAACAGCGCCAGGCCTACAAGCTGCTGCAGGAAGCCGGCTGGAAGATCGTCGACGACAAGATGGTCGACAAGGATGGCAAGCCCGTCAGCATCGAGTTCCTGTTGGCCCAGACCCAATTCGAACGCGTACTGCTGCCGTTCAAGCGCAACCTCGCCGACTTGGGCATAGGCTTCGAGATCCGCCGCGTGGACGTCTCGCAATACATCAACCGCCTGCGCTCGCGTGACTTCGACATGATCGTCGGCGGCTATCCGCAATCCAATTCGCCCGGCAACGAACAGCGCGAGTTCTGGTCCAGTGCCGCCGCCGACAACCCCGGTAGCCGTAACTTCATCGGCCTGCGCGACCCGGCCATCGACCAACTGGTGGAAGCGCTGATCAACGCCGACTCGCGCCAGAGCCTGGTAGAGCACTGCCGCGCCCTCGACCGTGTACTGCAATGGGGCTACTACGTGGTGCCGAACTGGCACATCAAGACCAACCGCGTGGCTTACTGGAACCACATCGGCCACCCCAAGGTGTCGCCCAAGTACGATGTCGGCATCGACACCTGGTGGATCAAGCCCGACGTCACGCCTGCCGTGACCGACGCCCCCGTGCAAGAGGCCAACTGACATGCTGGCCTACATCCTGCGCCGCCTGCTGCTGATCATCCCGACCCTGTTCGGCATTCTGGTGATCAACTTCCTCATCGTCCAGGCCGCCCCCGGCGGCCCGGTCGAGCAGATGATCGCCAAGCTCGAAGGCTTCGAAGGCGCCACCAGCCGCATTGCCGGTGGCGGCGCCGAAGTGTCCGTGGCCGGCTCCAACTACCGGGGCGCACAAGGCCTGGACCCGGCGCTGATCGCCGAAATCGAGCGCATGTACGGCTTCGACAAATCGCCGCCGGAGCGCCTGTGGATCATGGTCAAGAACTACGCCCAGCTGGACTTCGGCGACAGCTTCTTCCGTGACGCCAAGGTCATCGACCTGATCGCCGAAAAGATGCCGGTGTCGATCTCGCTGGGGCTGTGGAGCACGCTGATCATGTACCTGGTGTCGATCCCGCTGGGGATCGCCAAAGCTGTGCGCCACGGCAGCCATTTCGATGTCTGGACCAGCTCGGCGATCATCGTCGGCTACGCCATCCCCGCGTTCCTGTTCGCCATCCTGCTGATCGTGCTATTCGCAGGCGGCAGCTATTTCGACTGGTTCCCGCTGCGCGGCCTGACCTCGAACAACTTCGACGAGTTGTCCACCACCGGCAAGGTACTGGACTACTTCTGGCACCTGGTGCTGCCGATTACCGCACTAGTGATCGGCAACTTCGCCACCATGACCTTGCTGACCAAGAACAGCTTCCTCGACGAGATCAACAAGCAGTACGTGGTCACCGCCAAAGCCAAAGGCCTGAGCCGCCCGCGCGTGCTGTACGGCCACGTGTTCCGCAACGCCATGCTGCTGGTGATCGCCGGCTTCCCGTCGGCGTTCATCGGCATCTTCTTCACCGGCTCCCTGCTGATCGAGGTGATCTTTTCCCTCGACGGCCTGGGCCTGATGAGCTTCGAAGCGGCGATCAACCGCGACTACCCGGTGGTGTTCGGCACCCTGTTCATCTTCACCCTGCTGGGGTTGGTGGTGAAACTGATCGGCGACCTCACCTACACCTTGGTCGATCCGCGCATCGACTTCGCCAGCCGGGAGCACTGACATGGCCTTGTCCCCTCTCAACCGCCGGCGCTTCGAGCGTTTCAAGGCCAACCGGCGTGGCTGGTGGTCGCTGTGGCTGTTCCTCATTCTGTTCGGCCTGAGCCTGGGTGCCGAGCTTATCGCCAACGACAAACCGATCGCCGTGCGCTACGACGGCGAGTGGTATTTCCCAGCGTTCAAGCGCTACCCGGAAACCACGTTCGGCGGCGAGTTCCCGCTGGAAGCCAACTACAAAAGCCCGTACATCCGCGAACTGCTGGCCAACAAAGACAGCTTCGTGCTGTGGGCACCGATCCCATTCAGCTATCAGAGCATCAACTACGACTTGCGCGTGCCCGCCCCGGCACCGCCCTCGGCGGACAACCTGCTGGGCACCGACGACCAGGGCCGCGATGTGCTGGCACGGGTGATCTATGGCTTCCGCATTTCCGTGCTGTTCGCCCTGACCCTGACCATTCTCAGCTCCATCATCGGCGTCATCGCCGGCGCCCTGCAGGGCTTCTACGGTGGCTGGGTCGACCTGGCCGGCCAGCGCTTCCTGGAGATCTGGTCGGGCTTGCCGGTGTTGTACCTGCTGATCATCCTCGCCAGCTTCGTGCAGCCCAATTTCTGGTGGCTGCTGGGCATCATGCTGCTGTTCTCTTGGATGAGCCTGGTGGACGTGGTACGCGCCGAGTTCCTGCGTGGGCGCAACCTGGAATACGTGCGCGCCGCCCGCGCGCTGGGCATGCGCAATGGGGCGATCATGTACCGGCACATCCTGCCCAACGCCATGATCTCGACCATGACCTTCATGCCGTTCATCCTCACCGGCGCCATCGGCACCCTAACCGCCCTCGATTTCCTCGGTTTCGGCCTGCCCCCTGGCGCGCCGTCGCTGGGCGAACTGGTCGCCCAGGGCAAGTCCAACCTGCAGGCGCCTTGGCTGGGCATCAGCGCCTTCGCCGTGCTGGCGATCATGCTGAGCCTGCTGGTGTTCATCGGCGAATCCGCCCGCGATGCCTTCGACCCGAGGAAGTGAAATGAGTGAACAGAACCTGATCGAAGTGCGCGACCTGGCGGTGGAATTCGTTACCGGCGACCAGGTCAACCGCGTGGTTGATGGCATCAGCTTCGACATCCGCAAAGGCGAAACCCTCGCCTTGGTCGGCGAAAGCGGCTCGGGCAAATCCGTCACCGCCCACTCGATCCTGCGCCTGCTGCCCTACCCGCTAGCGCGCCATCCCAGCGGCAGCATCGGCTATGAAGGCAAGGACCTGCTGCAGCAAGGCGAGAAGACCATGCAGCGGATTCGCGGCAACCGCATCGCAATGATCTTCCAGGAGCCGATGACCTCGTTGAACCCGTTGCACTGCATCGAAAAGCAGATCAACGAGATCCTGCTGATTCACAAAGGCCTCACCGGCAAGCAAGCCACGGCGCGCACGCTGGAGTTGCTGGAGCTGGTTGGTATTCCCGAGCCACGCAAACGCTTGAAGGCCCTGCCCCATGAGCTGTCCGGCGGGCAGCGGCAGCGGGTGATGATTGCCATGGCGCTGGCCAACGAGCCAGAACTGTTGATTGCCGATGAACCGACCACGGCGCTCGACGTGACCGTGCAGTTGAAGATTCTCGACCTGCTCAAGGAGCTGCAATCGCGCTTGGGCATGGCACTGCTGTTGATCAGCCATGACCTGAACCTGGTGCGGAGGATTGCGCACAGGGTGTGCGTGATGCAACGCGGCAAGATCGTCGAGGAGGCGGATTGCGCCACCTTGTTCAGCGCGCCTCAACATCACTACACGCAAATGCTGATCAATGCCGAGCCTAGTGGCGGGCCTGCACATAATCCTGTCGGCGCGCCGCTGCTGGAAGTGAACGACCTGAAGGTGTGGTTCCCGATCAAGAAGGGCTTGCTGCGGCGCACAGTTGACCATGTGAAGGCAGTGGACGGGATCAACTTCAGCCTGCCGCAGGGCCAAACGCTGGGGATCGTGGGTGAGTCCGGGTCGGGCAAATCCACACTCGGCCTGGCAATCTTGCGCTTGATCTCAAGCCAGGGTGGCATCCGCTTCCACGGGCAATCACTCGAAGGCCTGAACCAGAAAGAAGTACGGCCGTTGCGCCGGGAAATGCAAGTGGTATTCCAGGACCCGTTCGGCAGCCTGAGCCCACGGATGTGCGTGGCCGATATCGTTGGCGAGGGGCTGCGGATTCACAAGATCGGCACGCCCGCCGAGCAGGAAGCGGCGATTGTTGCGGCGTTGGAGGAAGTCGGGTTGGACCCGCGCACTCGGCACCGGTACCCGCACGAGTTTTCCGGTGGGCAGCGGCAGCGTATCGCCATTGCTCGGGCCTTGGTGTTGAAGCCGGCTTTGATCTTGCTGGATGAACCGACCTCAGCGCTGGACCGCACGGTGCAACGGCAGGTGGTGGAGTTGCTGCGAAATTTGCAGCAGAAGTACAACCTCACCTACCTGTTCATCAGCCATGACCTAGCGGTGGTCAAGGCGCTGAGCCACCAGCTGATGGTGATCAAGCATGGGCATGTGGTCGAGCAAGGGGATGCGCAGGCGATCTTCCATGAGCCGCAGCATCCCTACACCCGCCAACTGCTCGAAGCCGCGTTTCTGAAAGTCGAGGCGGTCTAGCAATCAACTCATTTCCTGTGGGAGCGGGCTTGCCCGCGAGCACGGGCGAAGCCCGTGCCATCCCCTGAAATATCAGACTTCCCCCCTTCCTTGTAGTCCATTTCCCAAAGATACTCTTGCCGCCTATTTTCCATTGCGGCTGCACAAGTAGCCCACTAGTCTCGGCAAGTCGCTTAACACAGCGATCGGCTTTGACAGGCCGCGACGGTACATAGTTATCAGCTCGTCTTTATGGCAGCTGTGCGTGGGGCACGCTTGCGTGCGCCGGAACTTACTATGTCCGCCGGTCTGTCAACCCACGTACAGCTGCCACCCTTCTGTTTGACAGCAGGCAGGTGACCGCACCTCTAAAAGGACGTAGTCATGCTGAAAGTTGTTGCCGATCCACCCCACAACCGCCACTCCCTCGAAGATACCCTCATCCAGGCCACGGAATACGCCCTGTGCGCACAAACCGTGACGCAACAGGCTATAGCGCTGCAGCCCCGAGCACCGGCCTCGGTCCTGATGTTGGCCTCCATGCATGAGCTCGAAGCATTACGCGTGCTGCTTGAGTCGGCGTTGATCCAGATGCAGATGCCAGCGGAGCCGCGCATGCGGCACTAGGTCTGGCCGTGTGGTGCCTGTTCGGGCCTCTTCGCGGGACAAGCCCGCTCCCACAGGAATTGCGCAGTTCCCAGGCATTGTGGGGTATCTGTGGGAGCGTGCTTGTCCCGCGAAGAGGCCCATACAGGCGACAAAAATTTCAGGGAGATCAAGCAATGCCCACAGACACCCCAACCATCAAAACTACCGCCGGCAAAACCAAGTTCTACCAAGGCGAGAACAAACAACCACTGTTCTGCATCGAACCCGGCATCCCCTGCCAGGAAGCCCGCGAGCAAGCCTCGGAGCTGATGGGCTGCGTGCGCGACCTGACCATCGCCGGCCTGATGGATGACAACCCACAACTGGTCTGGTCCACCTACTACCTGAGTGCTTTAGCCAAGGCGCTGATGGATGACGCAGAGTTGGGGATGAAGCATTGAGGCAAATGCTTGCACCCTGTTATCTCCGTAGCTTCATCATCAAAACCGAGCATCAGCAATCGCCGGCATGACCAATTCGCGCACGAACGATGCATCCGACAGATGCAACAGCGCATCGACCATGGTCACCACATCGTGCACGGGCACCCACTGCCCGCCCCCACGCTGCGCAGCGTCCTGCAGCGGCGTGGACAGCGAATCATCCGTATTCAGGTAGCCAAGGTGCAGCACGGTCACGGCCAGCTTCTGGTGCCGGAACCCTTCTCTTAGCGCATCGGCCATGCCGTTGAGGGCAAACTTGGAGGCGCCGAATGCCACCTCTGGCCGTCCGCTCTGTCGCAGGGCCGAGGTGGAACCGGTCAAGATGAGCTGTGGCCTGGATGAGGTGAGCAGTTTGGGAATTAGGCGCTTGAGCAGCAAGAGGGTAGCCGTGATATTGACATCGACCAGCTTTCGGATCGATGCATCGCTATCGTCGAGAAAGCTGTACTGCTCGCTGAATGCCTGTTCTTCCCAGATGCCAACGTTGTAGATCAGCACATCCAGGTCGTCAGGCGTCAGTGCCGCGATCTGTTTAACGGCGGCAACAGGCTCGCCAAGGTCTGCCTCGATCCAGCTGAGATTTATCCCTGGGACAAGCGCCAGGCCCTTCGGCTGCGACCGCGACACGCCGATCAGGCTATCCCCTGGCTTGCCAAGCCCCTCGATCAGCGCCCGGCCCAACCCTCTGCTGCCACCGACTACCATCGTCTTCATGTCGTCGCCTTCCTTGTGAGATGAGACGACAGCCTAGGACCTCAGGTTAACTTGAGGTCAATGCCTGGATCAGAAATCGATGGTGCCCGAGAACTTAACCAGGCGTGGATCGCCTTGGGTCATGTAGCCGCCGTTGGCCGAGGCCCAGTAGTTCTTGTCGGTGAGGTTTTCCACGTTCACACGCAACGTCAGGTCTTTATCCGAGACCTTCAGCTTGTAGCGCGCACCCGCGTCGAAGCGGTTCCAGGTCGGCAGGCTGAGGTTGTTGGCGGCATCGACGTACTGGCCACCGGTACGCAGCATGCGGGCGTTGAGCGCCAGGCCTGGCACGCCGGGTACATCCCAATCGACGCTGGCATTGAGCTGGAAGGTCGGGACGCCGATGGCGTGGTTGCCGTCGTTAGTGCCGTTCTGGGTCTTCTTCTGCTCAGAGGTCATGCGGGTGCCACCTGCCATTAGGCGCAGGCCTTCGATCGGCTCGCCGAAGACACTTAGTTCAATGCCTTTGTTGACCTGCTCACCGTCACGGATGAAGGTTTGGCCTTCTGTGTATCCATCAGATGGTTTTTCAATTCGGAAGACCGCAAGATTCGCCCCGTAGGTCTGCTTGTCGAACTTGATGCCAGCCTCGAGCTGCTTGGTTCGTCCAGGTGGGAACATTTGGCCTGCGTTGTCAGCAGTGCTTGGCGCGGTTGGGCCTTGAGCCAGCCCTTCGATGCGGTTGGCATAGAGCGAGACGCTTTCGGAAGGTTTAAATACGATGCCATAGACCGGGGTCGTAATACCTTCATCATAAGGTTCAGCGCTGCGACTACCATCACGATATGGGCGAGTTTCGGTAACCGGCCAAGTACCATCGTAATAGTAGTTTTCCACCCTTAATTGCTGACGACGCAGACCGTAGGTCAACAGTAGGCGGTCATCAAACATACCGAGGGTGTCGGAAATTGCAATGCTTCTGTTACGCACCTTCCCCGTCACGCCAGGGTCACCCATTTCCCCCCCCCAACTCGTGACTGTGGTGGGCTTGGGTCGCTGAACGGTGTTGTAAATATTAGTACTAATCGGTGAGAAGAACGTGTAGGCGTTCTCCGCCTGGGTCCACATCGTATTAGCCCCCACGGCGATTTGATGGCTGATCGGGCCGGTCTGCAAGCGACCGTTCAGCCCAGCGCTGAAGCTAGTATTATCCTCGGCGTGAACGATGTCAGATGCCGTGAGGTTCGCTGCCCCGCTGTTACCAACCAATACCGGTGTGCCGTAAGTACCGTGCTCGCGAGTATGGCGGGCACCGCCGGCCAGGTAGGCGGTCCAGCTTTCATTCAAGTCCCATTCGCCACGAATCATACCGAAGGTATCTTCCGATTCGCTGTAGCTCCAATCTTGGCCGTAATTGTGGCTGGCATCAGGGGCCGTCGGTACCTTGGTCGTGGCATTTCCGGGATTGGCAACAGTGGCGACGCCCGGACGCACGGAGTTGCGCAAGTGGTTGATGCGCTGCTTCTGGTAACCGAAGTCAGTGGAGACGCGGAAGTCATCGCCACGGTAATCCAGGCCCGCAACGAACAACTTGGTGCGCTGATCCTGATCGTCGACCGCAGTTTCACCCTCGCGCTGGCTGAGGTTCAGGCGCGCGCCGAAGCGGTTGTCTTCACCGAAGCGCTGGCCGATATCCAGGTGCTCGCCGATGCGCCCGTCAGAGCTGATGTCCTGGGTATAGCGACGCGTCGGCACATCACCGGCACGCTTGGGTTGCAGGTTGACGTTACCGCCCAAGCCAGTACCGGTCGGGCTCACGCCGTTGAGGAAGGCATTCGGCCCCTTGAACACTTCGACACGCTCCACCCCGTCGGTGGACATGATCTGACGCGGCAGAATCCCGTACAGACCATTGAACGCGATATCGTCCCCGGCCAGGGGCAGGCCACGGATCACGAAGACCTTGGACTGGTTACCGAAACCATACGACTCGCGCACTGACGGGTCATTGGCCAGTACATCGCCGATGTCCTCGGCCTGCTGGTCCTCGATCACCTTGGAGGTGTAGCTGGTCATGGTGAACGGGACATCCATGTTGTCCTGGTTGCCCAACACTCCCATCTGCCCGCCACGGGCCACCTGGCCACCGGCAAATGCCTCAGGCAGCGCGTTGCGTTGAGGTCTGACGGCGTCAGCGTTTACGTCGGTCGCCTCCAGCTGGATCGGTTCGGCTGCATGTGCCATCAAGGTTACGGAACAGCAGAGCGCCAGCAAGGCTGGGCGTGACGGGAAGCGGGACGCCATAATACGGATCCTGGACAAGGAATGGAGATAAGCGCGAGGGTGCAAATGGTAATGCTTCCCATATCCAAACATCAACTTGCAATGAGGCTAATTGCCATCTGGCGGACAAGCGGCGTGTTTGAGCCTTCGCAGGGCCAGCACGCTAGAAATTTCGGGGCAATGGGTCTTGTAGCAATGTGCTCAGTTGGGGGAAGTTGTTCCCCTAACGCTATCTTCAAGCTCCCGCGACTTGGCCCCCCGTCACTTCGCTATCAGCCACCATCCCCTCACGCATCCGTTGCGCATCGCGGCTGAAGCAGCGCGACGCCGCCAACAGAAACACCATCGTCAGCATCAGCGCCACGGGTATCAGGTACATCGCGTCGTGCAGCCCTTCAGCCTTGAACGCCTCGCTCATCACCACCTCCCCCGCCGCGTTCATCGCCGCCACGGCAAAATGGTCTGACAGCCCGCCGACCACCACCGGCCCCAATCCACCACCGAGCAGGTACAGCCCGGCGAAGTACAGCGCCATGGCCGTGGCCCGCAGGCGAGGCTGTACCACGTCCTGGATGGCGGTGTAGACACAGGTGTAGAAATTGTACGAGAACAGCCAGCCCACGCCGAAAACGGCGACGAACAGGCCCAACTCGATGCGCCCCGCGTGCAACGCCCAAGCAGTTGCCAGCGTCGCGACCAGCATACTGATCACGGCGAACATCAACCGGCCATTGGCGAAGCGCTGATGTACCTTGTCAGCCATCCAGCCACCGACAGTCAGGCCCACCAGGCCGGTGAGGCCGACGATCATCCCGGTGGCCACCGCTGCCTGCTGCAGTTGCAACTCGAAGTAGCGCTGCAGCATCGGCACCATGAATGAGTTGCAAGCGTACGAGGCGAAGTTGAAGGTCAGCCCGGCCAGCACCAGCCAGGCGAACGTGGGCACGCTTAGTACCCGGCGCAATGGGCGGTCCACTGGAGCCTGGGAGATCGCCACGGTTTCCGCCGCGCCGCGTGCAGGCTCGCGGATCAGGAACAGGAACAGCGCCAACAGCACACCCGGCACGGCAGCGATGAAGAACGGCGCACGCCAGCTGCCGAACGCCTGCACCATCGCGCCGATGGTAAAGAAGGCCAGCAACAGCCCCAACGGCAAGCCGAGCATGAAGATGCCCATCGCCCTCGCCCGCCGCTCGGCCGGGAACAGGTCGCCGATCAGCGAGTTGGCGGCGGGTGCGTAGCTGGCCTCGCCGATGCCCACGCCCATGCGCACCAGCAGGAAGCTCCAGAAACTGCCGACCATGCCGTTGACCGCCGTCAGCCCGCTCCAGGCCATCAAGCCCCAGCCCATCAAGCGGCTACGCGAACCCGTGTCGGCCATGCGCGCCAATGGCAGGCCGGCAATGGCATAGACCAGGGTGAAGGCAGTGCCGATCAGGCCGATCTGGAAGTCGCTCAGGTGCCACTCCAAACGGATCGGTTCGATGATGATGGCGGGGATGGTGCGGTCGAAGAAGTTGAACAGATTAGCCAGGAACAGCAGAAACAGGATGCGCCAGGCATTGTTCGCTTGGGTGGCGGTCGGCATAGTCGGGTCCCTCGTTATTGTTGTTCGGGGCTTCCAGCACGCCAGACCAAATCTAGAGGGTGATCGTGGATACGTCTGCCAACATAAACCGCGCTGATGGTCGTTAATGGGTCGACTCTGCGAGGTCATTTATAAGAGCCCCACCCCCCCCAGTGGGAGCGGCTTCAGCCGCGAACACCGGCGAAGCCGGTGCCATCCTCAACGCCACGCACAAGTCATGACGAAACTTCCTACAACGCTTTAGGAAAGCATCAACTCCCCCGCGAATCGCTTCCTCGTTAGTGTTCAAGTCCTCGCTCGCCTGGTCGCCATCCACCTTGTTCTGACTGACCGGCGCCGCCATTCATTGGAAGACAGGGGACTTCTCATGCCAAACCCGTCCGATCCGGATCATTACTCCCCGCCGCTTGCCCCTAGCGCGAGTGGACTGCCTGGCCCCGCAGAAAACCTGTACCTGTTCATCAACCCCATGGGTGACTGCAAAGAGGACCATCCGCTGAGTATGGCATCGCTGACCGAAGCGCTCGGTAGCGAAGCCATCGTAAGCGTTGCTCGCGACGATCTCGCTTTTCCGCATTTCTGGCCAGCCCTCGTCCAGTTCCACGCTGACGACGCCACGTCGGCAGATCTACTTGGGCTTTCCCAAGCCTACGCATCTCGTGAGATGGCTGCCAGAACGCACTATGTCTGCGGCTGGCTGAGCAGTGAACAGCCCATCGCGATCATCGGCCAGCACATCACCCTGCTGTGCCAGGCATTACGCCCTGCGGATAAAGCGACCGCGGTGCCCTGGTTCGAACCCTTGCGCCTGGCGCTGCTGCGCGCGGCGATGAAAGACGCAGGCAAGCTCCTTGGGCCAATACGGTCCTGGTTTTATCCCGAAGTCGACGGCGGGATCGCGAAGTTCGATGGCAGTCCATCAATGGGTGAGCTTGGCGTGCCGGAAGTCGCCAGGCAAGTTCAGCAGTTGGCCCCGCACGCCTCCCACTTTCTAACCGCATGGCGTGAGTTGAACCTGTCGGTAAAAACCTATGCCCCCTGGCGCTGGTCAGGGCCTACCGGGCTGCCCAACGAGGCGCCAACCCACGCATGGAACTTAATTCGCGATGCTCATCGGCAAGGGCTGCGCGATTACGCGGACATCCACTGCTTGAACCTGCACAGGGTGATGATCCACCCACTGCTCATGCGGCATCCGGGGATTCAGCAGGATGTCGCCCAAGTGGTGGCGGGCGGTCAGACGCTCAAGTCACGGTTCGCTGCGTATGACGACCATGACTGGTGCCGAATCGTCGCCGCACTGCCACAGGCAAGGAGCTATTCATGAGCATCAGTAGCGCCATCGATCTCGCCATGCGCCAGGCCATTACCAATCCAGCGCTGACCTGCAACACCTGCCGACGCTCCGGCCTGCCCATCCTGCTGTTGCGCACCGCCTACGCGCCGCACCCGCGCAAAACCCAGCCCTACCGCCTGGCCGCCGACAGCGAAATCACTCACCTGCCCATGCGCACCGACCAGTTGCGCACCCTGCGACAGGGCTATGTCTACGTTCTGCTCGACCAGCGGGTCTGGCACGCTTACCAGGTCACGCCGGAGGGCGCACTGCGCCAGTTCTCGCCGCTGCAACCGCCGCTGGCACCGGGCAAATCGCTGCCCGAGCACTGCGCCACGCAGTGCCACGACGTGATCGCCGCCTTCATCAACATCAACACCCTGCTCTACAGCAAGGCCTGGATCGCGTTCGCCAACGACCCTTGGCCGCGTGAGGTGCTGGACTTCTACCGCGACGGGATTGCCAGCAATGCGCCAGATTGCGTCGGTCGTTTCGTTGAACTGGACCTAAACGTTGCCCGCAACGATCCCGCCAGCGTCGGCATTGCCATGACCGAAACCGATCTTGGCCTCGACAACGTCCTCGAATATGCCAGTGCTTACGCCGGCAAGTATTCCAGCGTGCACGGCTTCTACCCGCGCATCAGCCGCCTGTTTGTCACCCACACGCATGTGCGCGCCATCATCGCCCAGGAGCAGTTGCCCAACGGCGTACTCGCCCTGACCCTGCCGGACCCGGTCGGTATGGCCATGGAGTGCAACGCACAACGCATCGCCTGGTTCCAGGCCCTGCAGGAATGGCGCGCCGAACCCCAGCGCCACTTCGACTATTTCACCTCCCAGGCGCTGCTAGGCATCCGCGAACTGCACGACGCCCAGGCCCAAGCCCAGGCGACCGAAGAAACCGAGCAGCACGCCAGGCAGGTCGAGCAGTGGAACGACAGCCCCATCGCCGCCAAGGCCTACTTGCCGGCGGTGGACATCGAAGCCCAGGCAAGGCGTACGACTAAACACAAGCAAGAGGAAGCACGTGAGCGCCTGGAGGAACGCTACGACGAAAACGCCCGCGCCGCGTTCCAGGCCGCCTATGACCGGGAGGTCCAGCACTTTCAGGCGAAGATCGATGAGGTCGCCGAGCTCTACGCCGACCAATACGCCAGCCGGGCGTTCCAGCGGGTCGCCTACTTCGACTACAGCGCCACCAACCCGGCTTCCGTGGAAGACTTCATCATCATGATGGCCGCCTGCCTGGCGGGCGGGCCAACCGAGGTGCTGTCGTCCCCCGACACAGCTCTCGGAGCAACGCAATCCATCTGGTACCAGCTGCTCGAAGACCGCCAGAGCCTGCTCTATCAGGCCCTGCTGGCGAAAAATCAGGGCCTGCTGCAGCAACTGGCCAAGGCCCTGTCCGGCGATGACTTGGGCAAGGTCTACGACGCCGTCAAGGCCATCAGCGGCAGTGAGGAAGGCAAGCTGCTGATGATCAAGCCGGTGCAGGATGCCATCGGCCAACTGCTCGCCGCGACCGCCAGCGCCAGCAATGCCCTCGGCCAGCACGCGTCCGCGCAGACCCGCACACTGGTCGGCCATGTGCACAGCGCCGCGTTTCTGCTGTATGCCGGGCAGCCCATGACGCAGGTCAGGCTGTCGCTCACCGTGGGTGAATACCTCAGCCTGCTCAACGAAGCCATGCAGGCGCGCACCGACGCGTTTCTCGGCCAACTCGACAAACAATTCCGCAAACCGGCCGGACGCAAAGTGCGGGCGATGGTGCTCAGCGGGGCGATTCACATGGCGGCGGCGGGTAATCGCAGTCAGCTGGTCGAGGTGATGGTGTGGACGCTGGAGAGTGCCGAGAGCCTGCAGGCGCGGTTGCTGACGATGCGCGACGGGGCGGCTGGGGGCGTGGGTGAGCTGGTGCGCAGTGTCGCGGTGGGAGGGCAAACCTTGCAGCGCGGGGCCGCGCAGGCGGTTGAAGGATTAAAGGTGAGTGCGTCAGCGGCGCGGAGTGTGGCGAGCGATGCGTTTCGTGGAATGCGCGAGGCCGCAGGCAGTCCCAGCAGCCCCGGACTTCTGCTGGCATTGGGGAGTATGTGGTTTCATCAGGATAGCTTGGGCAGGAACTTCGGGGCGCTGCAAAAGACCTCCCCCAATGACCCTGAGGCGCTGGCCGCGATTTGGTCTTCGACTCTAGGGTTGTTAGGAGCAGGTATGGAGGCATCGGGGCTTGCAGTACAGCTGATTAGACCCGAGAAAATCCTGCCTGGAAGACCCCCCGCCATTTCGATGGGAGGCGCCCTTGCCAAGTTCGGCGGAGCGATCGCCGCGTTATCGGGAGCGATGGATACGTTTCAGTATGCGCATGCGGCGACCAGGGTAGGTGACAACGGAGATTTAGACTCCGCTCGGATATATCATGCTGCCACCGTGTCAGCTGGACTTTCAACATTACTTGGAAGTTACGCCGCTGTATTCACAAGCTCGCTGCTTGGCCCATTAGGAATTGCTATTGTTTTAGGATTGGCTGCCTATGCTCTCGCTACACTGGCAAAGCGCGCCGAATCGACTGCAACGGAACTCTGGGCACGCCATTGTAGGTGGGGATTGCCGGAGGATTACAGGCAGTGGTGCGAGCCCAGCGAACTGGATGCTGCGATCGGCGCACTCAATGCAGCAGTTCTCGGCATGAACGCCAGCGCCTCAATAGACATAAAACTCGAACATTCATACCACACCGCAACGTCGGACGCTGCAGGAATAATAATCAGTGACGGCACTTCGATCCCCGCACGCTTCGTACTTAATTACCACCTATACCTGCCCAGTTTTAGCAGCGAAAATTCTCATTACCAGTGGAGCCTCAGCCTTTTCGAACCAGGCTCAAGTGGTAAGCAAATAGTGCTTTCTGGCGATAGCGTTCACACCGCGAACCTTATCACTTCAGGCGAGTTTTCCTCCGTATTCACGGAGCCCAACCTAAAAAGCCCTGGAGTAAGACACGACACCGAAAATGGCGCACTCACAATCTATAACTCGCACCCTTTGAAGGACGATCACTACATAAAGGCCTTTGTATTAACAGTCACCTATTGGCCCGACAAACATGACTCCTCGGCCATCGCAAAACTTGTGGTAATTGAGGACAAAATAGATGCCCTCCAGAGAGATATTGCATGACACGCCCACTGTTAAACCCTCCTTGCACTGGCTGGAAGCAAGACCTTCCCACTCCTTATGATTCTCCAACCATCGAAGCGGCTTTAGGATACAAGTCACCCAATCATCAAGACGATGTTTATCTTGAGATATCGCGACCAATCACATCAGCAAGAGGGCTTATGTCATTTCTCTCATTACCCATGATCTTATTGACCTTACCAATACCAGGAATGATTCTAGACAGCTTTAACGAGAACGATATCACTTATCTGTTCATCGGGCCGATTATATTAATCCTTTGCATATGGGGTATTGTTTTCGCTATCCGCGTCGACATATCGCCACCCAGAGACGAACCCATCCGCTTCAACCGAGCCCGCCAAAAAATCTACGCCTACAACTTCAAACATCGATGGTGGAACCCCTTCGGAAAATGGAAAGTGGTACCTGTAAGCTATGACTGGTCCCAAGTACGCGCCGAACGCTGGTCACAAGTCGGCGCACTCAATGGCGGAGTAATATTTAAATGGGGGGTCATGCTCTCCATCATTGAGCCAGGCACTAACAACGTCATCGACCGCTTCCGCCTCAGCACAATGTGCGCAGACGAATACCTCTGGGCCTACGTATGCACCTACATGCAGAAAGGCCCATCCGCACTTCCCCCGCCAGGGCCGCCGAAGGACCACAACGACGTCCTTTGGTGCGAGATCGCATTGCGTCTGGCCCCTGAAGTCGCCTGGCCTGCGGACATGGACCAGGAATCAAGAACAGCGCCATAGGCAGCGGCCTCAGTGAGAAGGCCCGACCAGCCTATACCCCACCCCCGCCTCGGTAATGATGAACCGAGGCGCCGTCGGATCATCCCCCAGCTTCTGCCGCAAATGCCCCACCACGATCCTAAGATAGTGGGTGTCCTCCACATGCGACGGCCCCCAGATATCCTTGAGCAACTGCTGCTGGGTAATCACCCGCCCCGGATGACCGGCCAACTGCGCCAGCAGCGCGTATTCCTTGCGGGTCAGCGCCACTTCTTCGCCATTCAGCGTCACCTTGCGAAAGGCAAAGTCCACGTTCAACGGCCCGAATCTGGCCACCACCTCGCCGCCGCCCGCCTGGGGCACCTGGCGCAGCAGCGCGCGCACGCGGGCGAGGAATTCCTGGATGCCGAACGGCTTGGTCACGTAATCGTTGGCCCCGCCATCCAGCGCATCGACCTTCTGCACTTCACTGGCGCGCACCGACAGCACCATGACCGGTACCGCGCTCCATTCGCGCAATTCGCGCAGCACCTGCTGGCCGTCCATGTCGGGCAGGCCGAGGTCGAGCACCACCAGGTCGGGCTTGGTCAAGGCCGCCTGGGCCAGGCCTTCGCCGCCGGTGGCGGCTTCGATCACCTTGTAGCCCTGAGAGGTCAGGCTGATGCGCAGGAACTTGCGGATCTGCGGTTCGTCATCGATGACCAGGAGGGTCGCGGACTGGCTCATGGGGCTTCGCTTTCGGCTTCGGGTTGAGTGGGCAGCGGCAAGCATAGTGTGATGCAGGTGCCGTGGCCATCGATGCCTTCGCCGACCAGGATCTGCCCGCCATGGGCGCCGATCATGCCCAGGCAGATGGCAAGCCCCAGGCCGGTGCCCTGCCCGCCCCGATCGCCGCGGGCGGCGGTGTAGAACATATCGAAGATCTTCTCGCGCTCGGCCACGGGGATGCCGGGGCCCTGGTCGCTGACAGCGAAGCGCAATTGCTCATCGACCACGGACACCTGCAGATCCAGTCGGCCTTGGGCGGGGGAAAAGCGCGCGGCATTTTCCAGGACGTTGATCAGTGCCTGCTCGATCAGCGCCGCATGCACGAACAGCAGCGGTAATTCGGCGGGCACGTCGGTGTGCACGCGCAGCGGCGCCAGCACCACGCGCAGGCGGTTGAGGGCGCTTCCGACGATATCGGCGGGGGCGACCCAGTCGCGGGCGAGCTTGAGGCCGCCGTGGCCCAGACGGGTCATGTCCAGCAGGTTCTGGATGTAGCGGTCGAGGCGTTCGGCTTCGTTGCGGGTGCCTTCCAACAGTTCGCGGCGGTCTTCGACGGGGATGGCTTGGCCCAGCGCCAGAAGGCTGTCGATGCTGCCGCGCATGGCGGTCAGCGGGGTACGCAGGTCGTGGGAAACCGAGGCCAGCAAGGCGCTGCGCAACTGTTCGGTTTCGCCGTGCAGGCGGGCGGCTTCCAATTGCTCGGCCAACCGCGCACGGGCCAGCGCCTGGGCCAAGGGTTGGCCGAGAGCCATGAGCAGGCGGCGGCGTTGGGCGCTGAGTGGTTCGCCGGAGCATGGGCGCACGCCGAGCAGCGCCAGCGGGTGATCATCAACGTTAAGCGGCCACCACCACCAACGTCCGTTGGGCAGGGTGTCGCTGCCATGACCCGCAGCCTGGCCGTGTTGCCAGGCCCATTCGGCGGCGGCGCGTTCGTTGTCGCTCAGGGCATGGGCTTCGCCGCTGGCCACCTGCAACAGGCCTTCGGCGTTGCGTTCGAGCAAGCAGACTTGCACGTCTTGCCAACCGTCGAGGTGCTGGCCAGCGGCGTTGAACACGGCCTGGCGATCAGCTGCCACAGTAAGGCGCCGCGACAGGTCGAGCAGCTGGTTGGTCTGCGCCTGCGTTTCGCGCAGCGCCTGCAATTGGCGGCGTTGGCGAGCAGCGAGGTTGCCGGTGAGCGCGGCCATCAACAGGAAGAACACCAGGGTCAGCACGTCCTCTTCGCGCTGGATGCTGAAGGAAAAATTCGGCGGGATGAACAGAAAGTCGTAGGCCAGGAACGACAGCGCAGCGCACGCCAGGGCCGGTCCCAGGCTGCTGCGCACCGCAACCAGCAACACGGCAGCGAGGAACACCAGCGAGATATTGGGCAGCGCCAGCACACTGGAGACGGCCCAGGACAAGCCTGCCGCCAGTGCGGTCGCGACCAGTGCCAGCAGGTAGTGACGCCACACCCACACACGTTGCACGGCGGCACTCGCTGGGGCCGGCTGGGCATCGCGGTCGAGCACGTTGATTTCCAGCCCGTGACGCTCACGCAGCAGCCGCGCCGCGACACCTGCACCGAACAGGCGGCGGCGCAGGCGATCACGCGACTGCCCGACCAGGACCAGGCTGGCCCGTCGTTCGCCGGCATGCTGGATCAGCGTGCGCGCCACTTCACCGGCGCGTAGCAGCACCACTTCCCCGCCCAGGCGCTCGGCCAGTTGTTGCGCGGCCTGTAGACGCTGCCGGGCGGTTTCGTCACGCAGCCGACCGTTGTCGACGTGCACCAGGCTCCAGGGCAGGTGCCGCCGCTGGGCGACCCGACAGGCATGGCGCACCAGGCGTTCGGCCTGGTCATCACCATCGACACCGACCAGCAAGCGCCCACGCAGGGGCGGCGCCTCTTGACCACGCTGACGGTAGCCATGGGCCAGGTCGGCATCGACCTGGGCGGCGGCGGTCTGCATGGCCAGCTCGCGCAGCGCGGTGAGGTTGGTCTGGGAGAAGTAGGCATCGATCGCCGCCCTTGCCTGCTCGGGCACGTATACCTTGCCCTCGCGCAGGCGTTCGAGCAGTTCGCGCGGCGGCAGGTCGATCAGTACCAGCTCGAAGGCTTCCTGCAGCACCCAGTCCGGCAGCGTTTCGCGCACCTGCACCCCGGTGATGTCGCGGACCTTGTCGTTGAGGCTTTCCAGGTGCTGGACATTGACCGTGGTGTACACGTCGATGCCAGCGGCGAGCAGCTCCTGGACGTCCTGCCAGCGCTTGGCGTGGCGGCTGCCGGGGGCGTTGGTGTGGGCCAGTTCGTCGACCAGGGCCAGGGAAGGTGCGGCCTTGAGCAGGCCGTCGAGGTCCATCTCCTCCAGGATGACACCGCGGTATTCGCTGCGCAGCAACGGTTGCTGAAGCAGGCCGCCAAGCAGTGATTCGGTTTCGGCGCGGCCGTGGGTTTCGACCACGCCTGCCACCACCTGAACGCCCTGGCGTTGCTGAGCGTGGGCGGCCTGGAGCATGGCGAAGGTTTTGCCAACGCCGGGGGCGGCGCCGAGGAATACCTTGAGCCTGCCGCGCCCCTCACGCGGCAGGTTGGCCAACAGCGCGTCTGCGCGGGTTGCGTCACTCATGCTTCATCCTTAAACGCTCCAATGCCTGGTTCAGCGCCAGAACATTCACCACGGGCGGGCCGATCAATGGGTGGAGGGTGGCCTCTTCCAGCAAGGCTTGCAAGCGCTCGACCGGTACCTTGCGCGCCGCCGCCACACGTGGGATTTGGTAAGCAACCGCTTCAGGTGGCAAATGCGGGTCCAAGCCGCTGCCGGATGTCGTCAGCAACGCTTGTGGCACCGGTCCCTGCTCAACCTGGTACAGCTTCGCGGCATCACTTTCCACCCGTTCAGACAATGCCGGGTTGCTTGGCGAAAGGTTGCTGGCACTGCTGGCCACGGTGGCATACGCCCCCGCCGACGGCCGCGAATGGAACCAGCCATCGCCCTGGAAATCCTGGGCAATCAGCGCCGAGCCACGGACCTGACCCTGCTCGTCGCGCACCAGGCTGCCATTGGCCTGTTCAGGGAATGCCACCTGGGCGATACCGGTCACTGCCAGCGGATACAGCGCACCGGTAACCGCCGTCATCAGCAGGATCAGGCTCAGCGCCGGACGTAGATAAGTGTTCATGGTGGCCTCCTCAGACCAGGTGCAGGGCGTTGAGCAGCAGGTCGATCACTTTGATCCCGGCGAACGGCACGATGATGCCGCCCAGGCCATAGATCAGCAGGTTGCGTCGCAGCAGGTGGGCAGCACTGGCCGCCTGCACCCGCACGCCGCGCAGCGCCAGCGGGATCAGCACGGTGATGATCAGCGCGTTGAACACGATCGCCGAGAGGATCGCGCTCTGCGGGCTGGCCAGGTGCATCAGGTTGAGCACGCCCAGTTGCGGGTAGATGGCGGCGAACAGCGCCGGCAGGATGGCGAAGTACTTGGCCACGTCGTTGGCGATGGAAAAGGTGGTGAGCGCGCCTCGGGTCACCAGCAGCTCCTTGCCGACCTGCACCACGTCCAGCAGCTTGGTCGGGTCGCTGTCCAGGTCCACCATGTTGGCCGCCTCGCGGGCTGCCTGGGTGCCGTCATTCATGGCCATGCCCACGTCGGCCTGGGCCAGCGCCGGGGCGTCGTTGGCACCGTCGCCGCACATGGCCACCAGGCGGCCGTCGTTCTGCTCCTGGCGGATGCGCGCCAGCTTCTTCTCCGGTGTGGCTTCGGCCAGCACGTCATCCACACCGGCCTCGGCGGCGATGGCGGCAGCGGTCAGCGGGTTGTCGCCGGTGACCATCACGGTGCGGATGCCCAGCTTGCGCAGCTCGGCGAAGCGCTCACGGATGCCGGGCTTGACCACGTCCTTGAGGTGGATCACCCCGAGCAGGCGCTTGTCCACGCACACCAGCAGCGGCGTGCCACCGCCCTGGGCAATGCGCTCGACTTCGCGGGACAGTGCCGCCGGCATCTCCAGGCGTTGCATGCCGACGAACGCCAGTACCGCATCGACGGCGCCTTTGCGGTAGCGATGGTGTTGCAGGTCTATTCCCGACAGGCGCGTCTCGGCGCTGAAGGCAATGGCTTCGAACTCCCCGGCTGCAGGTTCGATGAAGTCGTGCAACTGGCGCAAGTACTCGACAATCGACTTGCCTTCGGCGGTGTCATCGGCCAGCGAAGCGAGCAAGGCGCCCTCCCCGAGCTCCTTGGCAGTGACCCCGGTGGCCGCGTGCAGGGCGCTGCAACGGCGATTGCCAAAGGTGATGGTGCCGGTCTTGTCGAGCATCAGCGTGTGCACGTCACCGGCGGCCTCTACCGCGCGGCCCGAGCGGGCGATCACGTTCAGGCGCACCAGGCGGTCCATGCCAGCGATGCCGATGGCCGAGAGCAGGCCACCGATAGTCGTCGGGATCAGCGTCACCAGCAACGCCGCGAGGAAGATCAGCGGCAGGCTGCCACCGGCGAAGTGGGCGAAGGGCTGCAGGGTGACCACCACGATCAGGAAGATCAGGGTCAGGCCGATCAGCAGGATGTCCAGCGCGATTTCGTTGGGGGTCTTCTGCCGCTTGGCGCCTTCGACCAGGGCGATCATGCGGTCCAGGGTCGATTCACCGGGGTTGCTGGTGATACGGATCAGCAACCAGTCGGAGACCAGCCGCGTATTGCCGGTGACGGCCGAGCGGTCACCACCGGACTCGCGGATCACCGGTGCGGACTCACCGGTAATGGCCGCTTCGTTGACGGCGGCGATGCCTTCGAGCACTTCGCCGTCACCGGGGATCATCTCGCCAGCTACCACCCGGACCACGTCGTCCTTGCGCAGCTGGGTGGCGGTAACGGTTTCGAAGCTGCCATCGCGTTTGCGGCGTTGGGCCGTCAGGCCCTGGCTACCGGCCTTGAGGCTGTCGGCACGGGCCTTGCCGCGGCCTTCGGCCAGCGCTTCGGCAAAGTTGGCGAAGAGCACGGTGAACCACAGCCACAGGGCGATCTGCACGGCAACGCCAGTGCTCACGCCACTGCCGGGGGCCAAGCACAGGACCGTGGTCAACAGGGCAGTCAGGGCGACCACCAGCATCACCGGCGAGCGCTTGAGCTGACGCGGGTCGAGCTTGACGAACGCTTGCACCAGCGCCGGGCGCCACAGCGCGGCGAAGCGGGTCTGGTCCTTGGCGCTGCGCGAGGCGTTCACTTCAGGAATGGGCATGTTCATGGTCGATCCTCAGAAACCCAGGCTCAGGTGTTCGGCGATTGGCCCAAGGGCCAGGGTCGGCAGGAAGGTCAGGCCGCCCACCAGCAAGATGGTCACCAGCAACAGGCCGGTGAACAGCGGGCCGTGGGTGGGGAAGCTGTTCAGCCCCTGCGGCGCGCTTTTCTTCGCCGCCAGGCTGCCGGCCAGGGCCAGGACCGGCAGGATGTAGCCGAAGCGCCCGATCAGCATGGCCAGGCCGATCATCACGTTGTGGTACACCGTGTTGGCACCGAACCCGGCGAAGGCCGATCCGTTGTTGGCGGTGCCGGAGGTGTAGGCGTACAGCAGCTGGCTGAAACCGTGCGCGCCAGGGTTGCTGACCGCACCGGCAGGGCCTGGCAGGCTGGCGGCAATGGCGCCCAACACCAGCACGCCAACCGGCATCACCAGCAGGGTGGCCACCAGCAGCTGCACTTCCCGCGCCTGCAGTTTCTTGCCGAGGTATTCCGGCGTGCGGCCGATCATCAAGCCCGCCAGGAACACGGCGATGAGCACGAACAGCAGCATGCCGTAGAGCCCCGCACCGACGCCGCCGAAGATCACCTCGCCGACCATCATGTTGACCATGGCGACCATGCCGGTTAGCGGGTTGAGGCTGTCGTGCATGGCGTTGACCGAGCCGTTGGAGGCGGCGGTGGTGGTCACCGTCCACAGTACCGAGCCGGTGGTGCCGAAGCGGCTTTCCTTGCCCTCCATCGGCGCGCTCTGCTGCACCTGCGCACTGTCGAGTGCCGGGTTGGGCTGGTGCTCCGACCACAGCGCGGTGGCCCCGCCGATCAGGAACAGGCCGAGCATGCAAGCCAGGATTGCGCGGCTCTGGCGCAGGTCCTTGACGTAGTGGCCGAAGGTGAACACCAGGGCCACCGGGATGAGGATGATCGAGGCGACCTCGAACAGGTTGCTCCAGGCCGTGGGGTTCTCGAACGGGTGCGCGGAGTTGACGCCGAAGAAGCCACCGCCGTTGGTGCCCAACTGCTTGATGGCGATCTGGCTGGCGGCTGGCCCTAGCGGAATAGTCTGGTCAGCGCCTTGCAGAGTCACGGCGTGGGCGTAGTCGGCAAAGGTCTGCGGCACGCCCTGCCACACCAGCAGCAGCGCCAGCAGCAGGCACAGCGGCAGCAGGCCGTAGAGGGTGGCGCGGGTCATGTCGACCCAGAAGTTGCCAAGGCTGGTGGTCGAGCGCCGGGCAACGCCGCGGCACAGCGCGACCAGCACGGCCAGGCCGGTGGCGGCGCTGACGAAGTTCTGCACGGTCAGCCCGAGCATCTGGCTCAGGTAGCTGACCGACGCCTCACCGCTGTAGGCCTGCCAATTGGTGTTGGTGACGAAGCTGACCGCCGTATTGAACGCCAGCGACCATTCCTGGCCGGGCAGGTGCTGCGGGTTGAGCGGCAGGTAGCCTTGCAACAGGAGCACGGTGAACAGCAGCAGGAAGCCGGCCAGGTTGAAGGCCAGCAGGGCCAGGGTGTACTGCTTCCAGTTCTGTTGCTGTTCGGCGCGTACACCGGCCAGCCGGTAGCAGCCCTGCTCCACCGGGCCGAGCACAGGCGTCAGCCAGGTACGCTGGCCTTCCATGACCTTGTAGTAGAACCGCCCGAGCCAGGGTGCCGGCAGCAGCACGATGGCAAAGAAGGCCAACAGCAATAGGTAATCGTAACTGTGCATGGCCGCTCCCTAGCTGCGATCGGCGCGCAGCAGCGCGACCAGCAGGTAAACCGCCAAGGCCACTGCCAGAAGCAGTGACAGACCGTCGAGCATGTACATGAGTGAAACTCCCCGTTGTGCGGTTTGGACCGCTTTGAGGGAATTGTCCGAGGGAGGGGTGTAAAGGGGCGAGATTGAGGGATGGGGGTGGGTATAAAGAATGCGTAAAAATCAAGGTTTGGGAGGGTCTGTGCCGGCCTCTTCGCGGGTCACGCCCGCTCCCTCAATGGTCCTGCATACATCAATAATTGTGGGAACGGGCTTGCCCCGCGAAAGGGCCAGTACAGGTCAGGGCTGAGCCTGTACCGAATTGCGGCTCCAGTCCAACAGCAGGCTGTAACCGACAGCCAGCAAGGTCGGCCCGATGAACAGACCAATGAAGCCAAAGGCAATCAAGCCGCCGAACACCCCGAGCAGCACGATCACCAACGGCAGGTTTCCACCCCGGCTGATCAGATACGGCTTGAGCACGTTGTCCACGCCACTGATGACGAAGGTGCCCCAGATACCCAGAAACACCGCCATGCCATACTCGCCTTGCCACACCAGCCAGGCAGTCGCAGGAATCCACGCCAGCGGCGGCCCCATGGGGATCAGACTGAGCATGAAGGTCACCAGGCCCAACACGATCGCACCAGGGACGCCGGCAATCAGGAAACCGATGAGGGCCAGCAGGGCCTGCGCCGCTGCAGTACCGATCACGCCGTTGACTACCCGTTGCACGGTGCCCGCCACCAGCTCCAGGTAATACTCGGCGCGGTCGCCCACCAGGCGGTTGAGCAAACGCAGCACGAACGCTGACAGACGCGGCCCGTCGCGGTAGAAGAAGAATACGAAGATCAGGCTGAGAGTGAGTTCCAGCACACCGCTGCCAATCTGCGCACTGCGCGCCAGCAGCCAGTTGCCCACCTGGCCAAAGTAAGGCTTGGCCGAAGCGATCAATGCGGCGCCCTGCTGATCCAGCGATTGCCACCAGCGCACCAGGCGCTCACCCACCAGCGGAATCCCCCCCAGCCAGTCCGGTGCATCGGGCAGCCCGTCCACCTGCACATCGCGCACAAAGGCCGTGGCGTCGCGGATATGGTCCGCCAGGTTGAAGCCCAACCACACCAGCGGCAAGGCCACGATCAAAATCCAGGCCGTGGTCAGCAGGCTAGCCGCCAGCGTTTCGCGCCCGCCCAGTGCACGGGTGAGCAGGCGCATCAGCGGCCAGCTGGCGAAGGCCAGAATAGCCCCCCACAGCAGCGCAGAAATGAACGGTGCCATTACCCACAGGGCAGCGCCGAGCAAGGTCAGCAGGATGATCTGGATCAGCAAGCGATCATTGTTGGCCATGGTGGCGCTCACTCAACGGATCAGTTCCAGGTGCAGGCCGTCGGTGGCAGCGGTGCCGACTTCGAGCCGGTTGCTGCGCACCCCCGCCTTGACCAATTGCTCGCGCCAGGCCTCGGCTTCTTTGCCGCTGAGGCTGGCACGCAGGGTGCTGTCCAGGTTAAGGCTGCGGCCCAGCAAGGTGACCCATGCCGGCTGCGGGGTGTTCAAATCAGGGTAGTCGAGCTTGCCAGTGTCGCGCATTTCGCGCAGGACCGTGGCAGCGGTCGGCAGTAGCTCACCGAGCGGGCTGCCGGCGACGAACTCTTCAACATGCAGGTAAGCACGGCGGTTGCCGCGCGTAACGCTGTACAACGCCACCAGGGTATCGGCCTCTTCGGCGGAGCGGCGCAAGAGAATGAAGGCCTGTTGCTCGTCACCACCATTGAGGCGGGCATTGGCGAATACATCGTTGGCCCACAGGCTGGCTTCACCACAATCACGGCCCTGGCACCAGAACAGCGGGTAACCGCCATCACGCTGAAGCTCTTCCCTTGCGCTGGTGAAGGCGTCACGCGCGGTGCGTTCTACCGGCAGTTCATAGGTGACGGAGCTGACCTGACCGCGGCTTTCGACCTTGTCATCGACGCGCAGGCGGCCGCTGATCTTGCGCAGCGGGCCCATGGGGTAGATGCGTTCCTGCTCGACTGCCGGGCGCTGGTCGACCACCTTGGCGTCCACGGGGACCGGCAAGCTTCCGGCCCACAGCAACGGGCTGGCGAGCAGCAGGCAGGCACCCACGGCGGTGCGGATGGAAACGGGCGCGCTCATCGGCGGCCCAGGCGGCGACCGGCGCCGAGGTGAAGCTCCAGGATGTCTGGCAATTGCATGGTTGTCTCCCTTTCAACCCGCCAAGCCTCGACACTTGTCCGGTGCAAGTCAAGCAAAGGCAAAGAAGCTATTGATACAGTCTGCGACAAGGGCAGCACCGTGCTCATCGTTCAGATGCAAGTGATGACCGCCAGGCAGCACCGTCTGCTGGAAGGTTAGCGGCTGCAGCAATTCGGTGTGCCGCGCCAGCATACCATCGGCCGCCACCACCAGGCAGGCCGGGCAACTCACCCGACGCACGTAGGCCATGGCCTGTGCTTGGGAAAGGCGCACCGGTGATGGCAGGGTCAGGCGGCTGTCGCTGCGCCAACTGTAGCCGCCGGGCACTGGCATCAACCCACGCTGGGCGAGCAGCTCGGCGGCGTCACGGCTGACCGCGACCATGCCCTTCATGCGCGCCTGCACACCCTCTTCCAGGGTTTTGTAGACCGTCTTGCGCTTTCCATCCAGGCGCAACTGCGCCTGCAGCGCCATCCCTAGGCGCTCGCCGGCATCTTCCTCGGCGCCGGTCGGAGGAATCACGCCGTCGATCAGTACCAGATGGCTGACTCTATCCGGCAAAGCGCCAGCCAGTTGCACCGAGATGATGGCCCCCAGCGAATGCCCCAACAACGCGAACCGTTTCCAGCCCAGCTGTTCGGCAACCCGCAGCACATCGTGGGCGTAGTCGGCCAGTGCATAACTGGCGCCTGCGGGACGGTGCTCCGAATAACCATGCCCGGCCAAGTCGAGGGCGACAATGCGCAGGCCTTTCAACTTGGGCGCCAGGCGGGCGAAGCTGTTGGCGTTGTCCAGCCAGCCGTGCAGGGCGATCACCGGCAGCCCGTCTTCGGGGCCGAACAGGTGGGCGGCCAACTCGATATGCCCCAGGCTCAGGCGAATCTCCTCGACGTGCGCGCTCATGCCTGGCTCCAGCGGTCGAACAGGCCCTTGATCAGGCTGGCGGTGTCGGTGGGTCGCTCCAGCGGAAACATGTGCCCGCCCGGCACACTGTGGTATTCACCCCTGGGCATGCCACGCACGGCCAGGGTGTGATGGCGACGGATCACCTGGCTGCGGTCGCCACGCACCATGGCCAGCGGCACCTGAAGCAGGCGTGCCGGGGCCGGGCTGGTATGCGGGATGCTGCGGTAGATGCTGATTTCGGTGGCCGGGTCAAAGCGCAGGCGCAAGCCCTGCTCGGCGTCCTCGAGCCCGTGCTCCACATAGGCCTCCAGGCATTCGGGATCAAAATGCCGGAACAGGCTCTTACTGGCGAAGTAGTCGCGGGCGCTGTCGCGGTCGGCGAAAGCTTCGCGCCGGCCCAGGGTGCGGCCCGCCGGTGTGATGCGGTCGATGAAGCCGAAACGCTTGGCGGTGCGCAGCAACCATTGATCGGCACGGGTCAGCACCGGTGAGTCGAGCATGACCACGCCTCGATAGTACTCGGGGCAACGCAAGGCGGCATGTAAATGCAGGACGCCACCCAGGGAGTGGCCGACCCCCCACACTGGAGCATCCTGTTGGGCCAGGTGGTGAAGAAGTTCATCAACCAGATTCTGCCAGTTTTCGTTCACTGGAAAGCGCGGGTCGTGAGCGTGCTGGGGCAGGTGCTGCACCTGGTAGTCCGGCGCCAAGGCAGCAAACAGCTTGCCGTAGGTGGCCGACGGGAAGCCGTTGGCATGGGCGAAGAAGATCTGCTGCGACATGGCGCCGGGTCCGGAGGGGAATGATGGCCCATTGTCAGCGCTCACAGTTCGCACGGCAACGTCCGGATAGGTCATGGGCAAGGGCGATCAGGTCATGCCAACTTATCGAAACTAGCCAGCGAGCGGCGCAAACAGGCCTGCATGTAGGCCAGCTGTCCTTCCAGCGCCTCACGCGCCAAGCGCTGGTCGTGGTAATCGAGCTCCAGGCGGCGCAGCGCCAGACAGCTGGTTTGCAAGAGGTGGGAAGCGCGCAGGCAGGCATCCTGCAGCTTGCGCAATTCTTCATCCACATGCTGATGACTTGTAGCGCTCTGCCGGTTCAGATGGCGAATGTTACCCAGCAGAAAATGAAACTTGGCGTCGACAGAGTCGCGCAACACGCTGTACTGGGCGTAATCCAGACTCTCACCACCCTGCACTTTATCCAACGATGGCTGCAGGTCCAGCGAGCGCAGCAACTCCGGTATCAGCCCAATCATTTGACACTCCCTGCCAGTTTCATCCGTCGTTAATTACGGGGCAACGCTAGCAATAGATCCAATGGCCGACAACTGACAAAAATGCCAGTTGCCAACCGCTCAGGGCGCAGGAAACAGGAGCAAACTCAGCAGGCTCATCAGCCCGGCCACCAGCCACTCACTTCCCAGCAGCTCAGCCTCAAACATGGATATTCAGTGGTGACAACTAGCAGAAATGCCAGTTGTCACCGTTAGGGCACTGATCTACGTTATTAATACTGACAATACTTAAGCAGCATTACCTGATAGTGCCCGCCAGGCTCTATCTTCCAACCCCTACTTTACTTGCGCTTCACAAACAAGCAGGCAGACACATGAACAGCCAAACGAATACCGGCACACGCACCTCCTCACCGCTTTCTTTCAAAGTCGGGGAGGAACTGGTCTTTGGCGAGGACATGACCTTCGCGGCCACCAACTACATAGTTGCCGCGGGACGTAAACCGGCCTTTCCTCCTACTGGCGCTCAGTTCACCCGTACCGCACAGGGTGGGAAACCGTCCTATACGTACAGGTCAAGCGATGAAGCTATTGCAACAGTTGGCCAGACCACAGGCCAGGTGACTGTCTGGAGTAATGGCAGCGTTACAATGACCGTAACCGATGCCTTAGGCGCCATCGACAGCTATCAACTGACCGTCCGCAACGTCATGACGATCTCCTATACCAGTGATTACTTAGCATGGGGCGCAGCCGCTCAGCGGGCTATAACGTTAGGCGGGCAGCTTCCTTCCCTGACCCAATTACAAACACTTTATAAGATCTACGCTTTAGAAAACCCTGACGTTGCTTCTCTATTAGCATGGTACAACGCAAGATCCTCAAGCAATGGAGGGAAATACTTATTTGGTGTTTGGACTCTCACCCCTGGCAGCGCCGGCAGCTATTACTACATGAACATCTCCGGGACCCCAACTAACCAAGGCATCCTCTACGGCCCGCATGCTGCCGGCAACACTCGACCAGTCCTTGTATTGCGAAACTAAGAGATGCCCCTCGCTTGCGAAGCAGGAGCAATCTGACCCTTACATTTCAATATCGCTCCCCAAGGACAGGGCTTACCCAGCTTCAGAAAAATCGATATTTCAAGACGCCAAGCAAACACCTGCTACACCCAATGAGAACTAGCCTTTATTCTCAGGCTAATTCTCTGCTCTGCCGCAAAGAGCTTGCAGGCATGCCTTTATGGCGCGTGATGGAGGTTGCGCAGCGTCATCAACCCAGCCAGTGGCCAGTCCCCTTCCAGTTCTGCCAGGCTGGCGGTGCCCAGCGGCGCAGGCTGCTGAACGTGCCCATGTTCAAGCATACTCACCAGCGACCCCACCAGCGGCTGATGGCTCACCAGCAGCACATGCTCCAGCCCAAGGCGCTCGAGCTGATTGATCACCTGCTGGGCATTACTCTCCGGCGTCAACCAGGGCACGGTGCGCATCGGCTCAGCGAAGCCCAGGGTGTCATGTACCAGGGTCGCCGTCTGCTGGGCACGCACGTAGGGGCTGGCATAGATCGCCTGCAACGGCTGACCCAGCAGATGCGCCGCACTGTGCAGCACCTGCTCGCGCCCATGGGCCGTCAGGCGCCGCTCGGCGTCGGTATTGGCCCGTGGCTCCGCCTCGCCATGGCGCAGCACCCACAGCTTCACAGCTTGGGCTCCTGGTCACGTACCGGATGCGGCGCCGGGGCCACGGCGTGCGGTGCTTCGCCTTCCGGCGCGCGGGGGGCAGGCCAATCAGCGAATGGCCAAGGCTTGGTGTCAGTGTGGAAGGTGCCGAAGCGACCGATCTGTGCCAGGTACTGGCTCAGGCTATCGCCAAAGTTCATCAGGCTCGCGCTCGGCGCGCCGTAGATCAGGCGGTAGACGAGCTGCACCAGCACCAGGCCGCCGAGCAACAGCTCAGCCAGTTGCCAGACCACCAGGAATACCAGCATCCACAGCACACGCAGGATGATCGACTCACGCTGGGCGTGCTCGGGGGTATCGTTCATGTTTCGCTCCTTGATCTGCTCAGCTCAGTTGAAACCGCTGGTGGAAATGAAGTCGACGTCGGTCTTGGGCTCGGCGCGCATCAGGCGCTCGATCACCTGGTTCAACGTGCGGCCTTCGAACAGGATGGCATGCAGGCCAGCCACCAGTGGCATGTAAACCTGTACTTCTTCGGCCTTGGCCTTGAGCACTTTGAGCGTATTGACCCCTTCGGCCACTTCGCCCAGGCGACTGACCGCCTGCTCCAGGCTCAGGCCCTGGCCCAGGGCGTGCCCCACTTGATAGTTGCGGCTTTTAGGCGAGGAACAGGTGACGATCAAATCGCCGACCCCCGCCAGGCCGAGGAAGGTCATCGGGTTGGCACCCTGACTCACGGCGAAGCGGGTCATCTCGGCCAGCGCCCGGGTGATCAGCATGCTCTTGGTGTTCTCGCCCATGCCCAGCGCCACTGCCATGCCGGCGATGATCGCGTAGACGTTCTTCAGCGCCCCGCCCAGCTCGACGCCGAAGCGGTCGCTGCTGGCGTAGACGCGGAAGGTGCTGCCGTGCAAAACGGCCTGCACGCGCTGGCACAGGTCTTCATCTTCGCTGGCGACCACCGTGGCGGTCAGCGCATGCTCGGCAATCTCGCGGGCCAGGTTGGGCCCAGACAGCACGCCGATGCGCGCCTCGGGCGCGATCTCTTCGAGAATCTGGCTCATCAGCTTGAAGCTCTGCGCTTCGATGCCCTTGGTCAGGCTGACCAGGCATTTGCCACGCAGCAGGTCGGCATGCGGGGCCAGCACACTGCGCAGTGCACTCGAAGGCAGGGCGACGAACACCAGGTCGCTGGACTGCAAGGTGGCCAGCAGGTCATTGACCGGTTCGACGCCATCATGCACACGGATGCCCTTGAGGTAGCGTGGGTTCTCGCGATTGACACGCATGGCCTCGGCCTGCTCGGGGTCGCGCATCCATTGGCGCACCGGCACGCCGTTCTGCGCCAGCAGGTTGGCCACGGCGGTGCCGAAGCTTCCGCCACCCAGAACTGCAACAGGTTGCTGTTCAGTCATATTCAATCCGTTAAAGCCATAAATTAAGTGGCGACCGGGCCATTATACGGCGCACTTGCGACAGAACCAGTGTCCGTGCCGCAGATCACTGGCAAAACCTTCACGGTCAGTTAACATGCCTGTCTCAACTCTGATACAAGGCCGTATCGTGTTCCCTGGCACGCCCCCCTACCCTCGCCTGCTGCTATTGACCGCATTGCTCGGTGGTCCGGCGATGGCCGACGACCTGTTCCTCGACAACACCGACCTGCCGCAGGTTCTGACCGCCACCCGGCTGAAACAATCCCCGGCGGCCGTGCCAGGCAGCATGACCGTGATCGACAGCGACCTGATCCACGCCAGCGGCGCCCGAGACATCCCCGAGCTGCTGCGCCTGGTGCCAGGCATGATGATCGGCTACGGCGCCGGCAACCAGCCGACCGTCAACTACCACGGCACCAACGTCAACGAAGCGCGGCGCATGCAAGTGCTGATCGATGGCCGCTCGGTGTACCGCGCGGGCCTGGCCACGGTGGACTGGAGTGACATCCCGGTGGCGCTGGAGGATATCGAGCGTATCGAGGTGTTTCGCGGCCCAAATACCGTCAGCTACGGCGCTAACGCGCTGATGGCGGTGGTCAACATCCTCACCCGCAACCCCGCTGACAGCCACGGCACCCGCATGAAGTTGACCCGAGGCCAGGACGGCATCGATGATTACTACCTCAGCCAAGGTTTCGGCTGGGAGGGGGGGGACCTGCGCTTGTCGGTGTCAGGGCAGAAAGATGACGGTTTCGATGAAAACCAATACGGCCAGGACTACCGCGACAGCCGCCGCCTGAACCGCTTCAACCTGAGCGTCAGCCATAACCTGGCGCTGAATCAGACGTTGGAATGGCAGCTGGCGGCCAAGGAAGGCAGCAACCAGCGGCCCTATACGTATCAGCCCGTTTTCCCCTTCGTCACGACAAATGGTGACAACGCCGATGTCAATGCCAAGGATTATGCAGGCTCGGTGCGCTGGAACATCGATTTCAACCCGGAGCACAGTCTTTACGTACAGGGTTCGGCTCAGCACTTCGACCGCCAGCAGGTCTGGCGCGCGTGCGACGCGGCGCTGTCGTTCAGCCCAGAGCTTACCCGGCTGTGGCAGCTGAACCCGAATTTCGCCGAGCTGGTCGCACGTGGCGCCAACAATCCACCCAGCAGCAGCAATCCCGAAGAACAGGCACTGGTCGATGCAATCAAGGACCAGTGGAACAACCAGGGCGGCCGTAATGTGGTCTGCGGCGACGTTGATCAGAGCACTCGGGAAACCCGCTACGACCTGGAAATCCAGGACACCCTGAGCCTGACCGACAGTTTGCGCCTGCTCAGCGGCATGAACTACCGCTATGATCGCGCCGATTCGCAGACTTACTTTGACGGCAGCCTCGACGACCAGACCTGGCGCCTGTTCGGCCAACTGGAGTGGCGCGCCGACGAACACTGGATCGTGCAGGGCGGTGCGATGTTCGAGGACTCGCAGTTGTCCGGCAGCTCGCTGACCCCGCGCATGGCGGTCAACTACCTGATCACGCCGCGCCACGGCCTGCGTGCAGTGTACTCGGAAGCCGTGCGTTCGCCGGACATGTTCGAGAACAACGTCAACTGGAGCTACACGGTCAAGAACCTGACGCCCTCCGCGTTCGGCCAGCAGAACGGCGAGTACTTCGTCAAGACTCGTGGCCCGGGCAATCTCGTCCAGGAACGCATGCGCTCCCGCGAGCTGGGCTATAACGGCCAGTTCAGCGACTTCGACCTGAACATGGATGTAAAGCTGTTCTACGACGAGATCACCGGGATGATCAGCGAACCGTTGAAAAACAACCAGTACATCGCCAGCAACGCGAACAAGGCTCGCTTCAGCGGCAGTGAAGCGCAGCTGGACTGGCGCCCGACCCGCAGTGACCGCCTGCGCTTCACCTACGCCTACGTCGATGCCTGGGCCAGCAACCGTGCCGATAGCACCAACACGGCGCGCAACAGTGGCTCGGCGGGTTGGATGCGCGAATGGGGCCAGGGCTGGTCAAGCGCGCTGTTCTACTACGGCGACAATGCGCTCAACCAGTATCGCTTCGAGCGCCTCGACCTGCGCCTGGCCAAGCGGTTTCGTATCCAGGGCAGCAACCTGGAACTGGCCGCTTTGTGGCAGCAGCGTCTGGATGACGAACCCACGACCGCCGTTCAGAACCGTTACGACAGCCGGCATCGCCTGAGCGTGAGCGCGGAGCTGGAGTTCTGATGGCACGATTGCTGCGGCTGCTGCTGTTCTGCCTATGGCCACTCGGTTCGCTGTCTGCCAGCGAAATCCTGTTGGTCGGTGGCGAGGATCAGCCCGGCATCCGCAGCTTTGTCGCGGCGCTGGAAAGCCGCCGCAGCCACGACCAGGTGCGATTCCAGACCGTCAGCGAACTGCCCCGCCCCGGCCAACTCAACGCGGACACACGCCTGGTGCTGCTGGACAGCGCCGCGCTGGAATGGCGTCTGGACGAAACCAGCGGGCCGCCAGCGCTGGCCATGCGTATAAGCCGCGTGCAGGCCGAGCAGCGTCTGGGAAAGGCCCGCCCCGGCTACTTGACCTTGCTGTGGAGTGATGCGCCGCTGGCTCGGCAGCTGCGCCTGGCCCGCTATCTGTTGCCTCAGGCACAGCGCATTGGCGTGCTGTACGGTGAAAACAGCTATTTTCTGCTCGATGAACTGCGTCAGGCGGCCCGCCCGCTGGGTCTGGAAGTCATTGCCCAAGACTGGCCGGACCAGCGTGACAGCCGCCCTCTGCAGCATGTGCTGGGCAGCAGCGACGTGCTGCTCGGCCTCGATGACCCCTACCTGTACAACTCCAAGACCGCAAAGAATCTGCTGCTCAGCAGCTATGGCCGGCAGATGGCGCTGATAGGCCCCAACGCCGGCTTCGTTCGCGCCGGCGCCCTGGCCAGCACCTACAGCGACCAGGACGACTGGTTGGCGGTGCTCGACCAGTTGCTCGACCATCCGCCGTCGCGCTGGCCACGCAGCCTGTACCCGGCACGTTTCGGGGTCAGCGGCAACCAGCAGGTGGCACGCGCCCTTGGCCTTGAACCTATCGATCCGACCGCCACTGCCAAAGCCCTGGCCGAAGGAGAACCCACCCCATGAGCAAACGCCTGAGCTGGGACATCCACACCCGCACCCAAATCATCAGCCTGGGCCCCGCGCTGCTGCTGACCCTGCTGCTGATCAGCTTCTTCACATTCGTGCGTATCCAGGACTTGCGCCAAGAGCTCAATCACACCGGGCAACTGATCGCCAATCAGCTGGCCCCGGCCTCCGAATATGGGGTGATCTCAGGCAACAATGAAGTGCTCGAAGGCCTGATGCGGGCCACATTGAGCATCCCCCACGTGCGCTTCCTGGAGGTTCAGGACAGCCGCAACAACATCCTGGTGTATGTCGAGCAGTCCGGCGAAAGCGCCAACCGAGCGCAACGGGTGGAGGTGTTCCAGGCGCCGATCCGCCTGCAACAGATCCGGCTGGACAACGACTTCCTGCAGCAAGGCACTGCGCCACCCCCCTCGATTGGCGACGACTATCTGGGGCGGGTGATCGTCGGGATGTCGGATGACGCCTTCAGCCAGCGCCAGCAGGAAATCGTGATCAAGGCCGGCATCCTGGCCCTGTTTGCCCTGCTGTTCACCTTCCTCCTCGCCCGCCGCCTGGCCATGAGCCTGGCCAAGCCGATCAGCGACATGGGGCACGCGGTCAAGGCCATCCAACAGGGCGAGTACAACGCACCGTTGCCGGTCGTCGATGACAGCGAGCTGGGCCACCTTGCACGCCACATCAACAACCTCGCCAGCGCCCTGGAACAGGCCAGTGCCGAACAGAAGCAAGCCATGGCCCAGTTGATTCAGGCACGTGAGGAAGCCGAGCAGGCCAACGGCGCCAAATCGGAATTTCTGGCAATGATGAGCCATGAGCTGCGCACGCCCATGAATGGCGTGCTGGGCATGCTGCAGTTGCTGGAAACCACCCCGCTGACCGGTGAACAGGCCGAGTACACGGCAGTAGCCAGCGAATCCACTGGGCACTTGCTCAAGGTGATTAACGACATTCTTGATTTCTCGCGAATCGAACGCACCACGTTGCAGCTGGAACACATCGACTTCAACCTCGGCGAGTTGATCGTCAGCAGCGTGCAGCCGTTCCAGCACAGCGCCCAGCAGCAGGGCCTGGAATTGCACGTGCACCTGCCAGTCGCAAGCGATCAGGTGCACGTGATGGGCGACCCGACGCGCATTCGCCAGATCATGCTCAACCTGGTTGGCAATGCCTTGAAATTCACCGAGCGCGGCCAGGTGCAGGTCGAAGCCCGCTGGCAGGTGCTCGACAGGCAGACGCTGTGGTTTACCTGCAGCGTGCGCGACACCGGCATCGGTATCGACAGCGAGCGCCTGGAAATGATGTTCGTCGCCTTCCAACAGGCCGACAGCTCGATCTCGCGGCGCTATGGGGGGACCGGCCTGGGCTTGTCCATCGCCCGCACCCTGGCTGAACGCATGGGCGGCAAGTTGCGTGGCGAAAGCCGCGAAGGGTTGGGCTCGACCTTTACCCTGGAGATGCCGCTGGCACTGGCCAACAGCGTGCCGGCGGTATTGCCCGGTGCCACGCCAGCCCAAGGGCTGCTGGCGGAAGGTGAACGCATCCTGCTGGTCGAGGACAATCCCGTCAATCAAAGCGTTATCGAGGCCATGCTGCGCAGCCTGGGGCTGGAGGTCAGCGTGGCACACGATGGCGTTCAGGCCGTGGATCAAGTTCGCCAACAGCACTTTGCCGCGGTCCTGATGGACTGCCGCCTGCCACACGTGGATGGCTACGAAGCCACCCGGCGCATTCGCCTGCTGCCCAACGGTGGCCAGCTACCGATCATCGCCTTGACCGCCAATGCCCTGCAAGGCGACCGTGAGCGCTGCATCGCCGCTGGCATGAACGACTACTTGAGCAAACCCTTCCGCCGCACCGAGTTGCAGCGGGTATTACAGCGCTGGCTACCTGGCCGGACAGCCGCGACTGGCGATAAATGCTAAAGTGCGGCAGTCTTAAGGACTGGACAGGACCTTCGTCGGACCTGAAAATAGACGTTTCAGTGCACACCTGTACTTCTTTCGCCAGGTGCGCTGTGACTTTCACCACAACGCAATAGTCTACCTGTAGGCTGCCACCCGGAGAGATGCCGGGTTGGCCGGGAAGATTCATCCCCTGCCACAGGGGGTTATTGAGGAGCTCGCATGACCAAACAACACGCCTTTACTCGGGAAGACCTGCTGCGCTGCAGTCGCGGTGAGCTGTTCGGCCCAGGTAATGCGCAACTGCCCGCGCCGAACATGCTGATGGTCGATCGCATCACCCATATCAGCGAAGAAGGCGGCAAGTACGGCAAAGGTGAATTGGTCGCCGAGCTGGATATCACCCCGGACCTGTGGTTCTTCGCCTGCCACTTCGAAGGCGACCCGGTGATGCCGGGCTGCCTGGGCCTCGACGCCATGTGGCAACTGGTGGGCTTCTTCCTCGGCTGGCAGGGTCTGCCAGGCCGTGGCCGCGCCCTGGGTTCTGGTGAAGTGAAATTCTTCGGCCAGGTATTGCCTACCGCGAAGAAAGTCACCTACAACATTCATATCAAGCGCGTCCTCAAGGGCAAGCTGAACATGGCCATCGCCGATGGCTCGGTCAGCGTTGACGGCCGCGAGATCTACACGGCCGACGCCCTGCGGGTCGGCGTGTTCACCTCCACTGACAATTTCTAAGGGTTATTCGCATGCGCCGCGTCGTTATCACTGGTCTGGGCATCGTATCGTGCCTGGGCAATGACAAAGCTACCGTCACCGAAAACCTGCGCAACAGCCGTCCGGGCATCCGTTACAACCCGGAATACAAGGAACAGGGGCTGCGTAGCCAGGTTTCCGGCTCCATCGACCTCAACCTCGAAGAACTGATCGACCGCAAGGTCTATCGCTTCGTCGGCCACGCTGCGGCGTACGCCTACCTGGCGATGCAAGACGCGATCAAGGACGCCGGCCTGACTGAAGAGCAGGTTTCCAACCCGCGCACCGGCCTGGTGGCTGGCTCCGGCGGCGCCTCGACCCTGAACCAGATGGAAGCGCTGGACACCCTGCGCGAGAAGGGCGTCAAGCGCGTCGGCCCATACCGCGTCACCCGCACCATGGGCAGCACCGTGTCGGCGTGCCTGGCCACCCCGTTCAAGATCAAGGGCCTGAACTACTCGATCTCGTCGGCCTGTGCCACCTCGGCTCACTGCATCGGTACCGCGCTGGAGCAAATCCAGTGGGGCAAGCAGGACATCGTGTTCGCCGGTGGCGGTGAAGAAGAGCACTGGAGCCAGTCGTTCCTGTTCGATGCCATGGGCGCCCTGTCGACCAAGCGCAACGAAACACCGGAACTGGCCTCGCGCGCCTACGACGCCGACCGTGATGGCTTCGTCATCGCGGGCGGCGGCGGCATGGTGGTGGTCGAGGAGCTGGAGCACGCCCTGGCCCGCGGCGCCAAGATCTACGCCGAAATCGTCGGCTACGGTGCCACGTCCGACGGTTACGACATGGTTGCGCCAAGCGGCGAAGGCGCCATCCGCTGCATGCAGCAGGCGCTGGCCACCGTCGACACGCCGATCGACTACCTGAACACCCACGGCACTTCGACCCCAGTCGGGGACGTTGCCGAGATCAAGGGCGTTCGCGCAGTGTTCGGCGACAAGGCGCCGAAGATCAGCTCGACCAAGAGCCTGTCGGGCCACTCGCTGGGCGCCGCTGGCGTGCACGAGGCGATCTACTGCCTGCTGATGATGGAAAACAACTTCATCGCTGGCTCCGCCAACATCGACGAGCTGGACCCGGAGGTCGCCGACCTGCCAATCCTGCGCAAAACTGAAGAAAACGCCAAGATCGACACGGTCATGAGCAACAGCTTCGGCTTTGGCGGCACCAACGCCACCCTGGTGCTCAAGCGCTGGGAAGGCAAGTAAGGCCCTGCAGCGACACTGAAAACGCCCCGACTGGTTCGGGGCGTTTTTTTGCCTGCATGCCAGGCATGAATCAGATCATGAACAAGTCCACAAACCGGTGCACCGCCGTGTTCTCAAGCTGCTGTTGATCCTTGCACAACGCGAAAATATCGACACAACGCTGGCGCGCAAACCGCGTCGCCAAGTTCTCCCTGAACTTCGCCTCCAACAACGCAATGCCCTCCCCGCGCCGGCGCCGGTGGCCGATCGGGTACTCCACCACCACCTGCTCGGTACTGCTGCCATCCTTGAAGAACACCTGCAGGCCATTGGCAATCGAGCGCTTGTCCGCTTCCAGGTATTCACGTGTGAATCGCGGCTCCTCGACCACCTCCATTTTCTCGCGCAGGCGGTCGATGCTCGGATGTGCCGCATGAAAGGCGTCTTCGTAGTGCTCGGCCACCAAATGACCAAATATCAGCGGCACCGCCACCATGTACTGCAGACAATGATCACGGTCTGCGGCATTGGCCAGCGGGCCTGCCTTGGAGATGATGCGGATCGCCGACTCTTGGGTGGTGATGACGATACGGTCGACCTCATGCAACCGGTTACGCACCTGCGGATACAGGCTCACCGCAGCCTCACAGGCGGTCTGGGCATGAAATTCGGCCGGGAAGCTGATTTTGAACAGCACATTTTCCATCACATAGCTGCCCAAGGGTTGCGGCAGGCTCAGCGCTTGCTGGGCGGACGGTTTGAGTGCCAGGTCCTTGTTGGTATGACTGAACGACACGTCGTAGAAGCCCCACTGCTGTGCAGTAAGTACCCCTGGCACGCCCATCTCGCCACGCAGCGCGATGTCGGCCAGACGCACACCTCGGCTTGAGGCATCACCGGCAGCCCAGGACTTGCGCGAGCCGGCATTCGGCGCATGACGGTAGGTACGCAGCGCCTGGCCATCGACGAAGGCATGGGACAAAGCCGAGAGCAGTTGCTCTCGATCGGCACCCATCAGCTTGGAGCAGACCGCCGTGGACGCGACCTTGACCAGTATTACGTGATCGAGGCCGACGCGGTTGAATGAATTTTCCAGCGCCAGCACACCCTGGATCTCATGCGCCATGACCATGGCCTCGAGCACCTCGCGCATCAATAGCGGAGCTTCACCCTTGGCCACCCGTTTTTGCGATAAGTGATCAGCCACCGCCAGAATGCCGCCCAGGTTATCCGAAGGGTGGGCCCACTCAGCGGCCAGCCAGGTATCGTTGTAGTCCAGCCAACGCACGGTGCAGCCGATGTCCCAGGCCGCTTTCACCGGATCAAGGCGGTAGCTGGTGCCTGGCACACGGGCACCATTGGGCACCACGGTGCCCTCCACCAGTGGGCCGAGGTGCTTGGTGCATTCAGGGAAGCGCAGTGCCAGGAGGCCGCAGCCCAGGGTATCCATCAGGCAATTGCGCGCGGTGTCAAAAGCCTCCGGTGACTCGACCTGGTAAGTGAGGACGTAGTCAGCGAGGGTTTGCAGCACCTCGTCGTAGTCGGGGCGCTCGTTCAAGTCCACGTTGGCGCTCATAGTCAGCTCCTGTGCATTGGGGCTGCGTTGCAGCCCTTCGCGGGGCAAGCCCGCTCCCACAGTTATCGCACAAGCCTTGAGGTCGGCGCTGTACTGTGGGAGCGGGCTTGCCCCGCGAAGGGCACAACTCGGCCCCGTCAACGAAAGCCCAGCGCCGGTCGTGCGTCAGAAGCTATCGCCGGGCACCCTCACCCAGCCTTCCATCAGCACGCGAGCACTACGGCTCATGATTGCCTTGGTTACCGTCCACTTGCCATTCAATTGGCTAGCCTGAGCCCCCACCCGCAAGGTGCCCGAGGGATGACCGAAACGCACGGCACTGCGCTCGCCCCCGCCTGCGGCGAGGTTGACCAGCGTGCCCGGAATGGCTGCAGCGGTGCCGATGGCCACCGCAGCGGTACCCATCATCGCGTGGTGCAGCTTGCCCATGGACAATGCACGCACGAGCAAGTCGATGTCAGCCTTCGCGACCGCCTTGCCACTGGACGCAGTGTAGGTGCTCGGCGGCGCAACGAAAGCCACCTTTGGCGTATGCTGACGCCCGGCAGCCTGGTCGACATGCTCGATCAGGCCCATGCGCACGGCGCCGTAGGCACGGATGGTTTCGAAACGCGCCAGGGCCTGGGCATCGCCGTTGATGGCGTCCTGCAGCTCGCTGCCGGTGTAACCGATATCGGCAGCATTGACGAAAACGGTCGGAATACCCGCATTGATCAAGGTAGCTTTGAACGTGCCGATACCGGGCACCTCCAGGTCGTCCACCAGGTTGCCAGTGGGGAACATCGCTCCGCCCCCGCCGTCTTCATCGGCGGCCGGATCGAGAAATTCAAGCTGTACCTCAGCCGCGGGGAATGTCACCCCATCGAGCTCGAAGTCGCCGGTTTCCTGGACCTCACCCTCGGTGATCGGCACATGAGCGATGATGGTCTTGCCGATATTGGCCTGCCAGATACGCACGGTGGCCACGCCGTTGCGCGGAATACGCGAGGGATCGACCAGGCCGCTGCTGATGGCGAACGCGCCGACGGCAGCGGACAGGTTGCCGCAGTTGCCGCTCCAGTCGACGAAGGCCTTATCGATGGCGACCTGGCCAAACAGGTAGTCCACATCATGGCCGGGCTTGCGGCTTGGCGACAGGATTACCGTCTTGCTGGTGCTGGAGGTGGCGCCGCCCATGCCGTCGATCTGCTTGGCATACGGGTCGGGGCTGCCGATTACCCGCAGCAGCAGGGCATCGCGGGTCGGCCCCGGTACCTGAGCCGCTTCGGGCAAATCCTGCAGACGGAAAAACACGCCCTTACTGGTACCGCCTCGGATATACGTGGCGGGAATTCTGACTTGTGCTGCATGTGCCATGGTCTGCTCCATCAAGCGGTGGCTTCGAGGAAGTCCTGGGCAAAGCGCTGCAGCACCCCACCCGCCTCGTAAATCGACACTTCTTCAGCGGTATCCAGGCGGCAGGTCACCGGCACCTCGACCCGCTCGCCGTCGCGACGGGTGACTACCAGCGTCAGCGTTGCTCGCGGCTTGCGTTCACCAAGCACGTCGTAGGTCTCGCTGCCATCCAGGCCCAGGGTCTTGCGGTCGGTGCCTGGTTTGAACTCCAGCGGCAACACGCCCATGCCCACCAGGTTGGTGCGGTGAATGCGCTCGAAGCCTTCGGCCACGATCGCCTCGACACCCGCCAGACGCACACCTTTGGCTGCCCAGTCTCGCGACGAGCCCTGGCCGTAGTCGGCACCGGCAACGATGATCAGCGGCTGCTTGCGCTGCATGTAGGTTTCGATGGCTTCCCACATGCGTGTCACCTGGCCTTCAGGCTCGATGCGCGCCAGCGAGCCCTGCCGCACGCTGCCGTCGTCCTTGCGCACCATTTCGTTGAACAGCTTGGGGTTGGCGAAGGTGGCGCGCTGCGCGGTCAGGTGGTCGCCGCGGTGGGTGGCGTAGGAGTTGAAGTCCTCTTCCGGTAAACCCATTTTCGCCAGGTACTCGCCAGCGGCACTGTCGAGCATGATGGCGTTGGAGGGCGACAGATGGTCGGTGGTGATGTTGTCTGGCAGCACCGCCAGCGGGCGCATGCCACGCAACGTACGTTCACCGGCCAGGGCGCCCTCCCAGTACGGCGGGCGGCGGATGTAGGTGCTCATCGGGCGCCAGTCGTACAGCGGCGTGACTTTCGGCCCACGGTCTTCCTCGATGGCAAACATCGGGATGTAGACCTTGCGGAACTGCTCCGGCTTGACCGCCGCGCGCACCACGGCGTCGATTTCTGCGTCGCTGGGCCAGATATCCTTGAGGCGAATTTCCTTGCCATCGACCACGCCCAGCACATCTTTCTCGATGTCGAAGCGGATGGTACCGGCGATGGCATAGGCCACCACCAGCGGCGGCGAGGCGAGAAACGCCTGCTTGGCGTAAGGGTGGATGCGCCCGTCAAAGTTGCGGTTGCCCGAAAGCACCGCGGTGGCGTAGAGGTCGCGGTCGATGATTTCCTGCTGGATCAGCGGATCCAGCGCACCGGACATGCCGTTGCAGGTCGTGCAGGCGAAGGCGACGATGCCAAAGCCCAGCTGCTCCAGCTCCTGCTCCAGCCCGGCTTCTTCCAGGTACAGCTGCACGGCCTTGGAACCCGGCGCCAGCGACGACTTGACCCACGGTTTGCGCGCCAGGCCCAATCGGTTGGCGTTGCGCGCCAAGAGGCCTGCGGCAATCACGTTGCGCGGGTTGCTGGTGTTGGTGCAACTGGTGATGGCGGCAATGATCACCGCGCCATCCGGCATCTGCCCCGGCACCGCCTCCCACGCACCGGCGATGCCCTTGGCCGCCAGATCACTCGTGGCCACGCGGGCGTGAGGGTTGGACGGGCCAGCCATGTTGCGCACCACGCTCGACAGGTCGAAATGCAACACACGCTCGTACTCGGCCTGGGCCAGGGCGTCAGCCCACAGGCCGGTGGCCTTGGCATAGGTTTCCACCAGCTGGACCTGTTGCTCTTCACGACCGGTCAACTTGAGGTAGTCGATGGTTTGCTGGTCGATGGCGAACATCGCGGCAGTCGCGCCATATTCCGGCGCCATGTTGGAGATGGTCGCGCGGTCGCCGAGGGTCAGTGCGCGGGCACCTTCACCATAGAACTCCAGATAGGCGCCCACCACCTTCTCTTTGCGCAGGAACTCGGTCAGAGCCAGTACCAGGTCGGTGGCAGTGATGTTCGGCGCCAGCTTGCCGCCCAGCTCGACGCCGACGATCTCCGGCAGGCGCATCCACGAGGCGCGACCGAGCATGACGTTCTCGGCTTCCAGGCCGCCGACGCCGATGGCGATCACGCCCAGGGCGTCGACATGCGGGGTATGGCTGTCGGTGCCGACGCAAGTGTCCGGGTAGGCCACCCCGCGGTCGTTGTGGATCACCGGCGACATCTTCTCCAGGTTGATCTGGTGCATGATGCCGTTGCCGGGCTGGATCACGTCGACGTTCTTGAACGCCTTCTTGGTCCAGTTGATGAAGTGGAAGCGGTCCTCGTTACGACGGTCTTCAATGGCGCGGTTCTTGTCAAACGCCTGCGGGTCGAAACCACCGCACTCGACGGCCAACGAGTGGTCGACGATCAGCTGTACCGGCACCACCGGGTTGACCGCAGCCGGGTCGCCCCCTTTGTCGGCGATGGCGTCGCGCAGGCCGGCGAGGTCCACCAGCGCGGTCTGACCTAGGATGTCGTGGCACACCACGCGGGCCGGGAACCAGGGGAAGTCGAGGTCGCGCTTGCGCTCGATCAGTTGGCCGAGCGAGGCGTCCAGGGTGGCCGGGTCGCAGCGACGCACCAGGTTTTCGGCGAGCACGCGGGAGGTGTACGGCAGGCTGTCATAAGCGCCGGGCTTGATGGCCTCGACCGCAGCGCGGGCATCGAAATAGTCCAGGGCAGTGCCTGGCAGGTGTTTGCGATATGCAGTGTTCATAATCAGCTCGGTCACGGTAATCGGAAGTGAGCCGTCCTTGTGGGAGCGGGCTTGCCCCGCGAATGCGTCAGCAGCTCCACATCGGCTGCCTGGCCCGACGCATTCGCGGGACAAGCCCGCTCCCACAGGGAAACAGGCGGCCTCTCTTTAATTGTTTCAGCGCTGCGCTATCGACACGAACTGGCGCTGCTCGACGCCTACATACTCGGCGCTCGGACGGATGATGCGGTTGTTGGCACGCTGCTCGAACACGTGGGCGGCCCAGCCGGTGAGGCGCGAACAGACGAAGATCGGGGTGAACAGCTTGGTCGGGATGCCCATGAAGTGGTACGCCGAGGCGTGGTAGAAGTCGGCATTGGGGAACAGACGCTTCTGCTCCCACATGGTCTTGTCGATGGCTTCGGAAACCGGGTACAGCACCTTGTCACCCACTTCGTCGGCAAGCTGCTTGGCCCAGCCCTTGATCACCTCGTTGCGTGGATCGGACTCTTTATAGATGGCATGGCCAAAGCCCATGATCTTGTCCTTGCGCTCAAGCATGCGCAGCAACTCGGCAGTGGCCTCCTGAGGGCTCTGGAAGCGCTCGATCAACTCCATGGCCGCCTCGTTGGCACCGCCGTGCAGCGGCCCGCGCAGCGAGCCGATGGCGGCGGTGACGCAGGAGTACAGGTCAGACAGGGTCGAGGCGCACACCCGGGCGGTGAACGTCGAGGCGTTGAACTCGTGCTCGGCGTAGAGGATCAAGGACACGTTCATTACCTTGACGTGCAGCGCGCTAGGCTGCTTGCCGTGCAGCAGGTGCAGGAAATGACCGCCCAGGGTGTCTTCGTCGGTGCTGCAGTCGATGCGCACGCCATGGTGGGTGAAGCGGTACCAGTAGCACATCACTGCCGGGAACAGCGCCAGCAGGCGATCGGTCTTGTCGCGCTGGGCCTCGAAGGTCAACTCCGGCTCCAGGGTGCCGAGCACCGAACAGCCGGTGCGCATCACGTCCATCGGGTGGGCGTCGCGCGGGATGCGTTCGAGTACTTCTTTCAGTGCCTGCGGCAGGTCGCGCAGGCCCTTGAGCTTGCGTTTGTAATCGGCCAGCTCGTTATTGCTCGGCAACTCGCCATATAGCAGCAGGTAGGCCACTTCTTCGAATTCGGCGCCAGCCGCCAGGTCGCGCACGTCATAACCGCGGTAGGTCAGGCCGGCACCGGCCTGGCCGACGGTCGACAGCGCGGTCTGGCCGGCCACCTGGCCACGCAGGCCTGCGCCACTGAGTACTTTTGCTTCGGCCATGGTGTTTCTCCTTTCTTGAATTTGTTATGGATAGCTTCAGGCTGATTCGGTTGCGCGCGATTAACCTTTCTTCTGCGCAAACAGCGCGTCGAGGCTCTGCTCGAACGCGTGGTAACCGATTGCATCGTAGAGCTCCATGCGGGTCTGCATGGTGTCGATCACGTTCTTCTGCGTACCGTCGCGACGCAGCGCGGTGTAGACATTGTCGGCCGCCTTGTTCATGGCGCGGAAGGCCGACAGCGGGTAGAGCACCAGCGACACGTCGACCGCCGCCAGTTCGTCGGTGGTGTACAACGGCGTGGCACCGAACTCGGTGATATTGGCCAGGATCGGCGCCTTGACCCGATCGGCGAAGGTCTTGTACATCTGCAGTTCGGTGATGGCTTCCGGGAAGATCATGTCGGCACCCGCCTCAACGCAGGCGGCGGCGCGGTCCAGGGCAGCGTTCAGGCCCTCCACCGCCAACGCATCGGTGCGCGCCATGATCACGAAGCTGTCATCAAGGCGGGCATCCACGGCGGCCTTGATGCGATCGACCATCTCCTGCTGCGAGACGATCTCCTTGTTCGGCCGGTGCCCGCAGCGCTTGGCGCCCACCTGGTCTTCGATGTGGATCGCGGCGGCGCCGAATTTGCACATAGAACGCACGGTACGTGCAACGTTGAACGCCGAGGCGCCGAAGCCGGTGTCGACATCCACCAGCAGCGGCAGGTCACAGACGTCGGTGATACGGCGCACGTCGGTCAGCACGTCATCCAGGCCGGTAATACCCAGGTCCGGCAGGCCCAGCGAGCCCGCGGCGACACCCCCACCGGACAGGTAGATCGCCTTGAAACCGGCGCGCTTGGCCAGCAGCGCGTGGTTGGCATTGATCGCGCCAACTACCTGCAGGGGATGTTCGGCGGCAACGGCGTCGCGAAAACGCTGACCAGGGGTGCTCTTGACAGTCATTTCTCACCTCGAAGGCTATTGTTGTTGGCGTCCAGGTAGTGACGCTCGATATTGCGCTTGGACGCGCCGATATGGCGGCGCATCAGGAGTTCGGCCAGCTCGCCGTCACGCTCGGCGATGGCATCGAGAATGCGGTGGTGTTCGGCAAAGGCCTGACGAGGGCGGTTGGGCGTGGCGGAAAACTGGATGCGGTACATGCGCACCAGTTGGTACAGCTCACCGCAGAGCATCTTGACCAGGGTCTGGTTGCCGCTGCCCTGGATGATCCGGTAATGGAAGTCATAGTCGCCTTCCTGCTGGTAATAGCCCAGCCCGGCCTGGAATGCAGCGTCGCGCTCATGGGTGTCGAGCACCCGGCGCAGCTCGTCGATGTCACCCTGGCTCATGCGCTCGGCGGCCAGGCGGCAGGCCATGCCTTCCAGGGATTCGCGAATTTCGTACAGTTCGATCAGCTCGGCATGGTTGAGCGACACTACCCGCGCGCCGACATGCGGCACACGCACCAGCAAGCGCTGACCTTCCAGTCGATGGATGGCCTCGCGCAGTGGACCACGGCTGATGCCGTAGGTGCGCGCCAGCTCCGGCTCGGAGATCTTGCTGCCGGGCGCGATCTCACCCTTGACGATCGCCGCCTGGATGCGCCGAAAAACGTGCTCGGATAGTGTTTCCGTATCATCTGACGCAGCCGGAGAGGGAGTGCTGAGGTCCAGCATATTGTCGACACCTTGCTAATCTCTTGAGCAGAAACTAGCGAATCAAGCCAGATCAGTCAAAGACAAAATCAATATTGTCGACAATCGTCTAAGAACGAACTTACCCGGCCGATACGCTGTCTGATCGCGATGCGCTGGCGTCAAGACATCGGCGTGATAGAATGCCGCGCCTCCAACGGAGTATGGATAGCGTATCTGTCATCTTTTCATGTTGTTGACAGAAAACCGAGGAAGCTTGCGCAGTACCTGCCAGTCGCCTTGCCCCGAACCTTGCACAGCACCGCGCCAGGACTATGAGACTTACACCCGTTTTATTGCTGCTTTGCCTCACCCTGCTGCCGGCCCTTGGCCAGGCGGCGGGCAAGACCGTGTACGGTCTCAATGAATACGCCCAGCTGGGCGACCTCGACCTCGAAGTGGCCGCCAAGCTCGACACCGGCGCCAAGACCGCCTCGCTCAGCGCCCGCGACATCAAGCGCTTCAAGCGCAACGGCGAAAGTTGGGTACGCTTCTACCTGGCCATCGACGCCGCCCATTCGCACCCGATCGAACGCCCGCTGGCCCGGGTCAGCAAAATCAAGCGTCGCGCCGGCGACTATGACGCCGAATCGGGCAAGGCCTACACCGCCCGCCCGGTCATCGAACTCGAAATCTGCATGGGCCAGGCCCTGCGCACCATCGAAGTCAACCTCACCGACCGCAGTGCGTTCCAGTTCCCGCTGCTGATCGGTTCCGAGGCGCTCAAGCATTTCGACGCGCTGGTCGACCCAAGCCTTAAATACGCGGCCGGCAAACCTGCCTGTGCCACCGACGCTCCCAAAGCAGAGTAACCCCGATGCGCTCTCTTACCCTCCATCTGAAAGTCCTGATCACCGTACTGGTGTTGCTGGGCGTGGCGGTCACCGCTTATCAGATCTTCTTCCTCGGCATCCCGGTGACCGAGGACGAAACCGATGACCTGTGGAACATCGACGCCAAGGTCGAGTTCGTCGCCAGCACCAAGGACCCGGTCAAGATCCAGATGTTCGTGCCGCCGCTGAACCGCGACTTCGTCAGCCTCAACGAGAGCTTCATCTCCAACAACTATGGGGTGAGCGTCAACCGCGCCGATGGCAACCGCAAGGTGACCTGGTCGGCCCGTCGCGCCAGCGGCAACCAGACGCTGTACTACCGCCTGGTACTGACCAAGCGCTACAGCAACGAAAAGACCGCGATCAAAGGCCCGACCTTCCGTGACAGCCTGGCGGTCGAAGGCCCCGAGAAGATCGCCGCCGAAGCCTTGATGGCACCTATTCGCCAGCATTCGGCCGACGTCGAGACCTTCGTCAGCGAGACCATCAAGCGGGTCAACAACCTCAACGACGACAACGTCAAGCTGCTGCTGGCCGGCGACACCTCGTCGATGAAAAAAGCCCAGGTCATCGACCTGCTGCTGTCGATCGCCCACGTGCCGCTGGAAAAGGTCCACACCATCCGCCTGGTAGCCGACACCCCGCAGTCCCCGGAGTTGTGGCTGCGCAGCTTCAACGGCAACGACTGGCTGTACTTCAACCCGGACACCGGCGAGCAGGGCCTGCCCAGCGACCGCCTGCTGTGGTGGACCGGTGACGACAACCTGATCACCGTCGATGGCGGCAAGAAAGCCAACGTCACCTTCAGCATGAACAACAGCGAGATGAACGCCATCCGCCTGGCCAAGCTGACCGACGAGAACACCGACGCCGACTTCCTCGAATACTCGCTGTACGGCCTGCCACTGCAGACCCAGCAGACCTTCATGATCATGGTGATGATCCCGATCGGCGTGCTGGTGATCCTGGTGCTGCGCAACCTGATCGGCATCCAGACCCTGGGTACCTTCACCCCGGTACTGATCGCCCTGGCCTTCCGCGAAACCCAGCTGGGCTTCGGCATCGTGCTGTTCACAGTGATCACCGCGCTGGGCCTGTCGCTACGCTCGTACCTGGAGCACCTGAAGCTGCAAATGCTGCCGCGCCTGTCGGTGGTGCTGACCTTCGTCGTGGTGCTGATTGCCGCCATCAGCCTGTTCAGCCACAAGCTGGGCCTGGAGCGCGGCCTGTCGGTGGCGCTGTTCCCGATGGTGATCCTGACCATGACCATTGAACGCCTGTCCATCACCTGGGAAGAACGTGGCGGCGGCCATGCCATGAAAGTCGCCATCGGCACCCTGTTCGCCGCGTCGCTGGCGCACCTGCTGATGATGGTGCCGGAGCTGGTGTACTTCGTCTTCACCTTCCCTGCCGTGCTGCTGGTTCTGGTTGGCTTCATGCTGGCGATGGGTCGTTACCGCGGCTACCGCCTGACCGAACTGGTGCGCTTCAAGGCATTCCTGAAGAAGGCTGACGCCTGATGTTTGGCCTGATCAAGACGTGGAAAGCCCTGGAGGCCCGGGGCATCATGGGGATCAATCGGCGCAACGCGGACTATGTGCTGAAGTACAACAAGCGCAGCCTGTACCCGATCGTAGACGACAAGATCATCACCAAGGAACGCGCGCTCGCCGCCGGCATTCACGTGCCGGAGATGTACGGCATCATCGAGACCGAGAAGCAGATCGAAAAGCTTCACGAGATCATCGGCGGGCGCAACGACTTCGTCATCAAGCCGGCCCAGGGTGCCGGCGGTGACGGCATCCTGGTCATCGCCGACCGCTTCGAAGACCGCTATCGCACGGTCTCGGGCAAGATCATCAGCCACGAGGAAATCGAGCACCAGGTCTCCAGCATCCTCACCGGCCTGTATTCGCTGGGCGGGCACCGCGACCGCGCGCTGATCGAGTACCGCGTGACACCCGACCAGATCTTCAAGAGCATCAGCTACGAAGGCGTGCCGGACATCCGTATCATCGTGCTGATGGGCTACCCGGTGATGGCCATGCTGCGCCTGCCGACCCGCCAGTCCGGCGGCAAGGCCAACCTGCACCAGGGCGCCATCGGTGTGGGTGTGGACCTGGCCACCGGGGTGACGCTGCGCGGCACCTGGCTGAACAACATCATCAGCAAGCACCCGGACACCACCAATGCGGTGGACGGCGTGCAACTGCCGAACTGGGATGGCTTCATGAAGCTCGCGGCCGGCTGCTATGAACTGTGCGGCCTCGGCTACATCGGCGTGGACATGGTCCTGGACCAGGACAAGGGGCCATTGATTCTCGAACTCAATGCCCGCCCCGGCCTGAACATCCAGATCGCCAACGACACTGGGTTGACCCAGCGCACCCACGCCATCGAGGCGCACATCGAGGCGCTGGCCAAAGACGGCCTGACCGAGGATGCGGAGCAGCGGGTGAAGGTGGCCCAGAGCCTGTTCGGCCACGTGCATCCACGTTGATAGTTTGGGGCTGCCGTGCAGCCCTTCGCGGGCAAGCCCGCTCCCACATGTATCGCACAAGCATTGAGGTCGGTGCAGTACCTGTGGGAGCGGGCTTGCCCGCGAAGGGCCGCACGGCGGCCCCAAAGCGTTTAAAGTCGCGCCCAGCGCTAGTCGCATTTCCTACACGGGTCTACAATCGCCCTCCTCGCTTTTACATCGCCGTCCAAACTGATGCCGACCTGCACGCTTTACGCCCTGCCCTACCAACCCGACCCCGCCGCCTATTTCGCCCGCCTGCGCCAGGCGCCCGGTGCGATCTTGCTCGACAGCGCCCGCCCCGGCGCCGAACGCGGCCGCTTCGACCTGCTAAGCGCCTGGCCCGTGCAGCACCTGCAAGCAATGCCTGACGAAGATGGCCGGGTTTTCCTGCAACGCCTGCGCGCCTGCCTGAAACGCTTGGGCAATGCACAGCTTCCTGAAGGCATCGAACTGCCCTTCGCTGGCGGCCTGATCGGTTACCTCAGCTACGACTTCGGTCGACGCCTGGAGCACCTGCCCAGCCTGGCCGTCGACGACCTCGACCTACCCGATGCCCAGCTCGGGCTCTACGCTTGGGCGCTGGTGACCGACCACCAGCTAAGCACCAGCCAACTCGTGTTCCACCCCAGCCTGAAAGCCGCTGAACGCGAACGCCTGATTGCCCTGTTCGAAGCGCCTGATAGCTGCGCAGGTGGTGACTTCAAGCTGCTCGCCGCGATGCAAGGCGACCTGCAGCCCGAGCAGTATCAGGCCGCATTCGACCAAGTGCAGCGTTATATCCAGGCCGGCGACTGCTACCAGATCAACCTCACGCAACGCTTCCGCGCCCCCTGCCACGGCGACCCCTGGCGTGCCTACCAGGCCCTGCGCGAAGCCTGCCCGACACCGTTCTCCGGCTACCAGCAACTGGCCGATGGCAGTGCCCTGCTGAGCTTCTCGCCCGAACGCTTCGTCCGCGCCAGCCAAGGCCAGGTGCAGACCCGCCCAATCAAGGGCACGCGCCCACGCTCGGCCGACCCGGCCATCGACGCACGCAATGCCGAGGAACTGCGCCATAGCGCCAAGGACCGCTCGGAAAACCTGATGATCGTCGACCTGCTGCGCAACGACCTGGGCCGCACCTGCCAGATCGGCACGGTCAAGGTACCTGAGCTGTTCAGCCTGGAAAGCTACCCCAATGTCCACCACCTGGTCAGCTGCATCACAGGGCAACTGGCCTGCGACAAGGATGCCCTTGACCTGATCGGCGACAGCTTCCCGGGTGGTTCTATCACCGGCGCGCCGAAGATCCGCGCCATGCAGATCATCGACGAACTGGAGCCCAGCCGCCGCGCCCTGTATTGCGGCTCGCTGCTGTACATCGACGTACGCGGCGAAATGGACAGCTCCATCGCCATCCGAAGCCTGCTGATCAAGGATGGCCAGGCCAGTTGCTGGGGCGGCGGCGCGGTGGTGGCGGACTCCGACTGGCAGTCGGAATACGAAGAGTCGATCGCCAAGGTGCGGGTGCTGATGGAAACCCTGCAGCGCCTCTGAGCCTGTGGGAGCGGGCCCGCCCGTGAAGAGGAAACCGCCGATATCAGCCCGTCTATCCCGCCATTTTTTGTTACCATCACCTCATTACGAGCGCACAGCGCCACAGCCAAGATGGAAACCGCCTGATGAGCCAACCCTTCGACGTCGCCGCCCTGGCCGCGACCTACGCCAGCAAGTCCCCGCAGGACATCCTCAAGCTTGCCTTCGAGCACTTCGGCGACGACCTGTGGATTTCCTTCAGCGGCGCCGAGGATGTGGTGCTGGTCGACATGGCCTGGAAGCTGAACAAGCAGGTCAAGGTCTTCAGCCTCGATACCGGCCGCTTGCACCCCGAGACCTATCGCTTCATCGATCAGGTCCGCGAGCAGTACAACCTGCCGATCGAGATCCTCAGCCCAGATCGCGCCAAGCTCGACCCGTTCGTTAAGGAAAAGGGCCTGTTCAGCTTCTACAAGGACGGCCACGGCGAGTGCTGCGGCATCCGCAAGATCGAGCCGCTGCGGCGCAAGCTCACCACCGTCAGCGCCTGGGCCACCGGTCAGCGCCGCGACCAGAGCCCAGGCACCCGCAGCCAAGTGGCCGCACTGGAACTCGATGGCGCCTTCTCCACGCCCGAGCACCCCCTGTACAAGTTCAACCCACTGGCGCAGATGACCAGCGCCGAAGTCTGGGGCTACATCCGCATGCTCGAACTGCCGTTCAACAGCCTGCACGAGCGCGGCTTCATCAGCATCGGCTGCGAGCCGTGCACCCGCCCAGTGCTGCCAAACCAGCACGAGCGCGAAGGTCGCTGGTGGTGGGAAGAGTCGACCCAGAAGGAATGCGGGCTGCATGCCGGCAACCTGATCAGCAAGGCCTGATTCGCAGACAAAGAAAAACCGGCCCGAGGGCCGGTTTTTTCATACCTGCCGCACTCAGTGCACCGGCAGCTCGACGCCTGCGAACAGCTCTTCAAGCTCCTGCTTGTTATGGCACTGGATGGCCTTGGCCATCACTTCTCGGGTCAGGTGCGGCGCGAACTTCTCGATGAAATCGCACATGAAGCCGCGCAGGAAGGTGCCACGGCGGAAGCCGATCTTGGTGATGCTGGCTTCGAACAATTCGCTGGCATCCAGGGCCACCAGGTCGCTGTCGAGCTTGGCATCAACCGCCATCCCAGCCACGATGCCCACACCCAGACCCAGGCGTACGTAAGTCTTGATCACGTCGGCGTCGGCGGCGGTGAATACCACCTTCGGCGTCAGGCCGCGGTGATTGAACGCTTCGTCCAGCTTGGAACGCCCGGTGAAACCAAACACGTAAGTAACGATCGGGTATTCGGCGACCGCTTCCAGCGTCAACTTCGGCAGCTTGGCCAGCGGGTGGCCCTGCGGCACCACTACGCAGCGATTCCACTTGTAGCACGGCATCATGATCAGGTCGCCAAACAGCTCCAGGGCCTCGGTGGCGATGGCAAAGTCGACGGTGCCATCGGCAGCCATTTCGGCGATCTGCATGGGCGAGCCCTGGTGCATGTGCAAGGCCACTTCCGGGTACTGCTTGATGAAGCTGCTGATCACCGGAGGCAACGCATAACGTGCCTGGGTGTGGGTGGTGGCGATGGACAGCGTGCCCTTCTTCTCGTTGGAGAATTCCTGGGCGATCTGCTTGATGCTCTCGACCTTGCGCAGGATTTCGCCGGCGGTATTGATGATGCGCTCACCTGCCGGGGTGACGCGAGTCAAGTGCTTGCCGCTACGGGCAAAGACTTCAACACCCAGTTCATCCTCGAGCAGACGAATCTGCTTGCTGATCCCCGGCTGAGAGGTATACAGACTCTGCGCCGTCGCGGAGACGTTGAGGTCGTGGTGCGCCACTTCCCAGATGTAGCGCAGTTGTTGAAGCTTCATAGGTTTCCCTCGAATCAGCGGTAAGTCGGCGGCAGCAGGCAGCGACGAGATATAACTATATTAGTGGTTAACGAAATAAAACTAGAACTATTTTGTTACACGCCGCTCAGATATAGCCCATTGCCAGCTTCACGTTTTCCTACGACCGAGATGCTGCGAGAGTGGCACCATGTACACCGGCACTGGCGATAACTGCAGCAGGCGAACCGCGGTTCGGCCAATCGGCACATCCACCCCGGCGCCGGCACTATGGCTGCCGAAGATCAGCAAATCGACACTCAACCGTTGCGCCTGCTCCAGAATGACCTGGGCCGGATCGCCCTGGCGCACCCGCACCGCCTTGATCACTGCAAGGTCCGCATCCTCGCCCAACTCCTCGCGAAAATTCTCCAGCACCCGCTGTTCGATGTTCGCCATCACCGTGTTGACGCCCTCGCTGTGCAGCTCATCCAGCGTCTGTTCGTCGAGGTAGCTTTGCAGGAGAGATTCGGCGAACTGCCCCATGGGCTCCACTGCATGAATCAGATACAACTCCGCGCCGAAGGTACGTGCCAGGGCGAGCGCATGCTGCATGACAAATGGGGCATAAACACCGAGGTCGGTGGCGTACAGCATGGAGCGGATCATTCGACCTCCTCGACTGCCGTTGCGGCAGAGCAAGCTTCAGCTTAGCAGCGCGCCACAGCCTCGCCTGGCCGTCTGGCGCACTGCTGCTGCGGGCTGCAGAGGTTTCAGCCGACGCGGTTGGCGCGATCGATGAAGGCCAGCGCCTGGTAGAGCATCTGCATGCGCGGCAGCGTGCACCCGACCGCGCGCGCCCGTGCCAACGGCTCGGCATAGATGGCCTGCAATTCCAGCGGACGCTGCTCGGCGTGGTCGTGGTACATGCTTGGCCAGTAGTCGGGCATCTGCTCAGTGACGCGGAACAGGTGTTCGGCATACCCGGCGGGCAGCGTATGGCCACAGGCTGCAGCGCCCTGTACCACTTCGGCCATCAGCGCCTGGATCAACTCGCGGGTATCGATGTCGGCCATCAGCGGCGTGGTACTGGCAGACAGCAACACCGAAAGACCGTTGTAGGGCACGTTCCACACCAGCTTCTGCCAGCGCGCCTGGCCGAGGTTGTCCATGGCCTGCGAATCGACCCCTGCGGCGCGCAGCAGCTCAGCGCCCTCTTCGACAATCGCGGCACCGCCATCGCTGGCAGGCCCGCTGTGATAGCCCAGGTTGACCGCGCCCAGCGCCTGGTGGCGGATCACGCCAGGGCTCAACCGGTTGACACAGATGAAGCACAGGCCGCCGAGCAAATGAAGGCTGTCGGGTAATGCTGGGCGCAATTGGTCTTCCACGCCGAGGCCATTCTGCAGCAGCACCACCTTGGCATCAGGTGCGGCCGCCTGGACGATCAGCGGCGCCAGCTCGGCATTGCTGGTGGCCTTGGCTCCGACCAGCAGCCAATCGCAGGGCGGCATGTCGGCGGCGCTCGAATAAGCTTGTACCGGCATCTGCAGGGTGCCGTGCACCGCACTTTCCAGCTTCAAGCCTTGCTCGCTTACCACGGCGTATTCGCTGCGCAGTAGAAAATGCACATCGAAACCGGCGCGGGCCAGCAGCAGGCCATAGAAGCCTCCAATGGCACCACTGCCGATGATACCGATGCGCGGTTTGCTAGGGGTCATGTTGGGCTCCTGATTGGACGTCGATGGGCTTTTTTACAGGGGTTCGAGGGGGCTTGTCTTGGTTTCTTGGGTGCTGCGGATATCGCGCGCCGCCCGCGCGGCGCATCGCGGGGCAAGCCCGCTCCCACATTTGTTGCAACGTACCTATGCCTGTGAGGCCATGGTTGCCCGCCCGGGTACAGGGCTTAAGACTGCGGTGCCCATTGTCGCAACCCCAGTAACGCGCTAAGGTTCGGCTCCCCGCTGCGAACATTCTGCTGCTGGGCCGCACGGGGATTGCTGGCGGCCGGCACCGTGACCTGACGAGTAACACGATGGCTGATTTACCGATCGACGACCTTAACGTTGCCTCCAACGAGACCCTGATCACCCCCGATCAGCTCAAGAAGGAGATCCCCCTCAGCGCCAAAGCCCTGCAGACCGTGACTGCCGGCCGCGAAGTGGTGCGCAATATCCTCGACGGCAAGGACCATCGCCTGTTCGTCGTGGTCGGGCCCTGCTCCATCCACGACATCAAAGCCGCCCACGAATACGCCGAGCGCCTCAAGGTCCTGGCCGAAGAAGTGTCCGATACGCTGTACCTGGTGATGCGCGTGTACTTCGAGAAGCCGCGCACCACGGTCGGCTGGAAAGGCCTGATCAACGACCCGTACCTGGATGACTCGTTCAAGATCCAGGATGGCCTGCACATTGGCCGTCAACTGCTGCTGGACCTGGCCGAAAAAGGCCTGCCGACCGCCACCGAAGCGCTCGACCCGATCTCCCCGCAGTACCTGCAGGATCTGATCAGCTGGTCAGCGATCGGTGCGCGCACCACCGAATCCCAGACCCACCGGGAAATGGCCTCGGGCCTGTCCTCGGCGGTCGGCTTCAAGAACGGCACCGATGGCGGCTTGACCGTGGCCATCAACGCCCTGCAGTCGGTGTCCAAGCCGCACCGCTTCCTCGGCATCAACCAGGAAGGCGGCGTGTCGATCGTCACCACCAAGGGCAACCCGTACGGCCACGTGGTGCTGCGCGGTGGCAACGGCAAGCCGAACTACGATTCGGTCAGCGTTGCTTTGTGCGAACAGGACCTGGCCAAAGCCAAGATCAAGGCCAACATCATGGTCGACTGCAGCCACGCCAACTCCAACAAGGACCCGGCCCTGCAGCCGCTGGTGATGGAGAACGTCGCCAACCAGATCCTCGAAGGCAACCAGTCGATCATCGGCCTGATGGTCGAAAGCCACCTGAACTGGGGCGCTCAATCGATTCCGAAGAATTTGGACGAATTGCAGTATGGCGTTTCGGTCACCGACGCCTGCATCGACTGGACCGCCACCGAGAAGACCTTGCGCAGCATGCACGCCAAGCTCAAGGACGTGCTGCCCAAGCGCCAGCGCGGCTGAACGTTGCGCCGAAAAAAACGCCGGGCAATGCCCGGCGTTTTTGCATCAGATTCTGAGAGCGTTCACGCCTTGCTCGAATGGCGCTGCTGGCGCTCCATGTAGCGCTCTACATACGAGCAAGAAGGGATCACCGTGTAGCCCATCTGGTCGGCGTACTCCAGGGCCTTTTCGGTCAGCGCTGCAGCGATCCCACGGCCACGCAGGGCGTTGGGCACGAAGGTGCGATAGATATCCAGCGTCTGCTTGCCCAGGTCCATGTAAGTCAAGTAGGCACGATGACCGTCCACATTGGTCTCGAACTGATGACCAGCCTGGTCATGGTGGATGGTCAGCGCTTCACTCATCACTACTCCTCGCAGGTCTTTCGGCAGACCTTTACCTTAACCGATGGTGGTTTATCCGGCGAAGGAACCTCAACGCCACCTCTTGCCCCTTGGACCTCGGGCCGATTGCAATGGTTCTGCCGGGCCGGGCATCACAAATAGTAGGCGCGCCAGCCAGGATTGCTCAAGGTGGCTGCAGTTAAAAAGTAGCGGGGGTCAGGGGTGAGTGCCGCGCCCTGCCTGCCCCGCAACAACAGCCGGATGTTCTTGGGCTTAAGACGCTGAACGACAGTTAAAGTCACCACTAGTTCAACAAAAAGTTCCCCAACTACAGTCGGTTGCGTTTCCTACACAGCCTTTTCACAATCCCTATACAATTTTCGTCGACCAGCCCTGGAGCGACATTTTTTTTGCAGTTCTTGCGCTCAGTCAGTTTACTTACTACAAGTAATGGGTACTATGTACGCCGGCCAGTTTCTCTTTCCTGAGAGATGGCTATTTAATAGAAAGTCCTTGAAGGGGAACACGATGAACAACGTTCTGAAATTCTCTGCTCTGGCTCTGGCCGCAGTTCTGGCTACCGGTTGCAGCAGCGTATCCAAAGAAACCGAAGCTCGTCTGACTGCGACTGAAGACGCAGCAGCTCGCGCTCAAGCTCGTGCTGACGAAGCCTACCGTAAGGCTGACGACGCACTGGCAGCCGCTCAGAAGGCTCAGCAGACCGCTGACGAAGCCAACGAGCGCGCTCTGCGTATGCTGGACAAAGCCAGCCGCAAATAATCCTCACGGATTGTTAAGAAGCCGATCCACTTGTGGATCGGCTTTTTTATTGCCCCGACAAAAGCAACCGGCACAAATCAAAAAGCCTGCGCCAGGCGTAAACCTGGGCAGGCCTCGTACGTACTAGTGGAACGCTTACTGCAGTTCTGGCGGGATGCTCGACACCATCGGCGCACTACCCTGGTTATCGGCCGGCACGGCAATTTCTACCGGCATGCCATCTTCGGCAGCGACCACGTCACGCACCATGTCCCAGTTCATGCGCAGGTTGTTGGCCAGGTCTTCGCGCTTGAGCAACGCGTTGATCACGGCGGTGTGCTTGTCGACCACCGACGGGTTGCCATTGTCATCCAGCGGCGTGTGCGCCTCGAGATAAACCTTGCCAGCACTGATGCCGAACTTGTACGGCTCGTTGATGATACGCACCGGCGTGCCCACCGGAACCATCTTCGACAGCTCCAGCACATTGTTGTTGAGCATGCGGAAGCAACCATGGCTGGTGCGCATGCCGATGCCGAACTTCTTGTTCGAACCGTGAATCAGGTAACCCGGTACGCCCAGGGTGAACTTGAACGGCCCCAGCGGGTTGTCTGGCCCTGCCGGTACCACGGTAGGCAAAATGTCGCCGTCGGCGGCATGCTCGGCACGGATCGAGGCCGGCGGCGTCCAGGTTGGGTTCGGGGTCTTGGCGGTGATTTTGGTGTTGGCGATGGGCGAGCCCCAGCCTTCACGACCGATGCCCAGCGGGAAGGTGTGCACCACGTTCTGCCCTTTCGGGAAGTAGTACAGGCGGTATTCGGCAAGGTTGATGACGATGCCCTCTCGCGGTCCCGGCGGCAGCACGTAACGGGTAGGCAGAATGATCTCGGTACCGGCACCCGGCAGCCAGGGGTCGACACCCGGGTTGGCGGCAATCATTTCCAGGTAGCCGAGGTCATTGGCGGTGCCGATGTCGGCAAAGGTGTCCTCGTACTTGGCCTTGATCACCTGCACCTGGCCAACGACATCTTCACCGGGCGCCGGCAGCGGCAGCTCCAGGGCGACGGCGGGGCCAGCGACCAGCAGGCCGGCCAGGGTCAGGCAACGGGTGACGGCAGGAAAGCGCGGCAACATCCGGTAAATCCTTCGAAAGGTGGGTCAAGAGGATCGATTGTACACCCGCCCCAAGCCAAGCGGGAGGGATTGGCGGCCTACATGCGTTTCAGATGATGAAAGGCGCCCGCAGTTCCTGAGCGAAAGGCGTCCTCACAGCTCAGGCCACACCGGCCGCATGCCGCGCCGCTGGGCATCGAGAATCGCCCGGCACAGGTCGCACAAGCGACCATCACGGTAGATCGCGCGCTGCACGCCGGACCAACGAGGTTGCGCCGGCAACAGGCCTCCGCACAGGGTACGATCAACCGGTACGCCCAATTCGAGTTGACGAGCGACCAGGTGGACGCGGATTTCCTGGCAAGCGAACAGGTCGAGCTGCTCATCGGGCTCGATCAATTGGTAGGCATGCAAGGACCAGGCAGGACGCGGCATCGGGGGCTCTCGAAACGGGGGGCGCAACATTAGCCGAAAGCCGGCCCCGTTTAAAGCATCAGAGCAAGGGTTTTATCGCCGGCCAGGCATTTTCCAGCAACCGCTGCTGGGCGCCCTGTGCCGGATGGATACCATCGGCCTGCATCATCTCCGGCACACCCCCAACGCCCTCCAGGAAAAACGGCACCAATGCCACCTGCTTGTCCGCTGCCAACTGCTCATACACCTTGGCGAATGCGCTGGTGTAGCGCACGCCATAATTAGGGGGCAGGCGCATCCCCAGCAGCAGCACCTTGGCCCCTGACTCACGCGAACGCTCGATCATCGAAGCAAGATTTTGTTGCAATTGCTCTGGCGGCTGTCCACGCAGCCCGTCGTTGCCGCCCAGCTCCAGCACCACAAGGTTTGGCTTATGCGCTGCAAGCAGCGCTGGCAGCCGCGCCTGGCCCCCTGCACTGGTGTCGCCGCTGATCGAGGCATTGATCACCTGATCGTCGAAACCTTCGTCCTTGAGCCGGGTCTGCAACAAAGAGACCCACCCCTGGCGGGTATCCAGGCCAAAACCGGCGCTGATACTATCGCCAACGACCAGCAGTGTTCCCGCCGCCGCGCTCTGGGCCAGGCAATACAGGGCCAGACCGGCAATCAACCACCACACTCGCATTGGATTCTCCATGGGCCCCAGCATTCTCGTTGCGCAGCACCTTAGCAAAGTGGTCCCCAGTGCGGAAGGTGATCTGACCATCCTGCACGCGCTCTCCCTCGACCTTGCCGAGGGCGACAGCCTGGCCATCGTCGGCGCCTCCGGCTCGGGTAAATCGACGCTGCTCGGGCTACTGGCCGGCCTCGATCGCCCCAGCGCCGGCAAGGTGATCCTCGCCGGGCACGATTTGGGCCCACTGGACGAGGACCAGCGCGCCCGTGTGCGGGCCGAGCATGTTGGCTTCGTGTTCCAGTCCTTCCAGTTGCTCGACAGTCTTAATGCACTGGAAAACGTAATGCTGCCACTGGAGCTGGATGGCCGTCGCGATGCCCGTGAACAAGCACGAACCCTGCTCGAGCGGGTCGGTCTGGGCAAACGCCTCACCCATACCCCGCGCCAATTGTCCGGAGGCGAACAACAACGGGTGGCGATCGCCCGCGCCTTCGCCGCCCAGCCAGCAGTGCTGTTTGCCGACGAACCTACCGGCAACCTCGACAGCCACACGGGTGAACGCATCAGCGACCTCTTGTTCGAGCTGAACAAGGAACGCGGCACCACGCTGGTGCTGGTCACCCATGACGAACGCCTGGCCCGCCGCTGCCGACGTCTGATCCGCCTGGAGGCCGGCCACCTGGTGGCGCCGGTGGAGGCCTAGATGACCCGCATGCCGCTATCTCGCCTGTGCGGCCTGGCCTTGCGCCAGTTGCTGCGCGACATTCGCGCCAGTGAAGTGCGCGTGCTGTTCTTCGCCCTGCTGGTGGCCGTCGCCGCCAGCACCGCAATCGGCTACTTCGGCGCACGCCTCAACGGTGCGATGCAATTGCGCGCCAGTGAGTTCCTCGGCGCCGATCTGGTCCTGCAAGGCAGCGCACCTGCGCGCGAAGAACAGATCAGCGCCGGCCAGGCGCTGGGTTTGCGTCACGCCCAGGTCGTCGAGTTCACCAGCGTGGTGGGTGGGGACGCCGGCATCCAACTGTCTAGCATCAAGGCCGCCGACACCGCCTATCCGCTGCGCGGCCAGGTGCGCAGTGCGGCCGCGCCGTATGCCGAGGAAACATCGGGAGGCGGCCCGGCGCCGGGCGAGGCCTGGGTAGAGCCACGCCTGTTGGCCGCCCTCGGCCTGAGCATCGGCGACAGCATCGACGTCGGCATGAAGACCCTGCGCATGAGCCGCGTGCTGACCTACGAGCCGGACCGCGCCAACAACTTCTACAGCCTGACCCCACGGGTGATGATGAACCTGGCCGACCTGCAGGCCACGGGGGTCATCCAGCCCGGCAGCCGGGTCAGCTACCGCGACCTCTGGCGCGGTGAGGCGCAAGCGCTGGCGCAATACCGTGAGGGGCTGGAAAAGAACCTTGCGGCCAATCAGCGCTTGCTCGACACCCGCGATGGCAACCGGCAGATCGGCGGCGCCCTGGGCAAGGCCGAGCGTTACCTGAACATGGCCAGCCTGGTGGCGGTGCTGCTGGCGGGCGTCGCAGTGGCCCTGTCGGCCAGCCGCTATGCCGCGCGCCGCCTGGACGCCAGCGCCCTGCTGCGCTGCCTGGGTCTGTCGCGCCATCAGGCTCTGGGCCTGTACTGCCTGCAACTGGCGATGCTCGGCCTGGTTGCCGCGATGGCAGGCGCCTTGCTCGGCTGGCTGGCGCAACTGGGCCTGTTCCGGCTGCTGCATGGGTTGCTGCCCAGCGTCGTGCCCCCCGGTGGGATCGTGCCGGCACTGGCCGGCATTGCCACCGGCCTGGTCGCCCTGGCTGGCTTCGCTCTCCCCCCACTCGCCGCCCTCGGCCAGGTGCCGCCGCTACGCGTGCTGCGCCGCGACCTGCTGCCGGTGCCACCGAGCAGCTGGCTGACGTATGGCGCCGCCCTGCTGGCGCTGGGCTTGATCATGTGGCGCCTGAGCCTGGATCTGCTGCTGACCTTCGCCCTGCTCGGCGGCGGGTTGATCGCCGCGTTGGTACTGGGCGGCCTGCTGCTGCTCGGGCTGCGCAGCCTGCGGCGGTTACTGGCAGGCGCACCGCTCACCTGGCGCCTTGGCCTTGGCCAGTTGCTTCGTCACCCCATGGCGGCCGCCGGCCAGGCCCTGGCCTTTGGCCTGATCCTGCTGGCCATGGCGCTAGTCGCCCTGCTGCGCGCGGAACTGCTCGACAATTGGCAGGCCCAGTTGCCCAAGGACGCGCCGAATCATTTTGCACTGAATATTCTGCCCGACGATCGCGAACCGTTCGCCCAGCGCCTGCGCGAGGTGAATGCCGCCTCGGCGCCCCTGTACCCAGTGACGCCCGGCCGGCTGATCCAAATCAACGAGCAACCCGTGCAACAGCTCGTCAGCAAGGACTCTGCCGGCGAGCGCGCGGTACAACGCGACCTCAGCCTGACCTGGGCCGCCGAACTGCCATCCGGCAATGCCCTGACAGCAGGTAACTGGTGGCAGACACTACCGACCGGCGATGAAATACCCGGTGTTTCAGTCGAGGCCGAATTGGCCACCAGCCTGAAAGTGCAACTGGGCGACCTGCTGACTTTCGACATCGGCGGCGAGCAACGCCAGGCGCGGGTCAGCAGCCTGCGCAGCGTGCACTGGGACAGCTTTCAACCGAACTTCTACATGATTTTCCAACCTGGCACGCTTCAGGGCTTGCCAACCACCTACCTGACCAGCTTCTACCTGGCACCGGGTCACGACCTGGATGTAGTGGCCCTGTCGCGGGCATTCCCGGCGGTGACCATTCTGCAAGTCGATGCCTTGCTGGAACAACTGCGCAGCATCCTCGCCCAGGTCACCCTGGCGGTCGAATATGTGCTGTTGTTCGTACTGGCGGCAGGGCTGGCGGTGTTGTTCGCGGGCCTGCAGGCAACGCTGGATGAGCGCATTCGTCAAGGTGCCTTGCTGCGTGCGCTGGGCGCTGCGCGGCCGCTACTGGTGAAAGCGCGGCGTATCGAGTTCGGCCTGTTGGGCGCGGCCAGTGGCGCCCTGGCAGCACTGGGCTGCGAACTGATCACCCTGGTGCTGTATCGCTACGCGTTCGACCTGCAGTGGAGTCCGCACCCCTGGCTGCTGGTGCTGCCACTGGTCGGTGCGCTACTGGTCGGCGGGGCCGGCGTGCTGGGAACGCGGCGGGCGCTCAATGCCAGCCCGTTGGCAGTGCTGCGGGAGTGCTAGGCTCTGTTCGGGATAATGACTTCAGGGATGGTCGCCTTGTTCGGGCTGCTGGCCTGCTCCATGACTCTGCGGTTCTACTCGCGCCACATCATCAGAGGCTTACGCATCCTGCGTATTCAAGAAAAGACCATGCCCTCCCCGTATACCTTTATGCAAATCGATGAAATCCGCCAAGCCCGAAGTCGTTGGTGGTTGAGCAGGTTATTCAAGAAAATCGCTGCTTTTGGCACATCACCTAGTGCCTGATTTTGAAGCCAGTCAAACTTGAATTTCAAGCGCAACGCTATCTTTACCGAAAGCAAGGGCACCACTCACGGGAAAAACATGGCTACAAATCTTATCACTGAAGCAGGCTATCAATCCTTGAAGGATGAACTGGATTGGCTGTGGCGGGAGGAGCGACCAGAGATCACCAGAAAAGTAACCTGGGCAGCGTCCTTAGGTGATCGAAGTGAAAATGCCGATTACCAGTACAACAAAAAAAGGCTAAGAGAGATAGATCGACGCGTCCGCTATCTGCGAAAACGCATCGAGGATCTTCGAGTCGTTCCTTACGCAAAAACCCAAGAAGGCAAAGTGTTTTTCGGGGCGTGGGTAACCATTATCAATGATGCTGATGAGCGTAAGAGATTCCGCATCGTGGGTGGGGATGAGATATATGGGAACAAGGAATTTATCTCAGTCGATTCACCGATGGCACGCGCATGCATTGGCAAGTCAATCGGGGATGAGATTGTAGTACGCACCCCCACAGGTGATGCTTACTGGGATGTCACCGACATTGAGTACGAAGTGGCCGAGGCCGCATCACGTTTTATCAAGCCCTAAAGCTTTTCATCTATCAGCCAACCTTGCTTTCATGAATCACGCTGCGCAGATGGCTGATAGCTGAGGACGACGTGCCTGATCAGCGTAGGGTAATCAGCCCCTGTCGCGCGATGCGCGTGAGGTGGCCAATCACTTCGGCAGCATCTTGCAGGGCGGGCGCCTGGATCACGGCAAGGTCGAAACGGTCGTTGCCAAACTGCTCCAGGCGGCACGCGGTTTCGGCAAACTGGATGAGAAAGGCGCGGGCATGGCCTTTGCGGCGTGACAAGCCTTCGAGGTGACGCAAAAGGGTGGGCTGATGCTGACCACCGAGCAGGATGCGCGGTGTGCGGGTGGCCTGGCTGGCAGGCAGTGGGCTCAAGCAGACACTGGTACGTGGACAACTCATGGAGTTTTTCTCCGCCTCGCGAATCCCGCTGGGCAGCGGTGGGAGGCGTCACCGAACCAGCGCTTTAGCGGTATTTCGGATAACCCATGGTTGGGCTGCCCTGCGCCCCGCAAGTAGCTGTTTAAATCGGCGCAGGCGGTATGCTAGAGCTACTGGCCGCAAGCTGCAAGCCCCAAGTGATCAGCTTGGGGCTTGCAGCTTGCTGCGCAGCTTGTATCAGCGAGCGATCAGGCGGTCCAGGGAGAAACGGCCCGCTCCTTCGATCAGCACCGCCACGGTACCGGCCATCAGGGCCAGGGCGAACTCATAACCATTGTTGGACATGAACAAGCCGTTGCCGATGTGCACCGAGAAGATCGCCACCACCAAGGTAACGGTCAATGCCAGCGCCGCCGGGCGAGCCAGCAGCCCAATCACCAGGGCCAGGCCACCGAAGAACTCGGCGCTACCGGACAGCAGGGCCATGAAGTAACCCGGCGCCAGGCCAATGCTCTCCATCCACTGGCCGGTGCCTTCCAGCCCGTAGCCGCCGAATAGGCCGAAGAGTTTCTGCGCACCGTGCGCCATGAAGATGATGCCGACCAGGATGCGAACCACGCTCAGGCCATGGCCAGCACGGGTGGAGAGGATTTTGGTAATTGCGTTGTTCATTGCGTGACTTCCTTGAAGCTGGAATGTTGTGTTGGGATGGGCGCCATCATAATCAATCTGATAGATATGAAAATCGCAAAAAACCCAACATAACAATCGATAAAATCGATTTGTCAGCGCTTGGCAACTCGCTCCAGGGTGGTCCGTTCACGGTTGAACGCCAGGAAGTACTTGTTCACGCTGTTGACGAAGTTGACCGGCCCCATGCCCACCTGCTCCATGGCCACGCGCTCGGTCTGGAAGAACCATTGGTTGCCGTTCAGGCCACGCTTGCGCGCTTCGGCGCGCATGGCTTGCACGCGCTCCGGCCCCAGGTTGTAAGCCGCCAACACAAAGGCCATGCGCTCACGCTCGTTGATCTTGGGGCTGGCGAAGAACTTGCGGCGGATCAGCGCCAGGTAACGGGCACTGGCCTGGACATTGCCATCGACCGTGGCGGTATTGCTCACCCCCACCCGCTGGGCCGCCGATGGGGTGATCTGCATCAGGCCGTGCGCCCCGCCACTGCCACGTGCCGCCGGGTTGAGCGTCGACTCTTTGAAAGCCAGTGCAGCCAGGTTGAGCCAGTCGATCTGTTGCGCCTCGCCATGCTTTTGCAGCACCGCACGCAGCGAGCTCAGGCGCTGACGGTTCTTTTGCGCAAGTGGATTGTGCACGCGGTACTGGCGCCGGTAGATGCGCTCGAACGCCGCATCCTGGTTCTCCGGCGCACGATAACCCTGCAAGAAACGGTCGACGGTCGCCAGCAGCATGCTTGCATCACGCCGCACGTACCAGCGCATGGCTTGCGGCTGGCCCAGTTGCAGGCGGCTATCAAGGCGCAGGCGCGGCATCACTCGCGCCCAACGCTGGGCGATCGGCCGCTCCACCACGGTCAGGTGATAGATGCCGGCCTGGACCATCTCCAGCACGTCCTCCACTGCCAGAGTCGAATCGACCCATTCGATCTTCACCGGCGGGCGCTTGCGCAGTGCCAGTTGCTGATTGATCTGCTGGATGGCTGCACCGGCGGCGCTGGCACTGGTGAGCGCGACGGTTCGCCCGGACAACTGCTCGACACGGGTATAGCTGCGTTCGCCCTTGCGCCCGACCAGCCATAACGGCACCTGGTCCAGCACCGGCGCACTGCTGCCAACCCCGCCCACCAACGACGGGTCGAGCAACTCGCCTGGGGCAGCCAAGTCGCCCTCTCCACGCTGCAAAGCCCCAAGCAGCTGCTCCTTGGCACGCGGGATAAGCTTGATGCGCACTTGCTGGCCGTCACCGGCGCGGGCATTGAGGTAATGCTCGAGCGCGCGCAACCGGTAGTACTCGATGCCCACTGGCTCGCCCTTGATCTCGCCGGAACTGTTGCGACTCTGGTTGACCAATACCCGCAGCACCTTGCTGCTGCGAATCTGTTCGAGGTCACGTGTCTTGCTCGCCGGTACGTGTTGCTGCGGCCCAGGCAGGCGTGCATACGCGGGGCCGACAGTCATCAGCCCTAGCATCAGCAACAGGGGGAGCAGGTATCGCAGCATGCGAAAATGTATCCGAATGGTTCGTGATAAATGACGGTAAAAGACCACAGCAACTGACTGAAGTTCTTGGTTTTTTCCGAATATCGCGCTTTTTGCTATGCTGGCCGTTCCGCGGCACGAGGTAGCACCATGCAACTGATCGATATCGGCGTCAACCTGACTAACAGCAGTTTCCATGACCAACAAGCCAGCATTGTCGAGCGCGCCATCGAAGCCGGCGTGGTGCAGATGGTCCTCACCGGCACCAGCCTGGCCGGCAGCGAACAGGCACTGGAACTGTGCCAACAGCTCGACCCCGACAGTCAGCACCTGTTCACCACGGCTGGTGTGCACCCGCACGATGCCAAGGCCTGGGATGCCAATAGCGAGCGACAACTGCGCCAGTTGCTGTGCGAATCGCGGGTACGCGCCGTGGGCGAATGCGGGCTGGACTTCAACCGTGACTTCTCCCCTCGCCCGCTTCAGGAGAAAGCGCTGGAAGCCCAGCTGGCGCTGGCTGCAGAGTTGCGCCTACCGGTATTCCTGCACGAGCGCGATGCCAGCGAGCGCTTGCTGGCGATTCTGCGCGATTACCGCGACCAACTACCGGCCGCTGTCGTGCACTGCTTTACCGGCGAGCGCGAGGCGCTGTTCGCCTACCTGGACATCGATTTGCACATCGGCATCACCGGCTGGATCTGCGATGAGCGCCGCGGTACGCACCTACACCCACTGGTAGGCAATATCCCAACTGGGCGCCTGATGCTGGAAAGCGACGCACCTTACCTGCTGCCGCGCAGCTTGCGGCCGAAACCGAAGAACGGGCGCAACGAGCCGGCTTTTCTGCCCGAAGTACTCCGCGAGGTGGCCTTGCACCGGAATGAAAGCGTTGAAACCACCGCAGCGCATACCACCGCCACCGCCCGAGCATTCTTTCAGCTTCCCTGAGCCAGGACCGGCATAAAACCCTTTGTTGATACACATCAAAGCCTCCCTGGCGTGCGCGGGCACAATGATGGCACCTTGCCAATAATGTTTCCGCTCAACTCAGAGAAGACCTACCATGGGTGCCTGGCTTAGCAATATCTCCCTGAAGTACAAATTCTGGGCCGTCAACGCGGTGGCCTTCGTCACGACCTTGATGCTGGTGCTCTACGCCGTAAACCTTGAGCAGCAAGCCCGCGCCGAAGCCGCGCAGGCCCAGGCGCAATCTCAGGCCGAGCTGCTGGCCGCCTGGCCCGCCCAGCAGGCCCTGCCGCACCAGGCCAACGTGATCGCCTTGCAACCCGGGCAAACGCCGATTTATGCCGGCCAAGCCCTTGATGTCTTGCGCGATGCACAGGGCTGGGTCGACCTGCCGGCCGCCTGGGTCTTGGGGGATAACCCGCTGCGCGGCGCCCAGGTTCTGCGCCATGGTGATCAACAGGTGGCGGTCCTGGCCCAGGCGCCTAGCCTGCGCCAGGTGTTCCTAGTGCGTTTCAACAATTACGCCATCTGCGTACTGATCCTGATGCTGGCGATGCTCTGCGCCTCGCAACTACTGATCCGCTTCCTGCTGAGCCAGCTCAACACGCTCAAGGACGTGATGCTGCACGTGGAAAAGACCGGCGACTTGTCGGCCCGCGTGCCATTGGCCTGCGGTGACGAGGTGGGTCAGATGGCCGGCGCCTTCAACGCCATGCAGTCGACCTACCACCGCGTGGTCAGCACCGTGGCGCGCACCGCCGCGCAACTCGACTCGGGCGCCGCGCGCCTGGCGTTGAGCATGAACGAAGTACGCCATGGCATGCTCGGCCAGCAGAGCGAAACCGACCAGGCGGCCACGGCCATCAATGAAATGTCCGCCACCGTGCACCATATCGCCCAGCATGCTGGCGCTACCCGCGACCAGTCGCAGACCGCCGACACCCTCGCAGGCAGCGGCAAGGACGTGGTCAACCGAGTCCAGGACTCGATTGCGGGGCTGTCCAACGGCGTACAGCAAACCGCCGAAATGATCCGCCAGCTGGCCGAAGACAGCCAGAAGATCAATGGCGTGGTCAATGTGATTCACAGTATCGCCGAGCAGACCAACCTGCTGGCGCTCAATGCCGCCATCGAGGCCGCACGCGCTGGCGACCTCGGCCGTGGCTTTGCCGTGGTCGCCGATGAAGTGCGCAGCCTGGCCAAACGTGTGCAGACTTCTACCGACGAAATCACCGCCATGGTCGCCGAGCTGCAGGCCGGCACCCGCGATGCGGTGGAGTTCATGCAGGAAAGCTCGTACAAGGCCGACGACTGCGTGCGCCAGGCCCAGGAAGCCGGCGCTGCGCTGGCCGACATCACCGGCGCGGTGGCGCAAATGCGCGAGAGCAACACCCAGATCGCTGTCGCCGCCGAGCAGCAAAGCCAGGTCGCTGAAGAAATGAACCGCGCGGTGGTGAGCATTCGCGATGTCACCGAAAGAACCGTACAGCAGACGGTTGATTCGGCGACCACCAGCAGCGAGCTGGCGACGCTGGCTGGCGAACTGAACACGGCCATTGGCCAGCTCAAGCTATAGTCATCATAGCCAGCCTCGATTGGCTGCGATCACAGGGCCGCACTAAGCTTTGGGCATGACTGCGAGGAAATGCCCATGAGCAAACGACTGCCCAACTTGCCCGCCTGGCAATGGCGCGGCTACCACCACAACCACCGGCACCCGACCAACCTGGTGCTGCACCTGATTGCCGTGCCGCTGTTCATCCTCGGCGCCCTGCTGATACTGTCAGGCCTGTTCGCCCTGGACCTGGGCCAGATCGCCGTCGGCGTCATTGCCCTGATCGCAGGTTTAGGCCTGCAGCGCCAGGGCCACCGCCTGGAAGCCGAGCAGCCAGAGCCGTTCGCCAACCGCAAGGACGCCATACAGCGCCTGCTGACAGAACAGTTCATCACCTTTCCACGCTTCGTGCTCAGCGGTGCCTGGTGGCGTGCGTGGCGCGAGCGCCACAAGCATCGGCATTGAAACCTAGGCAAACACCGTGACTGTCTGCCTGCTCAATGCCAGCAATTCCCCTTCAGCCGTCCACAGGGCAGCGGCGGCATGGCCGTAACCGTCCCGGGCATGCTCGGTTTCGACGCAGTAGCGGCACCAGTCCAGCGTCGACAGTTTCGCAATTGGCTGGATGAATTCGATGGTCCAGGTCAGCGTGCTGCCTGCCGCTGGCTGCTTCAGATAAGGCATCAAGCTGGGCGGCCAGGCATCTACCAGGGCCAGCAGGTGAGATTCGTTGACCGGCTCTTCAGCCACGTCTCGCAAACGCACCCAGCCGCCCATTTGCCGTGATTGATTGCCACTGAACGGCAAACCGCCAACCGCCCAGCGCAGGGCGACATGGCGCATGAACTCCGGGGTCACGCCTTTGATGTACGGCAACTCCGGAGCCGCATCCTCGAGCGCTTTCATCTCCATGGCCGGCAGTGCCGGAACATCGACCACCGACGGCCTCCCGGCACCGAAATTACCCTGCACCAAGGTCACCACCTGGCCATCCTGCAGTGCTCGGCCAAGCAGTGTGCTGACCGCTTTACCCTCACGCAGCACTTCGACTTCGAATCGGGTGGGCACATCCGGCGCGGCCGGTGCGACGAAGCTGATTGCCAGGGAACGCACGGGGCGGTTATCGGAGAGTTTCAGGCGCATGGCCTCGTAGACCATGGCGGCCATCAGCCCGCCAAAAGCGGCGCGCCCCTGGGCCCAGTCGGCCGGGATGCTGACGGCCTCAGGGTTTTCTCGGACGGCGTCGAGCAGTTGATTGAAATTCATGGGCCGGCTCCTGCGACAGCGAAAGGTGTCAGCCAATACTATCCAGCAAGCCGCGCTCGATCAGCCCGCATATCGGTCATTTGTCAGGCTTGCGCCGCGCCAGCGCGTTATGCAGCGCCTCCAGCGTGAGATCGGACTTACGCTCCGCCTCATGCAGCTCCTGCTCCCAATCGACTTTGCAGGGTGAGAGATCCGAATGGGTTTGTGCCTGCAACAACCATTGCAAACGGTCATGCCAGTCACCCAAATCGCCCTGGGCTTTTTTCAGCAAGCGCCGTAGCGGCTTTCCGGCATGATCCAACTGAGGGTATGCCTCGTCGCCATAGCGCACCCGCTTTATCAGCAAGCGCAAGCGATGGCGATCATGGGCGGGATCCTGCAACGCGTGGTTCAACTTGCGCCACTGCTTGACCAGGCGTTTGTCGACGCGTTTACCCAACGCGCTGACCAGCCCTTCGCGCTCTGCCGCGCGCAAAAACAGCGGGAACGCATCGACGATCGTCAGCACCCTCCCCAGCTGCAGGCTGGACGCGACGCTGGCAAAGGTAGCGGTGCGCCCTTGCAGGCGCCGCTGCCCGGCGTCAGCAAAACCACGGTTGATCAACTCGGCGCCCAATACCTCACGATCACGCAGCGGTGTGGTCAGGGTACCGAGCGCCTTGGCAGCCTCTTCCAACTGCTCGACCCCAGGCAATCCTCTCAACGGCCGCAGCAGACTGCGCAGCCGCCGCACGCTGGTGCGCAGGTCATGCAATGCCTCGCTATCGGTATCGGCGGCCAGGCGTTCGCGACAGGCCAGCAGGCGTACCTGCGAGCCCAGCACCTGGGCAACTACATGGTCGAGCATGGCAGACATACAGCGCTCCTCGGTCAGCGCCCGGCGCGCGACTCACGAATGTAGAAACGCGCCTTTTCGGCTTTTTTGCTGCAACCCTCGAAGCCTTCGAACTGTTGCTGGGTCTTGGCGCCGGTCAGCAGCGACAAGGCCTTTGAATAGCTGACAGTACCGGCAAACCCTTCGGCCTTGGCCAGGTCGAGCTCCTTCCAGGCGGCATCCAGCTGCGTCGCACAGCTGTCACGGTAAGCCGTCTTGCCCGCGCAGCCGGCAAGGGCCAGGGCAATCAGAGGAAGGCAGATCCAGGCTTTCATCGGTGGTACCTCAACAGATTGAAATAGAGTGGCTGTTCGACGCGCGGGCAGCTGAAAAGTGCCGCGCCTGGCGTGTTTTGCCTAGAGTCTACATTGAAGCACAGGCAGCGCCCGGTGCATTGTAAGAGCATGCTGGCAGAGGCCGAGGAAGATCATGAGTAAACGTGTAGCACTGGTGTTGGGATCGGGCGGCGCGCGGGGCTACGCCCATATCGGCGTGATCGAGGAAATCGAGCGACGCGGCTACGACATCGCATGCATCGCCGGCTGCTCAATGGGCGCGGTGATCGGCGGTATCTACGCAGCGGGCAAACTCGAGGAGTACCGCAACTGGATCGAAAGCCTGGACTACCTGGATGTGCTGCGCCTGGTCGACGTCAGCTTCCGGCTCGGCGCCATTCGCGGCGACAAGGTATTCGGCCAGATCCGCAAGATCGTTGGCGAGATCAATATCGAGCAGCTGCGCATTCCTTACACGGCAGTGGCCACCGACCTGACCCACCAGCAGGAGATCTGGTTCCAGGAAGGTTGCCTGCACCAGGCCATGCGCGCCTCGGCGGCTATTCCGAGCCTGTTCACGCCAGTCGTGCAAGGCAACCGCATGCTGGTCGATGGCGGCATTCTCAACCCACTGCCAATCGTGCCGGTGGTTTCCAGCCACTGCGACATGATCATTGCAGTGAACCTCAACTCCACCAACCAGAAGCAGTACCAGTTGCCGGTGATCGAACGGCCTGCAGCTTTCAAGATGCGCTTCGACGCGCTGCTCAGCTCGCTGGGCTCGCGCCTGCCGTTTCGACGCAAGCCGGCCGAAGAACTGATGCGCATCGAGCAGGTGATAACCGCCGAAGGCCTGGCGCCACCCAATCCCTGGCTGGCCGATACAGCCGACCCTGTCGGCCAGCAACCGGCGGCGGCCCCGGAGAGCGAAGGCGCGCCGAAATCGGCCACCGGGTCGTTCATCATCGACAACGTCGGGCCGGCTTCGCTGCTGGACCTGATCAACCAGAGCTTCGAGGTGATGCAGACGTCGCTGGCGCAGTACAAGATCGCCGGCTACCCACCGGATGTGCTGATCAACGTGCCCAAGCGGGTGTGCCGGTTTTTCGAGTTCTACAAAGCGCCGGAGCTGATTGCGCTGGGGCGGGAGATTGCGCGCGATACGCTGGATAACTATGAGGGGGAGAAAAGGTAGGGGTGTTTCGTCAATATTGGCCTCTATTCGCGGCTAAAGCCGCTGCCACAGGAATTTCACTACCATCTGTGGGAGCTTTAGCCGCGAAGAGGCCGGTACAGGCAAAACGAAACAGGCCGCATCAAGCGGCCTGTTTCGTTAGCAGACAGTTACTCAGTAGCGTGTAATGTCCGCACTGCCTTCCAGCTGCTTGCGATAGGCCGCAAAGTCCTGCTGGCCAGCACGCGAAGCGAGGTAGCGGCGGATCTGCTGCTTCTCTTCGTCGCTGGCGGCGGCGCCTTCATTGACGCCCTTGAGCTGCAGCACGACCAGGCTGCCGTCGGCCAGGACCACGCTGCCGTACACCGGCTTGTCCTTGGCTTGCGGCTTGGCCAAGCGGAACAGCGCCTGCAGCTCGGCCGGGTCGATACCGTCCTGGCCTCGAGTGACTGCCTCGTAGGCCTTCCAGCTCTGCCCATCGTGGGCAGTACCGGCAGCAATGGAACCGTCACGCAAGCCAGCGATCAGCTTGTCCGCCTTGGTCTTGAGTTCGGCGGTCGCCTTCTCCTTGGCCAGGTGTTCGCTGATGTTCTTGGCCACGGCTTCCAGTGGCAGTTGCTCTGGCTTGCGGTGCTCCTTGACGCGCAGCACCACGGTGGTTTCCGGGTCCAGCTCGATGGCGGTGCTGTTGGCAGCCTCCTCGAGCACTTCTTCAGAGAACGCAGCCTGAACAACTGCACGGTTGGCAGTTATGCCTTCGCCACCTTCACGACCGAACGGCGCCGAGGTGTGTACCTTGAGGTTCAGGTCCTGAGCCGGCTGGGCCAGGTCGGCAGCCTCGTAGGCAGCATCCTGCAGCTGCTTGCTGGCATCGACATAGCGCTGCTCGACCAGCGGAGTCTTCAGGTCACGCGTCAGCTTGTCCTTGAGGCTGGCAAAGCTCGGCACTTCTGGTGCCTGCTTGCCCAGCAACTTGATCAGGTGGTAGCCGAACTCGGTGCGTACCGGGGCCGAAACCTGGCCGTCCTCAAGCTTGTAGAGGGCGTCCTCGAAGGCCGGGTCATACACACCTGGCCCTGCGAAACCAAGGTCGCCACCGCTGTTGGCGGAACCTGGGTCCTGGGAGAACTCTTTGGCCAGTTTGGCAAAGTCTTCTCCCTTGGCCAGACGTTGCTCGACTTCTTCGGCGCGGGCCTTGGCCTGGGCATCGTTGGTCTTATCGTTGACCTCGATGAGGATGTGCGCGGCGTGGCGCTGCTCGGCGAGGTTGGCGATGTCTTTCTCGTACTGGGCCTTGAGCTCGTCGTCGCTGACCTTGACCTGATCGAAGAACGCCGACTTTTTAAGCTCGACGTAGTCGATGACCACTTGATCGGGGGTCATGAACTCCTTGGCGTGCTGATCGTAGTGTGCCTTGACCTCGTCATCGCTGACCTTGACCGCAGCCGGGTTGGCCTTGAAGGTCATCGAGGCGAAATCGCGGGTCTGGCTTTCCAGGCGCGCGAAGGCGTCGACCTGCTTATCGGTGACAAAGCTGCTACCGGCGATACCGGTGCGCACCTGGCCGATCAGCATTTCTTCGGCGAGCATTTCGCGGAACTGCATACGGCCATAGCCCATCTGGCGAATGACCTGGTCGAAGCGGTCGGCGCTGAATTTGCCATCGACCTGGAATTCCGGCGTCTGCAGGATCACTTGGTCCAGCGCAGCCTCGGAGAAGGCGAACTTGGCGTCTTCGGCACCCTGCAGCAGCAGCTTGCGATCGATCAGCCCTTTGAGCGCGGCGTCGCGCAGCAGTTTTTCGTCCAGCAATGCCGGGTCGAAGTCCTTACCCAGCTGTTGCATCAGCTGGCGGCGCTGCATGTCGGTGGCCTGGCTCAGCTCGTTCTGGCTGATGGTCTGGCCGTTTACCTTGGCGGCATCCTGGCTATGGGTGGCGGCCTGAAAAATGGCTTCAAAGCCGGTCAACGCCATCAGTACGACGATGAGGCCGATGATGGTCTTGGCAATCCAACCTTGTGAATTGTCCCTGATATTTTGCAGCATGCGTCCCCCAGAAACGGCTGTACCACTGCGTCGACAACCGCGGAGCGTGGGTAGAATCCTGATAAAAGAAAGGCGCATCCGAGGATGCGCCTTTTCTTAGCAAACGTGTCAGGCGGGAACGTTTGCGTCCCGCCTTCAGCGTGCTCGAACCTGGCAAGGCCCGGTCCGGCTGAAAGAGACGACTTAGTTGACGGCGTCTTTCAGGCCTTTGCCAGCCTTGAAACCTGGAACCTTGGCGGCAGCGATCTTGATCGCCTTGCCAGTTTGCGGGTTGCGACCGGTGCGCTCGGCGCGCTCTTTGACCGAGAAGGTACCGAAGCCAACCAGCACGACGTCGTCGCCTGCTTTCAGGGCACCGGTCACGGAGTCGATCACAGCGTCCAGTGCTTTGCCGGCGGCAGCTTTGGAAATGTCAGCCGATACAGCGATAGCGTCAATCAGTTCCGACTTGTTCACTCGAAGTCCCCTTAATTTCTCTATTGAGTTTGTTTCTAAGTATGTAATGAAAAGCTTATGAAACGTTTACTGGGTGGCTTACTGACAATAGCGTGCCGCTTTATAGCAAGGCCCCGAAAAAACTGTCAAGGAAAGCCCCCCAGCCAAAAACTACTAATGCGTGCTGATTCTTTCCTTAGCATCGCCGTCGCGCTTCTCATCTTTCGCGACAATCTCAGGAGCCACATCTGGCAAGGGCTCCGGGGCGTATTGCAGCGCAATTTGCAGGACTTCGTCAATCCATTTGACCGGTTTGATCTGAAGATCCTGTTTGATATTTTCCGGAATCTCCTTCAGATCGCGAACATTCTCCTCCGGAATGATCACGGTCTTGATTCCGCCACGGTGCGCCGCCAGCAGTTTTTCCTTCAAACCACCAATGGCCAACACCTGGCCACGCAGGGTGATTTCACCGGTCATGGCGACGTCCGCGCGTACTGGAATCTGCGTCAGCGCGGACACCAGCGCGGTGCACATACCAATGCCGGCGCTCGGGCCGTCCTTCGGCGTGGCGCCTTCGGGCATGTGGATGTGCACGTCGTGCTTCTCATGGAAGTCGGCGGCAATCCCCAGGCTGCGAGCACGGCTGCGGACCACGGTCTGTGCGGCAGTGATCGATTCGACCATGACGTCACCCAGCGAGCCGGTCTTGATCAACTGGCCCTTGCCAGGGATGACTACCGACTCGATGGTCAGCAGCTCACCGCCCACTTGAGTCCAGGCCAGGCCTGTCACCTGGCCGATCTGATCCTGCTGCTCGGCGAGGCCGTAGCGGAACTTGCGCACGCCCAGCAGGTGTTCGAGCTGCTCGCTGGCAACCTTGACCTTGACCTGCTTCTGCCCGGTATGTTCCTTGACCACCTTGCGGCAGACCTTGGCAATCTGCCGTTCCAGGCCGCGCACACCGGCTTCGCGCGTGTAGTAACGAATGATGTCACGAATCGCCGAGACGTCGATCTCCAGCTCTTCCTTCTTCAAACCGTTGGCCTTGACCTGCTTGGGTGTCAGGTATTTGACCGCGATGTTGATCTTCTCGTCCTCGGTGTAGCCCGGCAGGCGGATGACTTCCATGCGGTCGAGCAGCGCCGGCGGGATGTTCATCGAGTTCGAGGTGCACAGGAACATCACGTCCGAGAGGTCGTAGTCGACCTCAAGGTAATGGTCGTTGAAATTGTGGTTCTGCTCGGGGTCAAGCACTTCCAGCAGCGCCGAGGCCGGGTCGCCGCGCATGTCGCTGCCCATCTTGTCGATCTCGTCGAGCAGGAACAGCGGGTTGCGCACACCCACTTTGGTCATCTTCTGGATCAGGCGGCCAGGCATCGAACCGATGTAGGTACGGCGATGGCCACGGATCTCGGCCTCGTCACGCACACCACCCAGGGCCATGCGCACGAACTTGCGGTTGGTTGCCGCGGCGATAGACTCGGCCAGGGAGGTCTTGCCCACGCCAGGCGGCCCAACCAGGCACAGCACAGGACCACGGATCTTTTTCACCCGCTTCTGCACGGCGAGGTACTCAAGGATGCGTTCCTTGACTTCTTCCAGGCCGTAATGGTCGGCATCGAGGATTTCCTCGGCCTTGGTGAGGTCCAGGCGTACCTTGCTCTGGGCCTTCCAAGGCACCTGCACCAGCCAATCGAGGTAGGAACGCACCACGGTGGCCTCAGCTGACATCGGCGACATCTGCTTGAGCTTGTTCAGCTCGGCCTGAGCCTTGGCCAATGCGTCTTTCGGCAGGCCAGCAGCTTCGATGCGCTTTTTCAGCTCCTCGACTTCGTTATGGCCTTCGTCGCCATCGCCGAGTTCTTTCTGAATGGCCTTCATCTGCTCATTCAGGTAGTACTCGCGCTGGCTGCGCTCCATCTGTTTCTTGACTCGGCCACGGATACGCTTTTCGACCTGCAACAGGTCGATTTCGCCATCCAGCATCGCCAACACGTGCTCAACACGGGTCGACAGGTCAACGATCTCGAGAATTTCCTGCTTCTGCTCGATCTTCAGCGCCATGTGCGCGGCCATGGTATCGACCAGGCGCCCAGGCTCTTCGATGCTGTTCAGCGAGGACAGCACTTCAGCGGGGACTTTCTTGCCCAGCTGCACATACTGCTCGAATTGCGACAGCAACGTGCGCACGAAGACTTCCGATTCGCGCTCGGCAGTATCGGTTTCGTCAATCAGGGAGACTTCGGCACGGGTGTGCCCTTCTACTTCGGTAAAGCGTTCGACGGCACCACGCTGCTCACCCTCGACCAGCACCTTGACGGTGCCATCGGGCAGCTTCAGCAGCTGCAGCACGGTTGCGACAGTACCGACGCGGTACAGGGCGTCTTCGCCCGGATCATCGTCGGCAGGGTTCTTCTGGGCCAGCAGCAGGATCTGCTTCTCGCCAGTCATCGCAGCCTCAAGGGCCTCGATGGACTTCTCACGCCCCACAAACAGCGGGATAACCATGTGCGGATAAACAACGACATCGCGCAATGGCAAAAGAGGCAAGTCGAGGGTGGTCTTCATGATTTCGCCTCTACAGCGGCCATAAGGCCGGAAACCGGTGGAAATGATGCTTGGACCTAATGTGGGGGCACGCTTGGGAAATTACAAGCGCTTGCGCAGGAAAAGCAGAAAGGGGCCCGTAGGCCCCTTTCTTGCTTGCTACCACTACCCAACTTAGGCGTCGGGCGCGGCCTTGGCTTGCGGCTCGCTGTTCTCGTAGATCATCAGCGGCTGCGAAGTGCCTTCGATGACGCTCTCGTCGATCACCACTTTGCTGACATCCTTCTGCGAAGGGATCTCATACATGGTGTCGAGCAGCACGCCTTCGAGGATCGAACGCAGGCCACGGGCGCCGGTTTTGCGCTCCAGAGCCTTGCGTGCGACGGCCTTGAGGGCATCGCTGCGGAACTCGAGGTCCACGCTTTCCATCTCGAATAGCTTGGCGTACTGCTTGGTGAGGGCGTTCTTCGGCTCGGTGAGGATCTGCATCAACGCAGCCTCATCCAGCTCATCGAGGGTCGCCAGCACCGGCAGGCGGCCGACAAACTCGGGGATAAGGCCAAACTTGACCAGATCGTCCGGCTCGACTTCGCGCAGCGATTCGCCGACCTTCTTGCCTTCTTCCTTGCTGCGGACTTCGGCGCCAAAACCGATCCCACCCTTGGTGGAGCGGTTCTGGATGACCTTTTCCAAGCCCGAGAAAGCGCCACCGCAGATGAACAGGATGTTGCGGGTATCAACCTGCAGAAACTCCTGTTGCGGGTGCTTGCGGCCCCCTTGCGGCGGAACGGAGGCAACAGTGCCCTCGATCAGCTTCAACAGCGCCTGCTGCACCCCTTCACCCGAAACGTCACGGGTGATCGACGGGTTGTCCGACTTGCGCGAGATCTTGTCGATCTCGTCGATGTAGACAATGCCCATCTGGGCCTTTTCCACGTCGTAGTCGCACTTCTGCAGCAGTTTCTGAATGATGTTCTCGACATCCTCACCCACGTAACCGGCTTCGGTCAGGGTGGTCGCGTCGGCAATGGTAAACGGCACGTTCAACAGGCGTGCGAGGGTTTCAGCGAGCAGCGTCTTGCCCGAGCCAGTTGGCCCGATGAGCAGGATGTTGCTCTTGCCGAGTTCGACCTCGTCACCCTTCTTGTCACGCTGATTCAGGCGCTTGTAGTGGTTGTACACCGCTACGGCGAGCACCTTCTTCGCGCGCTCCTGACCAATCACGTACTGGTCCAGGATGCCGCTGATTTCTTTCGGCGAAGGCAATTTGTGCGCGCTGCTTTCGGCCTGGGCTTCCTGCACCTCCTCTCGGATGATGTCGTTGCACAGGTCGACGCACTCGTCGCAGATAAATACCGAGGGCCCGGCAATCAGTTTGCGTACTTCGTGCTGGCTTTTGCCGCAGAAGGAGCAATAAAGCAATTTGCCGCTGTCCTCGCCGTTACGGGTGTCAGTCATTCGATCGATCCAATCCGGTAGGCTTGCAACACAAGATGAAGGCAATTGCGGGCTTTTTCAAGTCCGCAGGTAGGCGCTTTCGGCACCTACCTGCTCTGGCGCCTGGGTTCAGGAGACCAGTTGCCGCTTGTCGTATACCGAGTCGATCAGGCCGTACTCGGCCGCGCGCGAGGCGCTCATGAAGTTGTCACGCTCAGTATCACGCTGGATGGTCTCGAGGTCCTGGCCAGTGTGGTAGGCCAGCAGCTCGTTGAGACGCGCCTTGATGCTGAGGATTTCCTGGGCGTGGATCTGGATGTCGGTAGCCTGACCCTGGAAGCCGCCAAGCGGCTGGTGGATCATGACGCGCGAGTTTGGCAGGCAGTGACGCTTGCCCTTGGCACCTGCGGTCAACAGGAAGGCGCCCATGCTGCAGGCCTGGCCGATGCAGATGGTCGAGACATCCGGCTTGATGAATTGCATGGTGTCGTAGATCGACATGCCAGCAGTCACCGAGCCGCCTGGGGAGTTGATGTAGAGATGGATATCCTTGTCCGGGTTTTCCGCTTCGAGGAACAGCATCTGCGCTACGACGAGGTTGGCCATGTAGTCTTCAACCGGGCCAACCAGGAAGATCACTCGCTCCTTCAACAGGCGCGAATAGATGTCATAGGCACGTTCGCCACGGGCGGACTGCTCGATAACCATCGGGACCAGGCCGCCTGCGGCCTGGATGTCAGAGCTCTGCTGAATATAAGAATTGCGGGACATGTCCTGCGCTCACTCCCAAATAGTCATGGCTTGAATACACACAAGCCAGCGCGAAGGCTGGCTTGTGGGGGCTTCCTACGAGAAAACCGTATTACTCAGCTTCGGCAGGCGCCTGCGCTGGCTTTACTGCTTCTTCGTACGAGACCGACTTGTCGGTCACAGTCGCTTTCTGCAGAACAGTATCTACAACTTGTTCTTCCAGCACAACCGAACGCACTTCGTTCAGCTGCTGGTCGTTCTTGTAGTACCAGGAGATGACCTGCTCAGGCTCTTGGTAAGCCGAAGCCATTTCTTCGATCATCTCGCGAACCTTGGCGTCGTCCGGCTTCAGCTCGAACTGCTTGACCACCTCGGCGACGATCAGGCCCAGCACCACGCGGCGCTTGGCTTGCTCTTCGAACAGCTCGGCCGGCAGTTGCTCCGGCTTGATGTTGCCACCGAACTGCTGAACAGCCTGCACGCGCAGACGGTTGACTTCGTTTTCCAGCAGGGCTTTGGGCACTTCGATCGGGTTGGCGGCCAGCAGACCATCCATGACCTGGTTCTTCACCTTGGTCTTGATCGCCTGGCGCAGTTCACGCTCCATGTTCTTGCGAACTTCGGTGCGGAAGCCTTCCAGGGTGGACTCTTTGATGCCGAACTGAGCGAAGAACTCTTCGTTCAGCTCTGGCAGCACAGGGGCCGAAACACTGTTGACAGTGATGGTGAACTCGGCAGCTTTGCCAGCCAGGTCCAGGTTCTGGTAGTCCTCAGGGAAGGTCACGTTGACAACGCGCTCTTCGCCCGCCTTGGCGCCTACCAGGCCGTCTTCGAAACCTGGGATCATGCGACCCGAGCCCAGCACCAGCTGAGTGCCCTTGGCCGAACCACCGGCGAAGGCTTCACCGTCGATCTTGCCGACGAAGTCGATGTTGACCTGGTCGTCTTTCTCGGCAGCACGCTCGACAGCCTCGAAGCGCACGTTCTGCTTGCGCAGCACTTCCAGCATGTTGTCCAGGTCGGCGTCAGCCACTTCGGCGCTCAGGCGCTCGACGTTGATCGACTCCAGGCCGGCAACGGCGAATTCTGGGAACACTTCGAAGATGGCGACGAACTCCAGGTCCTTGCCCTTTTCGAAGGACTTCGGCTCGACAGCCGGAGCACCCGCCGGGTTCAGCTTCTGCTCGACGATGGCTTCGTAGAAGGAAGCCTGGACCAGGTCACCGAAAGCCTCTTGACGAGCATCGGCTTCGAAACGCTGGCGGATCACGCTCATCGGCACTTTGCCTGGGCGGAAGCCCGCGACTTTGGCGCGCTTGGCAGTCTGCTGCAGACGCTTGTTGACTTCGTTCTCGACGCGCTCGGCCGGAACGGCGATGGTCATGCGGCGCTCGAGAGCGGAAGTGTTTTCAACAGAAACTTGCATGGATATTCCTCGTTGCACAGACGTTAGCCGGCGATAGCCCGACTCCAGAATCAAGGGCAAGCATTCTAGTGAGTCACGCAGCAGAAGTCACCCCACTCGGGACGACGGGAAACCACGCCGGTCGATTAGCTTGCAAGGCCCGCACGGCGTGCCGCCGAGCCTGTTCATTTAAGTAGGCTGCGCAGCGCCGCCGGCGCCACGCAACCGAAATACCTTGTCAAACAACTGCAGTCCGTGAAAACACCCTTACTCGGGGTCGATTTCGTTGAACTGGCAGTATTCTTCCCACTCCAGGCCCAGTGCTTCGGCCACTTCGCGATGAGTCTCCAGGCGCATGGCCTGCAGTTGCTCAGGGCTTTCGGCGATCAGTTGCAGCGCCAACTCCCAAGGCTGAATACCCTGCTCGTCGGCTGCATCTTCGAATGCCCACTCGATCTGCTGAACCTGCTCACGGGCATCCAGCTCGCGAATCTCTTCGAGCAATTGCGGATTGGCATCAGCGAAGCGCTGCAGCGCCAACGCCTGGCGAGCTTCTTTTGCAATCATGGGGTTAATTCCTCTACCTGCCTACAGGCTGGTGTTTCAACCAGCTGAAATCTATCAGCTTTTATTGGGGTGTCACTAGAGGATTGCAAGGGCTGGAATACCCACAAACCCAAAACCAAAAAAGGCGCCCGATCTCACGACCAAGGCGCCTTCATAAATATGGGGTGGACGATGGGAATCGAACCCACGACAACCGGAATCACAATCCGGCGCTCTACCAACTGAGCTACGCCCACCATAATGCAGTGTTGCGGTACAACCTTACAGAAGCATGGTGCGGACGAAGAGACTCGAACTCTTACAGCTTGCGCCGCTGGAACCTAAATCCAGTGTGTCTACCAATTTCACCACGTCCGCGTAACGCTTAAAGCAAAGGCGCCGGATCTACATCGAGGCGCCTTTGCAGAATATGGGGTGGACGATGGGAATCGAACCCACGACAACCGGAATCACAATCCGGCGCTCTACCAACTGAGCTACGCCCACCATATCGCTTTACAGACCTACTTGACCAAGCTGCCTAATGGCGCACCCGGCAGGACTCGAACCTGCGACCATCCGCTTAGAAGGCGGATGCTCTATCCAGCTGAGCTACGGGCGCATAAGCATAAAGCCTAACCGAACGAGCAATAAACAAACCACTCATTCTGCCCGACCTCGCCAACCAGTGCTAGGCTGTGCCCGACAAGTGCGGCGAATCTTATAGACGAGCCATAAGAGCGTCAACACCTTTTTCTAAAAAATTCAAAATATTTAAGGGGTTAGAGGATTTGCCCGACCACGCGCCTTTGCCCTCGGGCCGTGTCGTGCGAGAATGCGCCCTCTTTATTGTTCCTTTCTCGATGGTTAATCACGCGTCTATGACTGCACACCTAATCGATGGCAAGGCGATCGCCGCCAACCTGCGCAAGCAGATCGCTCAACGTGTCGCGGAGCGTCGCCAGCAAGGCCTGCGCACGCCGGGCCTGGCGGTGATCCTGGTCGGCACCGACCCCGCCTCCCAAGTCTATGTCTCGCACAAGCGCAAGGACTGCGAAGAGGTCGGCTTCATTTCGCAGGCCTTCGACCTGCCCAGTGACACCACGCAGCAGGCCCTGACCGAGCTGATCGACCGTCTCAACGACGACCCGGCTGTCGACGGCATCCTCCTGCAACTGCCGCTGCCGGCGCACCTCGATGCCTCGCTGCTGCTCGAGCGCATTCGTCCGGACAAGGACGTCGACGGTTTCCACCCGTACAACATCGGCCGCCTGGCCCAGCGCATCCCCCTGCTGCGCCCGTGCACGCCGAAAGGCATCATGACCTTGCTGGAAAGCACCGGTCAGGACCTGTACGGCATGGACGCAGTGATCGTCGGCGCCTCCAACATCGTTGGCCGGCCGATGGCGATGGAGCTGCTGCTCGCCGGGTGCACCGTGACTGTATGCCATCGCTTCACCAAGGACCTGGCTGGCCACGTCGGGCGTGCCGACCTGGTGGTCGTTGCCGCCGGCAAGCCGGGGTTGGTCAAGGGTGAGTGGATTAAGGAAGGTGCCATCGTCATCGATGTCGGCATCAACCGTCAGGATGACGGCAAGCTGGTCGGCGACGTGACCTACGAGACCGCCCTGCCGCGCGCTGGCTGGATCACGCCGGTGCCAGGTGGCGTAGGGCCGATGACCCGGGCATGCCTGCTGGAAAACACGCTGTATGCGGCAGAAGAGCTGCACGGGTAATACCCAGCGCGGTTAGCATGAACGGCACCTCTGGCAGGTGCCGTTTTCTTTTCCGTGGGCTGGGTAGTTTCCTGCTACCACCGCAGCCTCTCGCGACACACTAGCCTGGCGGCCTTTCTCTTAAAGGACTGCCGCCCATGCCCTACAATCTCCCCCCCGTCAGCGCGCTCGTCGATGCTCGTCTACCCACCTGGCTGCGCCGAGCCACGCGCAGCGAAATCGCCAAGCTAGAGCAACGCGTTCTCGCCAGCCAGCGAGCTGCTCTCCAGGTACGCAACCAACTGGCGAACGTTGCACCGCTGGAAACCTTTGGCAAACAACTGCTCGAAGCGGCACTGCCGCAATGGTACCCCGCGCAGGCGCTACCTTCTGCCGAGCAAGGTTGGCTGTGGGACAGCGCACAGAAGCGCGACATGAGTTGGCTTGAGGCGGCCCTGCTCAATTACCCCGCGGGCACCGAGGTACGCCTGGCGCAGTCGCGTCATGGCCATTTACTGCCGGTCGATGGCAAACCGTTCGTCGACGGCGTACGCACGCTCGACATCGGCGGACGCTACCAACAGCAGTTGCACCACCACTACGATAACGACAACTTCCGTGCACTGCTCGCTGCACACGACCGCACGGCGTTTGCAACAGAGTTGGTCATCGCCGACCTGCGCGGCCTGCTCGATCCCAGCCGTGTCGCACTGGGCGAGGCGCTGACCAGCAAACCGACAACTCTGCAATGCAATGCACTACGCATATTTGGCACAGTGATACATGGTCCCCTGCTAGTACGGCCGCAACCTCAGGGCCGCGAGCAAGCCTGCCTGCTTTACTTGCCGGGCGATGCAACACCACTTCGGGGCTATCCGACCGCCCAACATGCAGCACAAGCGCTCACCCGGCTGCTGCGCAACGAACGCTTTCGCACGAGCTTCAGCAGGTATCTGGCGGAGGTGGACAAGCCGAGATTCTTCCAGCGCCTGGGCGAAACGCTATTCCCACGTTATCCGTACCGCCAACTTCAGCCTGAGACACCGGTGCTCAAAAAAGGAGACACGGTCAGCTGGATCGAACGGATGTTCCCCCCAGTCGGTGCAATCTGGCAGGAGACGCTCGACAACAATGCGCGCCTACCCATGGAGCTGGTGGAGTGGACAGGCGACTGCTTCGCGGCGCGCGCCAGGCTCTCGGTGCGAAAAATGCTGGCGGATGCCCGGTCACTCGCGGTGCCCACGGCTCAACGCGATGCCGAAACATTGCAGGCGCAAATCGAGCACTGGCTCAGCGTGGGGTTGACCGTCCTCAATCTAGCCAGTTTGCCAGTGGAAATACTGCAATTGCCCATGCTGATCGTCGGTGGGGCGCAGTTGGTTGGCGAGTTCCTGGACGGCGTCCATGCGGCCAATGACGCCAACGCCGATGCGGCCCTGCAGCATTTGTTCGCCATCATCCAGAGCCTGGTTCAGTTCGCTGCGATAGGCGCCGCCAGTGGTTTCAGCGAGCCACCAGGGGCCCTGAACGACTGGCTGGCGGTAAAGAGTTCATCAGGTACCCGACTGTGGAGCGGCGATATCACGCCTTTTGCGCGTACGCCCCCCTGGCCTGAGGGGACGCCCCTGCCTGCAAGCGGGTTACATAACTGGGCTGCGAACGACTGGGTTCATTCGGGTGACCAGGCCTTCATGCTGGAACGCACGGGCGAAGGCGGCTGGCGCTTGCAAGCCGCACCCGGTATCCGCCACCAACCCAGGTTGCGCGGCAGCAATGGGCAGGGCGCCTGGTTGCTTGAACATGAGAGGCCTACCAGTTGGGATACCCCCACACTGGTGCGCAGGCTCGGGCCAGCCGCCGAGGGGCTGGATGACACCACCTTGTTGCGCGCCTTGAGTGCGAGCGGCTATGACGCCAGCCTGTTGCGCCGCCTGCATGCAGAACACCTGCCTGCGCCTGCCCTGCTGCTGGACATCCTGGAGGCATACGGCGCGCGCCAAGGCCTTGCGCCACGTCCCTCGCTGCCGGGAGACGCCATACTGGCCCGAGACTTCCCCGGACTGAGCGCGCGGGCACGCTGGCAAATCCTGTATGAGGCCAAGCGCATAGACCTGCAAGTCCTCAAGGAGCGGGACCGGCTACCGTTGAGCATTGCCGAATCGGCCCGTTTGTATCAGCGCGAGGCAAGAATCAATGAGGCGCTACAAGCGTTCCATCAAGGTCAGACCGAGCATTCGGACCGCGATATTGTCACGCTTGCCCTCGCCCCCCGACTGAACGGCTGGGACCCGGCTCTCAGGCTCGAACTGCGTCACCGATGGGAAGAGGGTCAGTTACTGGCGTCAGGCGGCCCTGACCGAGCGCCTGCAATCACGGTGGTGCGTGATGCCCAGGGTTACCGCCCCGTGCAGAACGGCACAGTATCGATAGACCGGGTTGACGTGTTCCACGCCCTGTATGACGCATTGCCGGCCGACCTACGCACGCGTCTTGGCCTCGCGGGGCGCACCCCAGAGGCTCTGCGCGATGCGCTGTTCGCGCTGGCCTGCGGAAACCGCGACGAGGTGGCCCGTGCCTTGGGGATGGCGCGACTGCGCAGGCTGGTCACGCTTCCCAGCCGTCTTGAAGACGGCAGGATGGGCTACCTGCTGAGCGGTAGAGGGCCAGGCCGGTTGCCCGAGGATGAAATGTTCGATCGTCTTTACCCCAATGACCCGCACAATGACCGCGAGCAACTACGCCAGCGCCTGCGCGACCAGGCCGGCAACAGCCCCGGCGCATTTGCGCGTTTGCTCCAGGCCCGCCAGGCGGACTTCGAACGCCTTGAAGACAACCTGCGCACCTGGCTGGATGCTACGGCCCATGACCCGGTCGAAACATTCGACCTGCGTCGCACCGCCCGCAGTGATGCAGCACAGCGCATACGGCGTGCCTGGCGCGGCCAGAACAGCTCACACGCCGCAGGCACCACTGGCCTGTACTCGCTGGAATTAGACGCTGAACATCTGGCGGAGCTTCCTGTCCTGACAACGCCTCTGGAACAGGTACGCAGGCTTGAAGTCACTCACCTTCAGTCGCCAGACGAAAGCAACCTCAACACGTTCGTGCAGGCCTTTCCCAACCTTCGTCATCTCACGCTGGCCCACGACCGGCTCAACGACCTGCCGCTGGCGCTCGGCGAACTCCGCGAACTGCGCTCGCTCGACCTCACTGGCAATCGACTGCACATCAATACCGAACAGAACCTCGGGGTGCTGACTCGGTTGTCGAGGCTCGAGCGACTGCTGCTGACCAGTTGCGTCCAGGATATGGAGGCTTCTAGCCTGCAGCGGCTGTCATCCCTGCAGAACCTGTGGCTGCTGGTGGCAGACGAAAACTATCTCGCCTGGGGCGCGGAGCATTTCCAGGCCCTGCAGCAGTGGCCATCCCTGCGCCACCTGAGCCTGGCGCTGAACCACATCACCCTCACCGAACCCAGCCGCGCGGCCCTGAACGGCCTCAACCGCCTGCAGACGCTGTTCATGGCCGACAACCCCCTCGAACTCGCGCCGGACCTTACGGGCTGGCGGCAATTGCGCCGCTTGGACCTGGAAGACACCGCCCTGACCGACTGGCCCACGGGTTTGGAGGCATTGCTGCAGAGGCGCCCCTTGCAACTACGCGAACTTGATCTCAGCAGCAACTTGCTGACCAATGCCCCTGACCTGAGCTCAAGCGCATTCGCCGAGGCCCTGCGCGCAGGCGAAGAAATTGAATACAACCTCAATTACAACCCGTTTTCCCAACAGGCGTTGCAACACTTGGCCGGTGCCGGCCTGACAGCGACCGAAACCCAGCCGGAATGGAACGCCTGGCACCCGGACTGGCCTGAAAGCCTGCAGTTTCACGTCGCTGAAACCGATCAAGACCCGCATTGGCAGCCCCTGTACAGCCTGTTCGAACGTCTGCAGAGTACGCCCGACTACATCCGTCACCCGCTCGCCATGAATCGTCGCATGCAACATGTTCTGAGCACCATCGCAGGCCTGGAACCCGGGCTTCGGGACGTTCCAGGCTGGGGGCGCGCGGCCTTGCAGCAACAGGTCAACGACCTGCTGCAAGATGCCGGACAGCAGTGTGTCGACCAGGCCGAGCTGTTGTTCCAGCAGGTCGAGACTCAGACCACGGTATGGCGCAGCGTGGCGAGCTCAAGCGTGGATGTCGATGACGCGCAGGTAGCGATCGACACCGCTACCTCGCTGCTTCGCCAGCAGCGCCTGGATTTGCGCGTCGGCGAACTTTTCAATGCCCGGGCGGCCAGACGCCGGGCGCTCGCCGCCATGCAGGATCCGGTGACAGACACCCCTGCACCGGCACTGGATGCGGATGATGACTTGGGCGACGCGCAACTGACCCACCCAGACTTTCTGCTCGACGAGGTGGAAATGATACTGGACGCCCGAATGCGACTCAGGCAGCGCCTGGCCCTGCCCTCGCAGCCCGAGCAGATCATGTTCGGTCACCTGGCGCAGCTGTCGCCCGACACGCTGGACCGTTTGGCATCGGGCGTCGAAAAGTACGCCGACACCGAACATCTTGCCGCATGGGCAACCGAGCAGGCCTTCTGGCAAGCTTGGATGAGGCGTTTGTACAGTGAACGTTTTACCGCGCTGGCCAATCAATGGGCGGGGGCATCCGAGTACTTCGATGCCTTTAGTGAATCAGGACCTGCCGGCATCGCCCATAGCGGCCCGCCAGTACCGGCGCTGTTCATCGATGCACTGCAAGCGGCCCAGCCTGAGATTGCCTGGCGCCACGATGGCGTCCTGCAGCGGGTCGACCTGGTATCGGGACGCTATCCCGACGAGCAGGCCTTCTATATTGACGCGTCTCGCCTGCTGTTGCAGACCCGCACACGGGCCGAAGCGGCGCTGATTGCCCAGTTGACTCAATTGACCTTGAAGCGGGCCTGACCACTCCGGCACGTTCAGCCTTGGCCGCGTCAGTCCAAAGCGGCCAAGGTGCTACCCGCGGATCACTTGCGCGCCGCCTCCCACGACTTCAACAGTTCGTCGTAGCTGACGGTCTCGCCCTTGGGCTTCTCGTTGGCCAGCTTCGGCTTCGGCGCACCCGGTTGGTCGAACCAGTACTGCGCATCCTTCTCCGGGTTGAGCTTCGGCGCACAGGTGGCCTGGGCATTGGAGCGCTGCAGCCGCTCCATCATCCGGTCCTGGTCGCGGGCCAGACCGTCCAGCGCTTCCTGCGGAGTTTTCTCGCCACTGGCCACTTCGGCGATATGGCTCCACCACAACTGCGCCAACCGTGGATAGTCAGGTACATTCGTGCCGGTCGGGGTCCATTGCACCCGTGCCGGGCTGCGATAGAACTCCACCAGACCGCCAAGTTTAGGTGCCAGGTCGGTCATGGCCTGGGAGTTGATGTCCGACTCGCGGATCGGCGTCAGGCCAACGATGGTCTTCTTCAACGATACGGTCTTGGAGGTGACGAACTGCGCGTACAGCCAGGCGGCCAAGCGCTGCTTCTCGGGGGTCGACTTGAAGAAGGTCCAGGACCCGGTGTCCTGGTAACCGAGCTTCATCCCCTCCTCCCAGTAAGGCCCCTTGGGCGACGGTGCCATGCGCCATTTCGGCGTGCCGTCGGCATTGACCACCGGCAAGCCCGGCTTGGTCATGTCGGCGGTGAAGGCGGTGTACCAGAAAATTTGCTGGGCTATGTTGCCCTGCGCCGGGACTGGGCCGGCCTCGGAGAAGGTCATGCCCTGCGCTTCCTTGGGTGCATAGGCGCGCATCCAATCGACGTACTTCTGCGTGGCATACACGGCTGCCGGGCCGTTGGTATCACCACCACGGGTCACGCTGGACCCTACCGGGTGGCAATCCTCCACGCGGATGCCCCACTCATCCACCGGCAGGCCATTGGGCAGCCCCTTGTCGCCGCCGCCGGCCATGGAGAACCAGGCATCGGTGAAGCGCCAGCCCAGCGAAGGGTCCTTCTTGCCGTAGTCCATATGGCCGTAGACCCGCTTGCCGTCGATCTCCTTGACGTCTTCTGTGAAGAACTTGGCGATGTCCTCGTAAGCCGACCAGTTCACCGGCACGCCTAGCTCGTACCCGTACTTCTCCTTGAATTTGGCCTTGAGTTCGGGCCGCTCGAACCAGTCGGCGCGGAACCAGTAGAGGTTGGCGAACTGCTGGTCAGGCAGCTGATAGACCTTGCCGTCCGGTGCGGTGGTGAAGGAAATGCCGATGAAGTCCTTCAGGTCCAGGGTCGGTGAGGTGTAGGCCTTGCCTTCATTGGCCATCAGGTCGGTGATCGACTCCACCTTGCCATAGCGAAAATGCGTACCGATCAGGTCGGAATCGTTGACCCAACCGTCATAGATATTCTTGTCCGACTGCATCTGCGTCTGCAGCTTTTCCACCACATCGCCTTCCTGCAGCAGGTCGTGGGTCAGCTGAATGCCGGTGATTTCGCTGAAAGCCTTGGCCAGCACTTTGGACTCGTATTCATGGGTGGTGATGGTTTCCGACACCACGTTGATCTTCATCCCGCGAAACGGCTCGGCCGCCTTGATGAACCACTCAAGCTCGGCCAGTTGCTGCTCGGGCGTCAGGGTCGAGGGCTTGAACTCGCTGCCGATCCATTTTTTCGCCGCATCCTGGTATTGATCGGCCCATGCCGTGCCCTGTACGCCGGCCAGCACCAGCAACGCGGCCAGGGTCAAATGTCGCCGATTGTGTTTGTTATGGAACATTGTGATCTCCCGATTGAGTTATTCCCCGGAGCCGTTGCTCAGCCCCAGCGCAGCACCACCACGAGCCAGCCCAGCGACAGCAGCGAGGCCATCCACAACGGCCAGTCGCTGACGCCGACCACCAGCAGGTGCAGGTAGGCGCTGACCAACAGGCCGATGAACAACCGGTCGCCACGGCTGGTGACGATCGGCAGGAAGCCGCGCCGCTCCACGCAGGGGCGGCGCAGTTCGAACAGGGTCATGCACAACAGCAGTACTCCGACGGCGGCGAAGAACAGCGCCGTGGGCAAGGTCCAGGCCATCCATTCCATGCGTAACCCCCCTTACACCCGGCCAAGGGCAAAGCCCTTGGCCACATGGTTGCGGACGAACCAGATCACCAGCATGCCCGGCAGTATGGTCAGCACCCCGGCCGCCGCCAGCACGCCCCAGTCGATCCCCGAGGCGGACACCGTGCGGGTCATCACGGCTGCAATCGGCTTGGCGTTCACCGACGTCAGGGTGCGCGCCAGCAGTAACTCGACCCACGAAAACATGAAGCAGAAAAATGCCGTGACGCCGATGCCGGAGCCAATCAGCGGAATGAAGATCTTCACGAAGAATCGCGGGAAGCTGTAGCCATCGATGTATGCGGTTTCGTCGATCTCCTTCGGCACTCCCGACATGAACCCTTCGAGAATCCACACCGCCAACGGCACGTTGAACAGGCAATGGGCCAGGGCCACGGCGATGTGGGTATCGAACAGCCCGATGGACGAGTACAGCTGGAAGAATGGCAGCAGGAACACCGCTGGCGGTGCCATGCGGTTGGTCAACAGCCAGAAGAACAGGTGACGGTCACCGAGAAAGCGATAACGCGAGAAGGCATAGGCCGCCGGCAACGCCACCAGCAGCGAAATCAGCGTGTTCAAACACACGTAGTACAGCGAGTTAATGTAACCGTTGTACCAGCTGGCATCGGTGAAGATCACCCGGTAGTTGTCAAGGGTGAACGCCTGCGGCCACAGGGTCAGGCCGCCGAGTATTTCACTGTTGCTCTTGAACGACATGTTCAGCAGCCAGTAGATCGGCACCAGCAAAAAGAAGAAGTACAGCAGCAGGACCAGCGTCTTTCGCGTGCTCATGGCCTAGTCCTTGTCGGCGTGGGTCATGGCGGTATAGAACAGCCACGACACCAGCAGGATGATCAGGAAGTACACCAGCGAAAACGCCGCCGCCGGCCCCAGGTCGAACTGCCCCACGGCCATGCGCGTGAGGGTCTGGCTGAGGAACGTGGTGGCGTTGCCGGGCCCGCCGCCGGTGAGCACGAACGGCTCGGTGTAGATCATGAAGCTGTCCATGAAGCGCAGCATCACCGCGATCAGCAGCACGTTCTTCAGCTTGGGCAACTGAATGTGCCGGAACACCGCCCAGGCCGAAGCACGGTCGATGCGCGCGGCCTGGTAGTACACGTCGGGGATGGCACGCAGGCCCGAGTAGCACAGCAGTGCCACCAATGAGGTCCAGTGCCAGACATCCATCACCAGCACCGTCAGCCAAGCATCGAATGGGTCGCCCGCGTAGTTGTAGCTGACCCCGAGCTTGGCCAACGTGGCGCCGAGCAGGCCGATATCGGCACGACCGAAGATCTGCCAGATGGTGCCGACCACGTTCCACGGGATCAGCAACGGGATGGCCATGACGATCAGGCACACCGAGGCCATGCGTCCCTTGGTCGGCATGGTCAGGGCAATGGCGATACCCAAAGGGATTTCAATCAGCAGCACGCAAGCGGAATAGATGAACTGGCGCAGCAATGCGTCGTGCAGCGCCGGGTCGCGCAGCACCTGGCGGTACCAGTCGGCACCGACGAAGTAGCGGTTGGACTGGTCGAAAATATCCTGCACCGAGTAGTTGACCACGGTCATCATCGGCACCACGGCACTGAAGGCCACCAGCAGGAACACCGGCAGCACCAGCCACCAGGCCTTGTTGTTCGGCACCTTGTTCATGCTCCGGCCTCCAGCAGCACGTCATCGACATACAGCATCAGCCACTGCGTCGGCAGGCTGACCCAAGCCTGCCCCGCCGGCACAGCTCGGTCCTCGCCCAGGCGCGCCTTGAGCGAAATACCGCCGAGCATCAGGGTGACGATTCGGTAGGTGCCCAGGTCCTCGATATCCAGCACCTGCGCCGGGTACGTATCATCGAAAGGGCTGTCCCACAGTTGTACGAACTCCGGGCGGATCCCCACTTGCAGGCGCCCGCCCCCGGTTGCCGCCAGCCGCTCGCGCAAGCCCTCGGGCAAGGGCAGGTGAATATCGCCGAAGGCCACGCCTTGCACCTCGGCGCGCACGTCGATCAGGTTCATCCCGAGGCTACCGATGAAGTAGCCGACGAAGGTATGCCGCGGCCGCTCGAACAACTCGCGCGGGGTGCCGAACTGGACGATGCGCCCCCCGTGCATCACCGCGATCTTGTCGGCGAAGGTGGAGGCCTCCAGCTGATCGTGGGTGACGTAGATCATGGTGATGTTGAACTGCTCGTGGATCTGCTTGAGCTTGCGCCGCAACTTCCACTTCAGGTGCGGGTCGATCACCGTCAACGGCTCATCGAACAGGATCGCCGACACATCGTCGCGCACCAGGCCACGGCCCATGGAGACTTTCTGTTTTTCGTCGGCGCTGAGGTTGCGTGCCTTCTTCTTCAACACGGCGGACAGGTCGAGCACCTCGGCGATTTCCTCCACCCGGCTGCGCACGCGGCCCTCGTCCAGGCCTTGGTTGCGCAAGGGGAACGCCAGGTTGTCGAACACCGTCATGGTGTCGTACACCACCGGAAACTGGAACACCTGGGCGATGTTTCGCTGTTGCGGCGTCAGGTCGTTGACCGGCTTGCCGTCGAACAGGACCTGGCCATGGGACGGCGTCAGCAGGCCCGAGATGATATTGAGCAAGGTCGACTTGCCACACCCCGAAGGCCCGAGCAACGCATAGGCACCGCCCTGCTCCCAGACGTGTTCCAGCTCATGCAGGGCGTAGTCGCCCTCGGCGCTGGGCTGCCGGCTGTAGCTGTGCGCCAGTTGGCGCAAACGAATCTCGGCCATCAGGTACTCCTCGCCTGACGCAGGCCTGGTGCCTGCACCAGTGCCCCGGCGCTGTCGAAGATGAACAGCTTGTGGGTGGGGATGAACACCCGGATCGGCGTGTCCACCTGATACTCGTGCACTCCCGGCAAATGCAGGACCATCCGCCAGTGTTCGTTACGTACGTGCAGGAAGGTCTCCGAACCACTGATTTCAGCCAATTCCACCAGCACCGCCAGTTCCAGGTCATCGTCGTGGGTCGGCACCAGGGTTATGTGGCTTGGGCGCACACCGAAGCGGTAGTCGCCATCGCCCAAGCGCTGCAGGTCGGCATTGCGGGCAAAGTGCACGGCCTGAGCCAGGCTCACCTCGTTGCCGTTGATGCGCCCGGGCACCAGGTTGATCGGCGGCTCGGAAAACAGCTCGGCGGCCAGCACGCTGCAGGGTCGCTGGTACACCTCGGCAGTGGGGCCGCTCTGGATGATGCAACCCTCATGCAGGATCGTTGTGGTGCCGCCCAGGGCCAGCGCTTCGTTGGGTTCGGTAGTGGCATACACAGCGATGCAGTTGCGTGCCGCGAACAGCTCGCGCAACTCCTGGCGCAACTCTTCGCGCAGCTTGTAATCAAGGTTGACCAGCGGCTCGTCGAACAGGATCAACCCGGCATCCTTGACCAGCGCCCGGGCCATTGCCGTGCGCTGCTGCTGGCCACCGGACAGTTCCAGCGGCAAGCGTTGCAGGTAGGGTTCGATGCGCAGCATCTCGGCGGTTTCCTGTACCCGCCTGCGAATTTCCGCATCGCCCAGACGTGCCTGGCGCAACGGTGAGGCGATGTTCTCGAAGACGCTCAGGGTCGGGTAATTGATGAATTGCTGATAAACCATCGACACGTTGCGCCGGCGTACCGGCACACCCGTGACGTCCTCCCCTGCCATCAGCACGCGCCCACCGTCCGGGCGATCTAACCCGGCCATCAGGCGCATCAGGCTGGTCTTGCCAGCCAGTGTCCGGCCCAGCAGCACATTGAACGAACCGGGCTCGAAACGCAGAGACGCATCGATGATCCAGGCCTGGCCATCGACGCTGCGGCTGACCTGCTCCAACACCAGGGACATGGCGTGGCCTTCTTGTGATTGTTGTGCGCCAGCCACAGCCAGTTCCGTGCCAGTTGCTCGCCGAGGCTCTGGTGTGGGGCTTCAACGGTGCACACCCGCTCCCGCCCCGTTCGCAACTGGACAGTTTCGCTGAACACTTGAACAGCTGCCGGTTTGACAATGAACAACCCTGGACAACACTGAACAGCGGTCGTCTGAAAACAACAATCACACAGGACTGGCCCATGGCCGCATCCGCTTCGACCCATGCCCAACTGATCCAGGCCTCCTGGGCCCGCTGCCGCGAACAGGGCCTGCAGCCGCAGAGCGCGCCGGATTTCGACTGCCTCACACACGCCGAGCTCAACGCCCTGCTGGAACGGCGCGAAGCGCTGCTGCGCCTCACCCGTGAACAAGTGCTGCCGCAATACGCTCACCTGCTGGGCAACGCCAGCTACCTGGTGATGCTGGCCGACGCCAGCGGCTGTGTGCTCGATACCTGGGGCTCGCGGCGCTTCGTCGCAGCGCAGCAACAGCATGGTTTCAACCCCGGTGCCCACTGGCACGAACGCGGCGTGGGGACCAATGCCCTGGGCACTGCGCTGGTCTGCGCCGAGCCGATCCATGTCGGCCAGGAAGAGCACTTCCTGCGCCAGAACCGCTACCTGTCCAGCGCAGCGGCACCGCTGTTCGATGGCGATCGGCAACTGGTCGGGGTGCTCGATGTGGCCAGCGACGGCTACCTGCCGGCGACCCAGACCCTCGGCCTGGTGCGCATGATGGGCCAGAGCCTGGAGAACCGCCTGATCCTCGCGCAACATGCCGACCGGCATGCGCAGCTACTCTTCAACAGCGCCTGCGACAACCTCGACAGCCCCTGGGCCGGGTTACTGGTGTTCGATGAACGCGGCCAGGTGCTCGCCGCCAATCACCGCGCCGACAGCCTGCTGGGCGCCAATCCGCTGCGGCAAAATATCGAGCAGCTGTTCCAGATGCCGCTGCGCCAGTTGCTCGCCCAGGCACAGCAGCAGCCCTTCCCCTTGCAAGCGGCCGGGCGCAACCGTTTCCATTGCCAATGGCAGGCACCTCGGCACAGCCCCACGCGACCGGTACAGGGCGGGGCTGACCCGCGTTTGGAGAAAGCCCTGGCCCAGGCCAGCCTGTTGCTGGAAAAAGACATCCCGGTATTGGTCCAGGGTGAAACCGGGGTCGGCAAGGAGGTCTTCGTCGAAACCTTGCACCGCGCCAGCAGCCGCGCCCAGCAGCCGCTGATCGCGGTCAACTGCGCGGCGATCCCCGCCGAGCTGGTCGAATCGGAGTTGTTCGGCTATGACAAAGGCGCCTTCACCGGTGCTCATCACAAGGGCAACCCAGGGCTGATCCGCAAGGCCGACCAGGGCATCCTGTTCCTCGACGAAATCGGTGACATGCCGCTGCCGACCCAGGCGCGCCTGCTACGCGTGCTGCAATCGCGGAGCATCCAGCCACTGGGCAGCGGTGAGCCGGTAATGGTGGATATCCGCGTGGTCTCGGCCAGCAACCGCGACCTCGCTGAAGAAGTACGCGCCGGGCGTTTTCGCCAGGATCTCTACTACCGCATCGCCGCCATGGCCGTGGTGTTACCACCGTTGCGTGAACGCCGTGACCGCCGACAATTGATCGAGCTTATTCATGCGCGTTATCGCGATCCTCACCAGCCAAAGTATTTGTCGCACGCCATCATCGACCTGCTCGACCGTCACCCTTGGCCGGGCAATGTGCGCGAGCTGGTCAGCGTGGTACAGGTGGCGCTGGCGTTGGCGGGTGAGGCGCCGGTCAGCGTCGAGCACCTGCCGGCTGCCTTTCTGGCCGAGGCACATGAGCTTCCCGTGGTGATGAACGACAGGAGCGCTGAGGCGGACTTGCACGGCCTGCTCGAACGCGCCAATGGCAACCTTTCTGCCGTGGCAAGAGCACTGGGCATCAGCCGGACAACGCTCTACAAGCGCCTGCGCGAGCAATGATCGCAAGCCCGCAGCCGAATCGGCTGTCGCCCTTGTGAAATCGACCGGAGCGGCTGCCCGCCGCAGCCACTTCAGCCAACATCTACCCCCTTGCCCGTCGACAATATCCCTATAGCCCACTCAGGAATCACCGCTGCAGGGAGAACACCATGACCCGCTTCATCGATGTGCAAGACCTCGCCCGCCTGGTCAATCGCAAGGGCCTGGCCACCTGCATGGTGGAGATGGCCGAGTACATCCGCCAGGACTACCTGCGCTGGCACGATTTCGTGAAATGCCCACGCCTGGCCAACCATTCCAGCGACGGCGTGATCGAACTGATGCCGGTTTCCGACGCCAGCCTGTACGCTTTCAAGTACGTCAACGGGCATCCGAAGAACACTCGCCATGGGCTGCCCACGGTAATGGCTTTTGGTGCCTTGAGCGACGTAGATTCCGGTGCGCCGCTGCTGCTCAGCGAAATGACCCTGACCACGGCCCTGCGCACCGCCGCCACCTCGGCCCTGGCCGCGCGCTACCTGGCGCGCGAAGACAGCCGCAGCATGGCGCTGATCGGCAACGGCTCGCAGAGTGAATTCCAGGCCATCGCCTTCAAGATGCTGTTGGGCATCGATGAGATCCGCCTGTATGACACCGACCCGGCAGCCACGGCGAAGCTGGTGGCCAACCTCTCGGGCCGCCCCGGGCTCAAGCTGATCGTTGCCAACTCGGTCGCCGAGGCGGTGCGTGGCGCTGATATCGTCACCACTGTTACGGCAGACAAGGCTTACGCGACGATCCTTACGCCAAACATGATCGAGCCAGGCATGCACCTGAATGCTGTCGGCGGGGACTGCCCCGGCAAGACCGAGCTGCACCGCGAGATCGTCAAGCGCGCGCGGGTGATCGTCGAATACGAACCGCAAAGCCGGATTGAAGGCGAGATTCAACAGATGCCGGCGAAATCGCCGGTCACCGAGTTCTGGCAAGTGGTCGCTGGGCGTGTTCAAGGCCGTGAAAGTGCCGAGCAGGTGACCTTGTTCGACTCGGTCGGCTTCGCGTTAGAAGACTACTCGGCGCTGCGTTACGTGCTGGATACCGCGCGGGCATTGGGAATTGGGAAGGATATTGCGTTGGTGCCAGCTCTGCAGGATCCGAAGGACTTGTTTGCGCTGCTGCAACCGCGTGTGGTGGGCGTGCGAACAGCCAGCGCCTGCGCCTGACTGGGTCTGCTTCGCAGCCCATTCGCGGGGCAAGCCCGCTCCCACAGAATTACCACTGATCTTGAGGACAGTGGTGATCCTGTGGGAGCGGGCTTGTCCCGCGAATGGGCCACATGCGTTATAAAAGCGCCTACCCTATCCATGCCCCGTCTTCAAAGAAGCACAGCGCATGGACACCAAAGACACGCTGGACCGCATCGACCAGGCGATCATCGACGTCCTGCGCGTCGATGGCCGCATCACCTTCGAAAAACTCTCGACCCTGGTCCACCTCACCCCACGCCCGTGCCTGGAGCGCGTGCGCAAGCTTGAGCGGCGTGGCGTGATCCTCGGTTACGGCGCCATCATCGACCTGCAGAAAGTATCTCCGGGCCTATCGCTGCTGGTGCTGGTGGCGCTGTCCGGCCAGAGCGGTCGGGTCGCGCAAAAGGCCTTCGAAGCCACCATGCTGGCCTGCGCGGACGTTCATGAATGCCAACTGATCAGTGGCCATTTCGACTACAGCCTGCGCGTGCGCTGTCGCGACATGGAACACTACCGAGTACTGAGCGAAAGCTGGATGAACGACGCCGCGCTGCACATTGACAAATTGGTCGCTCACCCGGAACTGGCCGCGGTCAAGCGTATGGCGCTGCAGCCCTGACTCGCCACAGGTTGGCAGGCCAATTGCACCGATAGCGCGAGGTTCGGACAGAAGCGCCTGGCGACATGCGGTGGCAATGCACAGCACGCACCGAACTAGAGCTTGCCCAGATGAATTGCCCCACAACTGGTCAGACCGGTAAGGCCAAAATCCCTTGCAATGTCGGATTTTTCGCGCTTTTATGGTTCCGCGCTGAACAAACCGGTAAGACCACAACAATAATGAAGTCCTGCGCTCTTTCGCCCCGTGCGGCACCGAAGCAAGGACACCGATCAGAGATCACTCCCATGCTCAAATGGTGCTCGCGTTCGATCTTCCTGCAAGTCGTGCTCGGCCTTGCCCTCGGCATCGCCTGCGGCCTCAGCTTCCCCGACCTTTCCCTGCAACTCAAACCCCTCGGCGATGGCTTCATCAAGCTGATCAAGATGCTCATCGGCCTGATTGTCTTCTGCGTGGTGGTCAGCGGCATCTCCGGTGCCGGCGACCTGAAAAAAGTCGGGCGCATCGGCCTGAAATCGGTGATCTACTTCGAAGTGCTGACCACCATCGCCCTGGTGATCGGCCTGGTGTTCGCCTTCAGCAGCGGCATCGGCAGCGGTGCCAACATTCACCTGGACCAGCTGTCCGCAGCCGACGCCAATGGCCTGGCCGAACGCGGCCAGCATATCCATGGCGCCACCGCGTTCTTCATGGACCTGATTCCAACTTCGGTGGTCGGGGCCTTCGCCGACAACAACATCTTGCAGGTGCTGCTCTTCTCGGTGCTGTTCGGCAGCGCGCTGAACCTGGTGGGCGATTCGGCCGCCGGCATTTCGCGACTGATCAACGAACTCAGCCACGTGATCTTCCGCATCATGGGCATGATCGTGCGCCTGGCACCCATTGGCGTGTTCGGCGCCATCGCCTTCACCACCAGCAAATATGGCCTGGAATCCCTGCAGCACCTGGGCGGCCTGGTGGCGTTGTTCTACCTGACCTGCGCCGGCTTCGTGCTGATCGTCCTCGGCACCGTGATGCGCATTTCCGGCCTCAAGCTGCTGCCGTTCATCAAGTACCTGCGTGAAGAGCTGACCATCGTCCTCGGCACCGCCTCCTCCGACGCCGTGCTGCCGCAGATCATGCGCAAGCTCGAACACCTGGGTATCGGCAGCTCCACCGTCGGCCTGGTGATCCCCACCGGCTATTCGTTCAACCTCGACGGTTTCTCCATCTACCTGACCCTGGCCATCGTGTTCATTGCCAACGCCACCGGCACGCCGCTGGCGATGACCGACCTGTTGACCATCCTGTTGGTGTCGCTGGTGACTTCCAAGGGGGCTCACGGCATCCCAGGCTCGGCGCTGGTGATCCTCGCCGCCACGCTGACCGCCGTGCCGGCGATCCCGGTGGTGGGCCTGGTGCTGGTATTGGCGGTGGACTGGTTCATGGGTATTGGCCGGGCGCTGACCAACCTGATCGGCAACTGCGTCGCTACCGTGGCCATTGCCCGCTGGGAAAAAGACATCGACCTGGAACGTGCACAGAACGTGCTCGATAACAAACCCGGCTTCGCCCCTGCGTCGCGCAAACAGCCCAACGCCCATCAACAGGAATTCTGAGCCCACGAGGCCGGCGCTGGCGCCGGCCCTTTCAGGAGCGAACCGTGATCAGCTCATCAACCGTCGTCACCTCAGTGGTGGAAAAACTGCGCCAAGCCCTGGCCCGTGGCCAGTGGCGCTCCGGCGACATGCTGCCCGGCCAGCGTGAACTGGCCGAACAACTGGGCATCAGCCGCCCCAGCCTGCGCGAAGCGGTGACCGTGCTGGAAACCCTTGGCCTGGTGCGCTCGCTGCCGGGCAAGGGCGTGCTGGTGCTCGACCCCGAAACGGCGCAGCTCGAACCTACCGTCGACAACAGCGCCGCTGCGAGCCTGGCCGATGTGCTGGAGCTGCGCTACACCCTCGAACCGTTCATCGTCGGCCTGGTGGCGCAATCGGCCAACAACCAGGACATCGGCCAATTACGCCTGACCCTGATGGACATGCGCGAAGCCCTGGACGCCGATGACAGCGAAGCCGGGGCCAAGGCTTACATCGCTTTCCACGAAGCGCTGTTCGCCCTGACCACCAACCCGATCTTCCAGAGCGTTGTGCAGCAGACCGGCAACGCCCTCAAGCAGAGCGCCGAAATGCTGCGCAACTCCCCCGAACACCTGGCCGCGCGGCTCAAGGAAAACGAAGCGGTGGTGCGCGCCATCCGCGACCGCAACAGCGCCCAGGCCAGCACCCAGATGCGCCAGCACATCCTCGCCGAAGGCCAGCGCATGGGCATCGAACTGAACATCCCCGACGACCATCCGCGCCCATAACCCGAGGACAGTGCCCATGACCGCCTGCGCCCCCCGCCTGCCGGCCCTGCTCGCCACCGGTGAAACCCGCCTGTCGGCCGAGCAGATCTACCCGCGGCTGTTCGATGCCATTCTCGAACAACGCCTGCCGCCCGGCAGCCTGCTGCCCGAACAGGCACTAGGCAACGCCTTTGGCGTCAGCCGCACAGTGATCCGCCGAGTACTCGGGCGCCTGTCGGACCAGCAAGTGGTGGTGCAGCGCCCCAGCCACACGGCACACCTGGCCGCGCCCGACCCGCAACAGGCGCGGCAAGTGCTCAGTGCCCGGCGCCTGGCCGAAACCACTTTGATCAGCCTGGCAGCGCAACGCGCACGGCCAGCGCAGATTCGCCAGTTGCGTTCCCTGGTCGAGCGTGAGCGCCAGCATCATGAGCGCGGCGAGCGCTGCGCGGCCATCCGCCTGGGCGGCGAGTTTCACCTCAAGCTCGCCCAGGTGGCCGCCAACGCGCCGCTGGAACGGTTTCTCAATGGCCTGGTGCCGATGACTTCGCTGATCATCGCCCGCTACGAATCACCCTGCTGCGACCACTGCGCCTGGGAAGAACACGCCGCGATCATTGACGCCGTCGAGGCCGGTAACGGCACCGCCGCCCTGGCGCTGATGCACGAACACCTGGACCGCCTGGAAGAAAAGCTCGACCTGGGGCAGTGACGCGATGGGCTGCACGGCAGCCCGCCAACGCCACCCTTATACTCCGGTAAACATCCCCAGCCCCGGAAGGCGGTCGCGTGAACCGGCGCATCCTTTTGCTGCTGTGCCTTCTGCTGGCCCTCGCTGCCTGCGCCGGCAAGCGCCCGCCTGCCCCGCCGCCGCCCGCCATACTCACCCCCGCCGCCTGGCAACGCATCGACCAGGAACTGATCGACGCCTCGGTCGGCGCGGCCGGTTCAGCCAATGACTACGCACGCCGCTCGATGCGGGTGTGGAAAGAGCAGGTGCAACAACGTACCGAAAGCGATTTCATCCCGTGGTTCACCGGCTACTGGACCCAGCAATGGCTGACCCTCAAGGTGGCCTGGTACAAGCTCGACAGCGGCGAGGGCCGCGAGCCTGCGGAAAAACGCCTGGCGCTGTACCTGCAGGAGCAGTATCAGGAACGGGTGATCGAACCGGTGGCCGAGCAGATCAACCCCGAAGGTATCCGCGACCGGGCTTGCGAGCTGTACCTGCAGCTGTTCGGCCAACAACTGCCAGCCATCATCCAGCGCTACAACGCCCCTGCCGACCAGCTCAGCCAACGCCTCAACCGCATCCCCGCGATCAACCTGGGGCCACCGGCTGCGCGCAACGCCAGCCTCTATCAATTGCTCAAGGCCAAGCCGCTCGACCAGCAACCTGCCTGGGCGGCCCTGCGCGAGCACCTGCACCAGCAAGCCGCCAAAGGCCCCGGCAAGACCGACGTGGGCCTGTCGTCAGTAGCCACCCGTGCCAGCGAAAAGCTCGGTGCCACCCTGGCCCCACGTGGCATCGCCAGCGCTGTGGCAAGCGCGGTGGGCAAGGTGGCCGGGGCGATGATTTCGATAGCGGCGGCGGGATATGGCATGGTCACCCATGACCGCGAGCAGCCGGAAATGGTCGAGCAGCTGCGGGTGATCCTCAACGTGGCGCTGAACCAGGAGTGGCAGGAGCTGATGGAGAACCGCCAGAGCGGCGCCATGGCCGGGGTCTACTACCTGTCGGGGCAGGTCGAGGACAGCTTGCTGGCCAGTGCGCCAAGGCCGCAGCAAGAGCAATCGCCGCCGATCCAGCCCGCGCGACAAGAGCCTTTGCTTATTCGACTGCCGCCTTAGTGCGGATCAGGCCGTGGCCAGGGCCGATGTCGGTAAACCGAAGATCCGGTCGAACGCCCAGTTGTAGGCAAAGGTGTAGCACGGCACCAGAATGATGAACGCCAGGTCCACCAGGAACGCCTCGACCAGGCTCATGTCTAGCCACCAGGCGATCAGCGGGATCAGGTAAACCACCAAGGTCAACTGGAAGCCGATGGCATGCGCCACCCGCCGCGCCACGCTGCGGCCACGCTTGGCCTGGCGGCTCTCCCAGTGTTCGAACAGGCTGTTGTAGATCAGGTTCCAGAGCATGGCGATGGTGGTGATCATTACCGCCAGCGGGCCGGTATGCGAGGCTTGGGTGTCCGACAGGTAGGCCAGCCCCAGGGTCGACATGCACAGGCCGATCAATTCGTAGAAGGTCACGTAGACCAGTTTGCGTTTCATTCCCTGCACGGGATTTTCCTCAGGTGTCAAAAAGCCAAGGCGCAGGAGAATGCTTCAAACTTCTTGACAGAAAAAGTCGGCAGCTTTCAAATTTTCTGACAGGAGGCTCTCATGAATTTTTCCAGCGACAACATCCAGCTGTTTCTCGCCGTACTCGACCGCGGCTCGTTTTCCGCCGCTGCGCGCACCCTTGGCCGAGTGCCCTCGGCGGTCAGCATGGCGATCGGCAACCTTGAAGCCGAGCTGGGTTATGCCTTGTTCGAGCGCGGCGCGCGTGAGGTTCAAGCTACCGCTCAGGCCCGGGCCCTCGAACCGCACGCCAGGCTAATCGCCGAACAACTTGGGCTGCTACAGGTTCACGCCCTGGAATTGTCACAAGGGTTGGAAAGCAACCTGACCCTCGCCGTTGTCCCCGACATCGACCACCGCCCGCTGCTGACCGCCATCGCCGGGCTCGGTGAGCGCTATCCCTTGCTGGACATCCAGCTGCTCAGCGCGCCGCAAGAAGAAGCACTGCAGCTGCTCGACGACGGCCGCGCCGACCTGTGCCTGGCCTTCGCCGGCCTGCAGGTCGATGCCCGCCGAGGGTTTCAGCACATTGGCATGGAATCGCTGGTGGCTACCTTGTCACCCGCCCATCCGGCGTTACTCGGTGGGCGTATTCACTATCTGGAAGACCTGATCAACGTGCGCCAGATCCTGGTGTGCAGCCGCGACCTGCCAATGGCCGACCCACGCGCACTCATTGGTGCCACGCACTGGTCCACCGACAGTTTCGATTTCGCCCTGCAAATGGTCGAAGCCGGCCTTGGCTGGGGTGACCTGCCGCTGACCCGGGTGGCACCGCTGATCGACACCGGGCGCCTGGTACGCCTGCACTTTCGCAACACCCGCAACGCGCTTGAATTGCCGATTCATGCCTTTTGGCGCAAACAGCAACCGTTGGGTCAGGCCGCACGTTGGCTGATCGAACAGCTAGCCAAACGCTAGCGCACCGTCCGTCGAAAGCGCTTCGGTTCGCAGCGCTGAGCGCTTCAATTTTCCAGGCCAATTGCCGATATCAGAGTGGACAGGCCCCGCCATCGCGCCACGAGCGCGCGGCGCCCTACCCTCCCTGGCTCAAGGTCTCGAAACATGAACCTGAAATTCCGCCACAAGATCCTGCTCAGCGCCTGCGGCGTCGTGGTGCTGGCATTTGCCCTGTTCACGCTCTACAACGATTACCTGCAACGCAACACCCTGCGCCAGAACATCGAATCGTCGGTGCAACAGTCCGGCGCGCTGACAGCCAGCAGTGTGCAGAACTGGATGAGCGGGCGCATCCTGGTGCTGGAAAACCTGGCTCAGGACATCGCCCAGCAAGGCGCTGGAGACACTCTGCCAGGCTTGATCGAGCAGCCTTCCTACACGCGAAACTTCCTGTTCACCTACCTCGGTCAGGCCAACGGTGTATTCACCCAGCGCCCCGACACACAGATGCCGGCCGGCTACGACCCACGCCAGCGGCCCTGGTACGGCAGCGCGGCAAGCGCCGGGCAGACCGTGCTCACCGCCCCCTACCAGGGCGCCGTCGGTGGCCTGATGGTGACTATCGCCACGCCGGTCAAGAGCAAGCAGAACGGCGAGCTTATCGGCGTGGTCGGCGGCGACGTGACCCTCGATACCCTGGTCCAGATCATCAACTCGGTCGACTTCGGCGGCATTGGCCACGCCTTCCTCGCCGACAGCAGCGGCCAGGTCATCGTCAGCCCCGACAAAGATCAGGTGATGAAGAACCTCAAGGACATCTACCCAGGCTCCGGGCTGCGCGTCTCTGCCGAGCTGCAGGATGTCTCCCTCAATGGTCAGCAGCGGCTGATTGCCTTTACCCCGGTGACCGGCCTGCCTTCAGCTCAGTGGTACATCGGCCTGTCGATCGACAAGGACAAGGCCTACGCCGCACTCAGCCAGTTCCGCACCTCGGCGATCATTGCCATGCTCATCGCCGTTGCCGCCATCGCCGGCCTGCTGGGCCTGCTGATCCCGGTGCTGATGCGCCCGCTGACCACCATGGGTCGCGCCATGCGTGACATTGCCGAGGGTGAAGGCGACTTGACCCGCCGCCTGGACGTGCAGAACAAGGACGAGTTCGGCGAACTGGCCACCTCGTTCAACCGCTTCGTCGAACGTATTCACACCTCGATCAGCGAAGTGTCCTCGGCCACACGGCTGGTGCACGACCTGTCTGAAAAAGTGGTCTACGCCTCGAATGCGTCGATCACCGGCTCCGAAGAGCAGAGCATGCGCACCAACAGCGTGGCGGCGGCGATCAACCAGCTGGGCGCCGCCACCCAGGAAATCGCCCGCAACGCCGCCGACGCCTCGCAACATGCCAGCGGTGCCAGCGAGCAAGCCAATGGCGGGCGGCAAGTGGTCGATGAGGCGATCAGCGCCATGACTGCCCTGTCGCAGCGCATCAGCGAGTCGTGCGAGCAGATCGAAACGCTCAATGCCAGCACCGACGAAATCGGCAAGATTCTCGACGTGATCAAGGGCATCTCCCAGCAGACCAACCTGCTGGCACTCAATGCCGCCATCGAGGCCGCCCGTGCCGGTGAGGCCGGGCGTGGCTTTGCCGTGGTCGCCGACGAGGTGCGCAACCTGGCGCACCGCACCCAGGAGTCCGCCGAGGAGATCCACCGCATGATCACCAGTCTGCAGGTCGGTTCTCGCGAAGCGGTGCACACCATGAACACCAGCCAGGTGTCCAGCGAACAGACCGTGCAAGTGGCCAACCAGGCCGGCGTGCGGCTGGCCAGCGTGACCCAGCGCATCGGCGAAATCGATGGCATGAACCAGTCGGTGGCCACGGCGACCGAAGAGCAGACTGCAGTGGTCGAGAGCCTGAACCTCGACATCACCCAGATCAACGCTTTGAACCAGCAAGGGGTGGAGAACCTCAACCAGACGCTGCAGCATTGCGATGCGCTGGCGCAGCAGGCGGGACGCTTGAAGCAGCTGGTGGGCAGCTTCAGGATCTGAGTAGAGCCCCATCGCCGGCGTGTCGGCGATGGGGTGGTTATAACCTAATAACGAACAAGTCTATTTGGCTATAAAAAACTATCTATATGCTGGCACCCATCCGATAACGGGCAAAGCTGGGCGGTCGAGTAGCGTATGGATGTAGGTTCTTTCGGTTTCACCCTTGCCGGATTGGTGGTGGGTTTCATCGTCGGCATGACCGGCGTCGGTGGCGGCTCGCTGATGACGCCGATCCTGTTGTGGTTTGGCATCAATCCGGCCACCGCCGTCGGCACCGACCTGCTCTACGCCGCCATCACCAAGGCCAGTGGCGTCTGGGTACATGGCCGCAACAAGAACATCGACTGGAAGATCACTGGTTGGCTGAGCCTGGGCAGCGTCCCGGCTGCAGCACTGACGCTATGGTTCCTCAGCACCCTGCACACCGACACCTCGGCGCTCAACGGCATCATCAAGCAAGGCCTGGCAGTGGTGTTGATCCTCACCGCCCTGGCGATCCTGTTCAAGTCGCGCTTGCAGGCCTTCGCCAATCGCCATGCCGGTGACCATTACCACCTCAGCGACCGCAGCCTGAACACCTTGACCGTAATTACTGGTGTGGTCCTGGGTGTGATGGTCACGCTCACCTCGATCGGTGCTGGCGCGCTAGGCACCGTGGCGCTGTTCCTGCTGTACCCGTTCCTGGTCACCCGCCGCCTGGTCGGCACCGAGATTGCCCACGCCGTGCCATTGACGCTGGTGGCAGGCCTGGGGCACGCCGGGATGGGCAACATGGATTGGTCGCTGCTGGGTTACTTGCTGCTGGGTTCGCTGCCGGGCATCTACCTGGGCAGTCACCTTACCGGGCGGATTTCCGACCGGGTGCTGCGCCCTTGCCTGGCCACGATGCTGCTGTTGATTGGCTACAAGCTGGCGTTTTGAGACACGCTAGCTCAGGCGCAAGCGCCACTGCCCGGTAAAGCTCAGTTCCAGGCGCGACAGCGGCAGCACATCGATGCTTCGCTGGGCGCTGAGCGGGCAACCCAGCACCTGCACCAGCACCGCGCGAATCACCATCGGATGCGTCACCGCCTGCCACTCGCCCGGCGTATCGAATGCCGTCAGCCAGCCCGCCATGCGCTGGCACAGTGCCGCGAACGACTCGCCGCCATGGGGCGCGCTGTGGGGATCCTGCAGCCACGAGGCCAACGCCTCAGGTTGCTCAACCTGCAGCTGCTTGAGGGCAAGCCCCTGCCAGTTGCCAAGGTCGCAATCGGCCAACGCCGGCTCGACCTGCGCCTGGGCCGAAAACCACGCCGCCGTTTCCCCTGCGCGCCGCTCAGGCGCGCTGAGCATGCGCACCTCGGGCAGCACCGCGAATGGCTGGTCATCCAGTGGCAAAATCCCGTCGAGGGGACGGTGCAGCCGCCCGGTCTTCTGGGCCTGGGTCAGGGCATGGCAGATGAACGTCAGGCGTATGGCTTTCACCAGGAGGCGTCCTTGCGAGGATGGGCCGACCGGTTTATCACGCCAAGCGTTTTTTTTCCGCAAGAAAGTCGCAGCGGGCGAGGAACACTGCGCTACGATGACCACTCCTACTTAGGCGAAATGCCACTAGAGCCCACCCGATGCCCGCTAGCGCCCCCTCCCCCAGCCCTTTATTGCTCGCCCTGCGTGAGGGCACTCGTGACTGCCACAAATCACTGGAAGCGCGCTTGCCGTTCTTTGACCCGGGCTTCGATGTCGCCGCCTACCGCCGACTGATCCAGGCCTACTACGGGTTTCACGCCCCGCTGGAAGCACGCCTGGGCGAGTATCAGGAGCCCAAACGCGCCAAGACACCCGCGCTCACTGTGGACCTGCAAGCCCTGCAATTGAACGCTGCCGACATCGAATCGCTGCCTTTGTGCCAGGCTCTGCCGACCATCAACAACGAAGCCAGCGCTCTGGGGGTGATGTATGTACTTGAAGGCTCGACCCTAGGCGGCCAGGTGCTGAAGCGGGCGATGGCCGAACGCTTCGCAATCCACCCTGCAAACGGCACAGGTTTTTTCGACGTTTACGGCGCACTGACCGGCCGCTACTGGCGCAGCTTCCTCGATCGGCTCGATCAGGCATCGACTATGCCTGCGGCGCAAGCGACCACGGTACAGGCTGCCATCGAAACCTTCGAGTCCTTCGAACACTGGCTCGAACAACGCCAGGTACTGAATTAGCGTGTGGGCGCCTGCATGCACTCAGGCAAACACCTGCAGCACACACCACAACGGCACCAGCCCTGCCAGCCCCACTGCAACGCGTGGCCAATAGGGCAACAACGTCACCAGCCCCAACCCCGCCAGCGACATCACCGCGAACCAGGCCACCGGCCCCATCGCCCAGCCCCATGCCTGAGCGCAAAGCAGCAGGCTGACCAGCAGCGCCAACCATCCTGCTGCGCGCAAGATAACGCGCAACAGCGGTGGGCAGGCCCTGTTCCATGCCTGCTTGTAATGCCGCTCCAACCCCTGGCACAGTCCGAGCATCCCGGCATAAGCGAATAGCACCCCACCTGTGACAAACATCATCATGCTCCCGCCTCCACGCTTCGTCCTGCCCTGGCTTTGATCGGCGCCGGCACTGCCTGCCGCACGCGCCACGCCACCACGCCGAGCATTACGCCCAGCACCAATGCGCAAGCCACGACGCCCAGGCGCAGGGCATCACCCATCCCACCGAACAACCCGAGGCCAATGCACAGCAGTGCGGTCAGCCCCAGCTGCTCGACCCACGCCCGGCGCGCCGGCCTTACTCCCGCATGCAGCAGCGCCACCAGCCATACGCCAAAGAACGCACGCACCTCCCAGGCTTCGCGCTGCGCCAGCTCGGCCGGTAGCAACCGGCTGGCCCACAGCAAGCCTACGCAGGCCAGCAACAGCCCGCTGACGAAGCCGACATTGCACACCTCGGCCACCCGATACCAACGTCGCGCCGCTGCGTCCGCGCTGGACGTGGCGTACTTGCGCCCCCGCTTGACGCAGAACAGCACGAGGCCACTGGCGATCATCACGCAGCTGATCACCCCGCAGACAAAGTACAGCCAGCGCATCGGGTAACCACCGAACTGGGCAAAATGTAGGCCGACCATGACCCGCTGAGTCAAGGGCGCCGCGCGCCATTGGGTGACGTCGCTGAGCAATTCGCCGCTGACGCCGTCAAAGTCGCCTGGCCCTTGGACAAGGCAATGCGATTGCCAAGCTCTGGGCGAATTTCGATGCGTGCCCCGGCGGTGTTGGGGTTGCGAATGTTGAAGCCGGCGATCGGCCCCAGGCGAGCCTCGGCCTGGGCCAGCAGCGGCAGCACATCGGTCAGCTCACCCGGCTTTTTTACCAGGCTCCGCGGTTGCTCGACGCGCGCGTTGCCCTGGGCCTGGAAGTAGGCACGGTTGTCACCGGCAAACAGCGCATCGACCCCCGCCGGGATATAGATGAGCATGAAAATCACCAGGCCGGTGTAGGTGATCATCAGGTGGAACGGCAGCAACAGCACCGCGCTGGCGTTGTGGAAGTCCAGCCAGGAGCGCTGGCCTTTGTTTGGCCGGAAGGTGAAGAACTCCTTGAAGATCTTCTTGTGGATGACGATGCCGGTGACCAGCGCCGCGAGCATCACCAGCGCCAGCGCGCCGACCACGAAGATGCCCCAGTTGCGTGGCAGGTCGAGGGTGAAGTGGAAGCGGAAGAAGAAATTACCGCCGACGCTGTCACGTACCTCGATGGCCTCGCCGGTGAGCGAGTCGAGCTGCACGCTTTCGCCATGGCGGCGGTCGCCGGTGGACACGCGCAAACCCGGTGAGCGCTCGGTGGGCAGGCTGACGCCCCAGTTGCCGGCGTGCGGCTCATGTTGCTGCAAGTAGGCGATGGCGCGCTGCGCGGCCTCGGCCTGGGACACTTGATGGGCCGGGATCTCCGGCTGCATCCAGTGGTTGAGTTCCTTGTCGAACACCGCCAGGGTGCCGGTGACGAAGATGGCGAACAGCAGCCAACCGAAGATCAGCCCGCCCCAGGTGTGCAGCCAGGCCATCGATTGCGTGAAGGTGTTCTTCATGCCAGCCACTCCATTACCTGCGGCCAGAAGCCGACCAGCGCCAACGGCGCGGCCACCGCCAGCGGCGCCCAGGCGCGCAAGGCGTCACGGCTGGCGAAGGCCCAGAGGATGGCGGCGGTGTAGAAGATGAAGGCCGGCAAGGTCGCGGCGATGACCGCGTCGGCAGGGGCCAGCGGCAGCAATCGGGCCAGGCAGGCGCTGGCGGCATAGCTGAAGGCGTAGCCGCCGAGCAGCGCGGCGCCGCTGCGGGAGAGGATCTGCAGCCAGGCGGTTTTGTTGTGCATTGAGGTTTCCTCGGGGCTGCTTTGCAGCCCATTCGCGGGGCAAGCCCGCTCCCACAAATTCTCCACCGCACTTGAGGTCAATGGAGATCCTGTGGGAGCGGGCTTGCCCCGCGAATGGGCCGCAAGGCGGACCCTCGCAATCAGAACGAGATATTCAGCGAAGCGAACACCGCCCTGCCCGGCTGGTTATAGGTATTGGCCCCCGAACTGCTGGCATTCCCACCCCGGTAGATCTGCTTGTCGAACACGTTGTTCACACCCACCCGCACGTCATAGTTGGCGTTGAACTTGTACCCGGCACTCACGTCCACCAGCCCATAGGCCTCGACATCCTGTTGCGCCTCGACGTCGTAGTCTTCCTGGGTCCGGTAGTTGTAGCTCGGCGACTTCTGCTTGCCGTAATAAGTGCCCGCCACCTGGAACGACAGCTTGTCGGTAGCGCGCCAGTCCAGGGTGCTGTTGACCGTGTACTCAGGGATCACCGACAGCGGCTCACCGGTCTCGCGGTTGTCGTTGTCGAGCATCCAGGTCAGGTTGGTGTTCCAGTCCAGGGTCGGCGTCAGCTCGACGAACAGGTTGCCCTCGATGCCTTCCACCCGCGCCTCGCCTGCGTTCTCCCACTGGGTCACGCGGCGGCCGCTGTTGATGGTGTAGAGCACATCGGTGTCGCCGATGATCTTGTTCTTGTAGTCGTTGCGGAAGTAGGTCGCGCTGGTACGCCAGGTGCCACGGTCATACAGCAGGCCGATCTCCTTGTTGACGCTGATTTCCGGCTTCAGGTCGGCGTTGCCCTGCAGGTAGCAGCCGCCCGAGTTGGTTTGCTGCACGCTGCAGCCGTTGCCACGGCTGTAGAGCAGGTAGTTGGGGTTGGACTGGTACAGGTTCGGCACCTTGTACGCCCGGGCGATACCGCCCTTGAGCGACAGCGCGTCGGTGAGCTTGTGCGACAGGTTGAGGCTCGGGCTGAAGTTGTCGCCGAAGGTTTCGTGGTGGTCGAAGCGCAGGCCTGGGGTCACTGTGGTGTCACCGAGGATGATGTTGTCCTCAACGAACAGCGCGTAGCTCTTGGCAGTCATCTTCGAGTTGCTGCGGTCGAAGCCGCTGATCACGTCGCTGCCACCGCCACTGGGATCGAAGCTCTGCGGGCGGAACGAGCCCTGGTCGTTGAGCGACTCGTACAGGTACTCGCCGCCCAGGGTCAGCACATGCTCGGTGCTGCCCATGGCGAACGGCAGGTTCACCTCGCTGCTCAGGCGGGTATTGCGCAGCCGCGACATGGCCGCGCCGCTGTCGTTGATCGCGCCCTCCGGGCCACCGGCCAGGCCTTCGTTGAGGCGCCAGTTGCGCACGTACTCATAGGCCAGGCTGGTCTTGCTGGTGCCCCAGGTGAAATCGCCCAGGTGGGTCAGGTCGTAGGTGTTGCGCTGCATGACGTTGGTTTCGTGGCCATACAGGCTGTTGATCAGGTCGGGGTTGCCGCCACCGTTGCTGTTCATGGTGTCGCCGGCGTAGATGTTGCCCTGGCGGCTGTAGCCGGCGCTGGCTTCAAGGCGGTGCTCTTCGTTGAGTTTCCAGCTCAGCAGGCCGTTGATGTCTTTGTTGCGCACGCCCTCGCGACCGGCGACCAGCGCACTGTTGGCGTGGTCGGCGTTGATGTCGAGGTCGTCGGCATCGGTCTTGGCCAGGCCGCCGTACAGGCGGAAACCGAGGTTGTCGGTGAGGCCGCCGCCAAGGTTGAAGTTGGCGCGCCGGCTGACACCCTCAGCGCTGTCTTCCGGCATCTGCGTGAAGAGGTTGAGGTTGCCCTTGAATTCTTCGGTAGGGCGCTTGGTGATGATGTTGACTACCCCGCCCATCGCACCCGAGCCATAGCGCGCGGCAGCCGGGCCACGCAGGATCTCGATGCGCTCGACCGCTTCGGCCGGCACCCAGTTGGTTTCGCCGCGGGTATCGCGGTCGCCGTTCCAGCCGTAGCGCACGGCGTTACGGGCGCTGGACGGCTTGCCATCAATGAGGATCAGGGTGTTTTCCGGGCCCATGCCGCGCAGGTCGATCTGCCGGTTGTTGCCGCGCGCGCCGCTGGCGCTGTTGCCGGTCAGGTTGACCCCAGGCTCGCGGCGGATCAGCTCGGACAGGTCATTGGCCGGTGGGTGGCGCTTGATGTCTTCGGCGGTGATGACCGACGAGCCCAGCGCCTGGCGCGCTTCGCGCTCGGCAGTGACCAGCGTGTCCTGGATCACCAGCGCGCTCTCGGCGACCGGCACCTCCAGCACCTCCCCGGCGCGCCGCTCCTCGGTTTCAGCCGCGGTCGCCATCATGGCCGGCGACGCCAGCGCGACGAACGCCAGGGCCAGGCTATTGGGTGAGGTTCTGCACTGCATCGACACATCTCCTGCTATCGGTAAGCGAAAAGGCACATCCCTGCCAGGAAGCCGGGGGCCCTCGCCCACCGGCCTCGCAAACACTGCTTGGGGGCCAACAGGGTTGGTAAATATAGTGATTCTCAATTGTGGTTAAATCTTATTTACGAAACTTACATGTTTGTAACGGAACTTTTCAGAAGCGACTGCCAGCTAAAGGTGGTATCCAGACCGCAAACTGAGGCATATACTTCATTTGACGCTAACAACACCATCAAATGAAGGAGGCGTGATGCGCACCTCAACAGCACAATGGCCTCATGAAAAAAAGAAAGAAGACTTGCGTAATGTAGGCGTGGATGAGTTCTGGGCGTTCAGCGCCAGCCGCTACGCGCTCAACGAGTCGGACCGGCTTTTGCAGATCAAACGTGGCTTCTCAGCTCATCTTTTCCGCGCTGTGCGCTACACCTTCAACCTGGAAGAGACCAATCTCGCACTGCTGCTCAATGCTTCGATTTCCACGCTTGAGCGCCGTGTGCGGGAACACGAAGTGCTCGATACCGTCGCTTCGGAGCGTTTGGACCGCATCGCGTCGGTGTCTCATCAGGCAGAAGAAGTTTTCGAAAACCGGGATGCCGCCGCGCAGTGGATGTCGAAGCCCAACACGGCCCTCGGCGGCAACACGCCCATTCTGCTGTGCGAAACGGAAATTGGTGCCAAACAGGTGCGCCGTATTCTGCAGGCATTGGAATGGGGTGGGGTTGCCTGATGCGGGCGTGGCGAATTGCAAAGGAGAAGCGAGCAACCGACCTGAGCGGCAAAGGCGCAGCGATTGAAGGGGGGCGATGGAACGAGCAGGACGTGCCCGCCGTTTACATAGGACTTACACCGGCAATCTGTTGCCTGGAAACCTTCGTCCATGCGGTCGGCCAGCCAACCTTTCCGTTGAAGCTCACCTGCTTTGAGCTGCCAGCCGACCCTTCCCTGTACCTTGAAGTTGAAGCATCCGATTTACCAGAGGGATGGGCCAGTTTGCCGGCGGACCGTCCTAGTATGGGATTCGGTACCGCTTGGCTGAAATCCAGGACTCATCTGGGGCTGATTGTCCCCTCCGCCATTTTGCCGCTGGAGCGAAATATCGTCATCAACCCGGATCACCCGGCAGTCAGCCAGATCCAGGTCGTTGAAATCTACGATTTCATGTATGACCCACGAATGTTTCAAGTTGGCACTCACTCCCACTGACTTAGCGTCTTGATTGGCGGCGTTGGCGTTGGCGATGCGGTTGAGCGTCTGAGCCTACCGGGCAATCACTTGCCTGCGCAGTTCCTCGGTAAAGAACCTGACGGCGGCAGTGGACTCCCCCAGGCCCTGTCGCAACTCGATGATGACATTGCCCAGGGCTGGCAGGCCTGCCTCTCCGGTCTGCAGGATCTGCCACCCTGGCTGAATCAACGGCGTGGACGTCGCCGCAATCGCCAGCCCGCTTTCCACGGCCAATTGCACGCCGGTCACCCCCGTGCACTCGAAGGCCACCTCGTAGTCGATCAGGTTAGCACTCAGCGCCGAGAGAATATGGCGCCGATACCCGCACCCATGGGGATAGAGTGCCAAGGGTATCGGTTCGCTGCGATCCAGCGTGAAACCAGCCGCGCCGACCCACTGAAGCGGATCGCAGCGCAACACTTCGCCGATACCGTCCGCTGCCCGCTGAGTCACCAGTGCCAGGTCCAACTCGCCAGCCTCCAGGGCGGCGAACAGGTTCTGGCTGATGTCGTTACGGATCTTCAGGCTCACCTTTGGATAACGCTGGGTGAACTGCTGGATGACCGGTGGCAGGAAAACGCCCGCATAGTCATCCGGAATACCAAAACGAACGGTGCCGCACACCTCCCCGCTACCCATCTGCGCCATGGCCTCATCGCTCAGCGCCAGCATCTTGCGTGCGTACTGCAACAGCCATTCACCCCGGGCCGTGAGCACTGTGCTCTGGTGCCCCCGCTCGACCAGGCGCTCGCCAACCAATGCTTCCAGCTTCTTCAACTGGATGCTCACGGCGGCCTGGGTCTTGTGCAGGCGCTGCGACGCCACCGAAAGGTTCTTGCACTCGGCGATGGTCTTGAAGCTGTGAAGCAACGCAAGGTCAAGAAGACGCACGAAAAGCACCTCGGAGGAACTGCTGCAGGCATTAGGCAGGCGCGCAAAACCTGATGTCAAACCCATCCACGCCACACGCCTGCCCGGCAGCGACCTGCGACTCTCGGCATAAAAGTTGTTTATGCCCGTCTTATTTTTTATTCGATACCCCCCTGCTCCCGCCGTGGATAGATTGGCTGCGTCGAGTGCGTGCCCTGCCACCACCGACGCCCCTGACTGGCTTGGCCGTGTGTGCTGGAGAACGACAATGAAAGCCGAATTCGATTATGTAATTGCTGGCGCTGGCTCGGCGGGTTGCGTGCTGGCGCGCAGGCTTTCCGATGCGGGCCATCAGGTCCTGTTGCTGGAAGTGGGCCCCTCCGACAAATCCTGGATCATCCGCATGCCCGCCGGGTTGCGCTCGGCGTTCAAGCCGACCTCGAAATACAACTGGTGGTACTACACCGAAGAACAGGCCCACCTCAACCAGCGCAAGATCCAGCAGCCACGTGGGCGTGTGCTCGGCGGCTCGTCATCGATCAACGGCATGACCTGGCTGCGCGGGCATCCGCTGGATTACGACGGCTGGCAGGCGCAAGGTGCCGATGGCTGGGGCTGGGCCGATTGCGCGCCCTATTTCAAGAAGATCGAGTCGAGCGCGATCGGCGGCACGCATCGGGGTGACAACGGCCCTATCCGCGCCCAGCGGCAAGAACGGCTCAGTCCGCTCAATGCCGTGTTTCTTGAAGCGGGACAGCAAGCAGGCTTCAACTTGACCGACGACGTGAATGGCTATCGTCAGGAAGGGGTTTCGCGCTTTGAAATGAGCGTGCGTGATGGCATCCGCAACAGCGCCGCCTATGGCTATATCCACGCGATGGGCGCACATCCCAATCTGACCCTCTGGTTGGGCTGTGAAGTGCAGCAAATCAACATCGAAAGCCGCAACGCCACGGGTTTTCGCGTCATCTACCAAGGCCGTGTGATCGAGGTGCGTGCACGCCGTGAGTGCATCGTCTGCTGCGGCGTGTTCGGCTCTGCGCAGCTGTTGATGTTGTCAGGTATCGGCCCCGCCGATCATCTGCGCGAGCACGGCATTTTCCCGAAGGTGGACCTGCCAGGGGTGGGTGAAAACCTGCAAGACCACCTGGAATGCCATATCCAGATGGAGACCAAGGAGCCGCTCTCGCTTAACCGCGAACTGCAGTACCACCGCATGCTGTGGGCCGGTCTTCAGTGGTTCGGCTTCAAGAAAGGCGTGGCTGCGGTCAACCAATGTCACGTCGGCGCCTTTCTCAACAGCTCGCCGAGCACGCCCCACCCTGATATCCAGTTCCATTTCTTCCCCGTGTTCTTCGACAAGAACTGGATACCCGTCAGCACCACCTACGGCTACCGCATTGGCGTCGGCCCGATGCGCCCGACCAGCCGTGGCTCGGTGAAGCTACGCAGCGCCAAAGTGTCGGATCCATTACGCATCGACCCGAACTACATGGCCACCGAAGAAGATTGGCGGGTGATGCGCGAGGCCATGCGCCTGGGCATCGAGGTAGCCGAACAGCCAGCCTTCAAACGCTTCAACCACCGCGAGGACACCCCCGGCCGACACATCCGTACCGGCAAGGCCCTCGATGCCTTCATCCGCGAAGACGCCGCCAGTGCCTACCACCCCTGCGGCACCTGCAAGATGGGCAGCGCCGACGACCCCATGGCCGTGGTCGACAACCACCTGCGCGTAATAGGCATTCAAGGGTTACGCGTAATCGACGCATCGGTGTTCCCAACTGTACCGAGTGCCAACATCAATGCCGCCACCATCATGCTGGCAGAAAAGGCCAGCGACCTGGTGCTGGGCAAGCCGGCATTGCCACCCGAAGCGCTGCCCTACCACAGCCAACTCACCCCAGGCGCCCTCTACAAAGTATCTGCCTGAGCGCTACAGGAGAACCTCCATGACCACCATCATCAAACGCCGCGCATCCCCTGCAGAGCAGGCCAGCAGCCAGGGCTGGGCATTGTGGGAGAGCGGCGACACCGACCGTTTTGCGTATCAGTATGACCAGGACGTGCAGTTCGTCGTGCAACGCGGCGAAGCGGTCATCCATAGCCATGGCAATCCACCCGTAGCCATCAACGTCGGCGACCACGTGACCATTCACAAAGGCGTGGATGGCTTATGGGCCATCAGCGTACCAGTGGTGAACCGTTACCAGTATCTGTGAGGTTTTTCCCAGTCCCGGCCAACGCATAACAACAAAGGACAGCGCCAATCATCAATCTGCCAAACCCAACTACAAGAAATGGAGATGCCCGATGATCCCGAACATTTTCGCTACCCGCACCGCTTGCCGCTGGGCAGCGGGCCTTGCGCTCGTCTCGCTGGCCACGTTGGGCCAGGCCGAGGAAAAGACACCCGTGGTGGTCGGCTGGGTCAACTGGGCCGACGCCGAAATCACCACCAAACTGGCCAAGCTGGCCCTGGAAGACCAACTGCAACAGCCCGTAAAACTGGTAATGGCCGACATCGGCATCCAGTTCCAGGCCCTGGCCGCCGGCAAGGTCGACATGATTCCCATGGCCTGGCTCACCTACAGTCACAAGCCCTTCTGGGACAAGTACAAAGACAAGCTCGAAGACCTTGGCGTGTTGTACGAAGGCCGTCTAGGCCTGGCGGTGCCTGCCAGCATTGCGGGAAGTGAAGTCAAGAGCATCGAGGACTTGAACAAGCCAGAGGTCCGCGCAAAGTTCGCTGGCAAGATTCTCACTTCGGAAGTGGGCAACGGCCAGTACAAGACCGCCACTCGCGCCATAGCCGACTACAAGCTCGACGGCTACAAGTTGGTCGCCTCGTCCGAAACCGGCATGCTCAACCAGTTCGACCGCCAGCTCAAACGTGACCAGTGGGCATTGCTCAATGCCTGGAGCCCACATTGGATGTTCTCCACCTGGCCGCTGCGCTATCTGGACGATCCGAAGGAGGTGTACGGCAAGGCCGAGCAGATCCACGCCGTGGCGCGCCAGGGCTTCAGCCAGGATTTCCCGCAGGTGGCCACGTTCTTCGCCCACTACAAGCTTCCCCTCAAGGACCTTGAGGGGATGATGAAGCAAGCGCGGGAAACCTCTGCCGACCAGGTCGTCGCCGCTTACTACGCCGCGCACAAACCGACCTTCACCGCCATGTTCCAGCCCGCGGCAAGCCAGCCATGAGTGCTCAGACGTCCATTGAAGACGTACCCCTGAACCCGTTTCATCGACGCCTCACGATCCGCTCGGGGGGAGGTTCGTTCGTCGACGGCTATGTCTTGAGCATCGTCGGCGTGGTGATGCTGCAGATGTCCGCAGCGTTACAGCTCGATGGCTTCTGGGAGGGCATGATCGCGGCATCGGCGCTGCTGGGAATCTTCTGCGGCGGGTTCATTGGCGGCTGGCTGACGGATGTATTCGGCCGCAAACGCATGTTCTTCGTCGGCCCAGTGATCTTCGTCCTCGCCTCTGTCGCGCAATGCTGGGCAGAAAGCGCGCTGGCGCTGTTCCTGTGGCGACTGCTGATCGGCATCGCGGTGGGCATCGAGTACCCCGTGGCGACGGCCATGCTGGTCGAGTTCCTGCCCAGGCGACATCGCGGGCCAAGGTTGGCGGCGCTGGCGCTGCTGTGGTTCGTGGGTGCGGCCTGCGCCTACGTGGTGGGCGAATCGATCCTGCGCAGCGGCGCCGAACACGCCTGGCGCTGGGTGCTGGCCAGTGGCGCGGTATTGGGCGCGGTGCTGTTCCTGCTGCGCCTGGGTACGCCTGAATCACCCCGCTGGCTGCTGAGCAAAGGGCGACAGCAGGAAGCGCAGAAGATCATCAAGCAGATTTATGGGCCCGACTTTTCTCTCGCCAATCTGCCGGAGCAGGCGCAGGCGCGCAAGCTGCCACTGCGTGCCCTGCTGCACTCCGGCTACGGTAAACGGATGCTGTTCGTGGTGGTGTTCTGGACCTGCTCGATCGTCCCGGTGTTCGCCGTCTACGCTTTCGCGCCCAAAGTGCTGGCGGCGCTCAAACTGACGGGAGACTTCGGCTCGATCAGCTCGGTGGCGATCACCCTGTTCTTCGTCATCGGCTGCCTGATTGCCACGCGCCTGATCAATACCGTGGGGCGGCGCAACATGCTGATCTGCAGTTTCCTGTTTTCCGGTCTGGCCTTGCTGGGGCTGGGTGCCTATAACGCCAGTTCCGGTGGGATGATCCTGCTGTTCTTTTCGCTGTATGCACTGTTTATCGGCGGCGCTCAGGTGCTGACGCTGGTTTACCCGAACGAGATCTTTCCCACGGAAATGCGCTCGATGGCGGTTGGGATCGGCACCTCCTTCTCTCGCGTCGGGGCGGCTGCCGGAACGTACCTGGTGCCGGCATCGCTCAGCGGGATTGGGGTGGCCAACACGATGTATGCGGCGGCGGCGATTACGTTGGTCGGGCTGGTGGTTTCATGGCTGTATGCGCCGGAGACGAATGCGCTAAGCCTGCAGGATGCGGCTGCGCTTGATTGACGAGCGTTGTGGGGGGAACTGTCTTGCCCGAGGCTTCTAAGCCTCGGGCCATTTCTATGGCCGCAGACTTGCCTCCTCTTCAATTTCGGAACAATCCGCCTCTTCAGCAACCACTCGATACAACCTTGTACTTCTTGATATTCACCCTACCCAGCAAAATATCTACGTCAAAGACGTAGGGATGCAGTATGCTGACGATCATTGAGGCACCACTTTTCTCAAGACAATGGCCCGATTACTGGACCACAGAAGAGCACGGGGCATTCATGTCCTACCTTGCAAATGAACCTGGTGCCGGCGCAGTGATTCCCGGTTCAGGTGGATGCCGCAAGCTGCGCTGGAGCCTGGAAGGCAAAGGCAAGCGAGGAGCGGTGCGGGTGATCTACATGTCCCAGCTTGCCGACGGTTCGTTGGTTGCCCTGCTGATTTATTGTAAAAGCGCCGCTGAGAACATACCCGCGCACGTGCTGCGCAAGATTGCGAAGGAGCTCAACCATGCCCCTGACTGAAAAAGAACTGATGCTGCGCGATGCTACCCGCAACATTGGCGAAGAATTGCTGGAGTCCATCCGCGATGTGAAAGCGGGCCGCTATGGCGCAGTGCACCAGGTGGAGGTCACCGAAGCAGCCGAGGCTCGGAGCAGGACTGGGCTTTCTCAACTGAAGTTCGCCGAGTTACTGGGCGTATCGGTGCGTACACTTCAAGAGTGGGAGCAAGGGCGGCGCATGCCATCGGGGGCTGCTCGGTCGCTTCTGCATATCGCGGCTTCTCGCCCGGATGTGTTTCGTGAGGTTCTTCAGGCTCGTTGATCGGCTTTCGATCCTCATCTCACTTCACTCCGCTACCTGAAAGGGCCGCACTGGCGGCCCTTTCTGCACGCTCGTACCCCTATTCCATTCCTTGAAGCACAGTGAATCGCCTCTGGTTTTCACTGGCGCAGATCGGATGGTTCATGGCTAGGATCGTCCGACACTTGGCAGGCCATACTTGAAGGGGTCGGCGCCACGGTTCTGCTGGTTCTTCGCTTTGCGGGCCTCATCTGGCGGGCTGATCATCTGCACGGTGAGGCTGCCGTCGCTGCCGGCGTACACCACGGCACTGGCACCGCCGTCATGGTAGCTGGCGATGGTGGCCAGGTTGATTTCCACCAGCGCGCTGCTGACCCCGGTACTGCCCAGGCGTCGACCGATATCATAGCCCTCGTCGACATTGCCCACGTCCAGGCCTTGGCCATCGGTGTTGAGGCTGTGCAAAGCATTGGTCAGGGCGATTTCTGCTTCAGTGTTGTTGGTGGTGTCGTAGAACACGCGCACCGGTTTTTGCCCAGCGGGCAAGGTGTCGAGGGCCTTGAGCCAGCCCGCCTGCAGGGCCTTGGCCTGCAACGCGGGTTTGAGGCGCTTGCCGTGTTCGTCCTGCATTGAGACCTTGATCGGACGGTGCAGGTAGCCCAGCACCGGTGCGGCGTCGAACTCTTTCAGTTGGTGTTCGGCCCAACGTACGGGCAGCCAGGGGGACGGTTCGAAATGGCCCGGGCCGCGGTTGTCGATGGTTTTCCACAAGTTGGGTAGTTGCGCTTGCCAGTAGGCGGTGGACATGGTGGTCGGGCCCATCAGGATGTTAACGCCTTTGGCATGTTCGGCGGCTTCATACCACTCCATGAATGCCTTGCTTCGATCCCAATAAAACGCCCACAACTTGCCAAAGTCAGTTTTTTTGTCCTGATTGTCCTCGGCGTCACGAGTGACGAAGGGGCGAATGTAGCGGTCCACTCGGTCCGAGCGCGTGACTAGCAGGCCAGTCGCGTTTTCGTAGATCGTCGGGACCACGTGGCCATTCTGCAATCCCGGTGTGCCGGGTTTGCGATAGCCATTTCGTATCACATCACCGTCTCGGCTTGCGATCAAAGCCTGTGGCACCTTGGGGTTATCGTCAAGAAACGTGAACAGTCGCTCGATCATGCCTTGCGCATGAGTTGTGCTTTGATCGTCTTGCCACAGAAATTGGGTAACACCCAGGGTCGCAGCATTACGCCCTGTAGTGATTAGGCCCGACGCAGTGAAGTCGGCATCATAAGGAGCAGGCGGCCCTAGCGCAAACACCGGGATTGGCCAGTAGGCCACTGCTTCACCTGCCGAATTCTTGAATGCGATGCGGGCTTTGATACGTGCGGAGTTTTCCCTGGATGTTAATGATGGGTTGTAGTCTTTCGCGTCCTGCGGGTAGATTGAAGCGAAGTTGTCGTTTTTCTTTTTGATGAACTGCCAGATCTTGGACTGGCCATCTGTGTGAATTCCAAGTCCAACTCCCCGAATTTCCAGGGCGTAAGTTCGCGCTTGCGTGGCCTTCTGCTCGGCGTTTTTGGCCTCTATCTGGTTGCGATATTTCGCAAGCTCTGCCTTCTCACTTGCCAGGGCATTGCCCCACCAGTGAGTGCTAAATATCACCAGCAGCGAGCCGACAATTGCGGCAATGCCCCAGGCCATGACGGGTTTCATGTCGCGAAGTAGCATGTCGCATTCCTGTGCTTTTTTGGACAATCCAGCAGCGCCAGAGCACAAGTTGCACTCCGGCGATCCGCTGATGAGGTTCGAGGTCGGGCGGTCTGAAACTCGTGACTACTCGACGCTCACAGTCAGCGCATGGCTGGCCACGCCGTGGCACCCGCATGCCAGCCGATGGCCTTGCAGCACCACAGGCTTACCGTTCATTCGCCGGCTTGGATGCCCTTCGACAAAGGCGAAGACCCCTAGGTGGAGCGGGCAACTGGCCTTGTCGCCCAGCACCGCTGGCGTTTTGCCGTTGACGGTGTGGGTGCCAGCCAGTTGACATGACAGCACGCTGCCCCCACTGCTGGTGAGGTCGCCCAGGCAGATCGGATGGTTCATTGCCTAGGATCGTCCGACACTTGGCAGGCCATACTTGAAGGGGTCGGCGCCACGGTTTTGCTGGTTCTTCGCTTTGCGGGCCTCATCTGGCGGGCTGATCATCTGCACGGTGAGGCTGCCGTCGCTGCCGGCGTACACCACGGCACTGGCACCGCCATCGTGGTAGCTGGCGATGGTGGCCAGGTTGATTTCCACCAGCGCGCTGCTGACCCCGGTATTGCCCAGGCGCCGACCGATGTCATAGCCCTCGTCGACATTGCCCACTTCCAGGCTGTGGCCATCGGTATTGAGACTGTGCAAAGCGTTGGTCAGGGCGATTTCTGCTTCGGCGTTGTTGGTGGTGTCGTAGAACACGCGCACCGGTTTTTGCCCAGCGGGCAAGGTGTCGAGGGCCTTGAGCCAGCCCGCCTGCAAGACCTTGGCCTGCAATGCGGGTTTGAGGCGCTTGCCGTGTTCGTCCTGCATCGAGACCTTGATTGGCCGGTGCAGGTAGCCCAACACTGGCGCTGCGTCGAACTCCTTCAGTTGGTGTTCGGCCCAACGAACGGGCAGCCAGGGGGAAGGTTCGAAATGGCCTGGGCCGCGGTTGTCGATGGTTTTCCACAAGGTGGGTAGTTGCGCTTGCCAGTAGGCGGCGGACATGGTGCTGGGTGGTAATAGCACTTTATTGCCTTTGGCATGCTCGGCGGCTACATACCAATCGCCAAAGGCCTTGCTCCGGTCCCAATAAAACGCCCACAACTTCCCAAAGTCAGTTTTTTTGTCCTGATTGTCCTCGGCGTCACGGGTCACGAAGGGACGAATGTAGCGGTCCACTCGGTCCGAACGTGTGACCAGCAGGCCAGTCATGCTTTCGTAGATCGTCGGAACCACGTGGCCATTTTGCAATCCCGGCGTGGCGGGTTTGCGATAGCCGTTTCGCGTCACGTCACCGTCTTCGCTTGCGATCAAGGCTTGTGGCACTTTCGGGTTATCGTCAAAAAACGTGAACAGTCGCTCGATCATGCCTTGAGCATGTGTCGTGCTTTCATTGTCTTGCCACAAAAACTGGGTAACGCCCAAGGTCGCGGCGTTACGGCCTGAGTTGATCAGGCCTGCTGCACTGTAGGCGCTGTCGTAGGGGGCGGGCGGTCCCAGCGCAAACACCGGGATTGGCCAGTACGCTACTGCCTCACCTGCCGAGTTTTTGAATGCGATACGGACTTTGATGTTTGCGGAGTTTTCCCTGGATGTTAATGACGGGTTGTAGTCTTTCGCGTCTTGCGGGTAGATCGAAGCGAAGTTGTCGTTCTTCTTTTTGATGAACTGCCAGATTTTGGACTGGCCATCTGTGTAAATTCCAAGTCCGACTCCCCGAATTTCCAAGGCGTAGGTGCGGACTTGGGTGGCTTGTTGTTCGGCGTTTCTGAGTTCCATCTGGTTGCGATAATTGGCAAACTCTGCCTTCTCGTTTGCCAGGGCATTGCCCCACCAGTGAATGGCGAAGATCATCAGTAGCGGGCCGACAATAGCGGCAATGCCCCAGGCCATGACGGGTTTCTTGTCGCGTATTACCATGTCGCATTCCTGTGCTTTTTTAGGCAATCCAGCAGAGCCAGAGCAAGCTGCACTCCGGCGATCCGCTGATGAGGTTCGAGGTCGGGCAGTCTGCAACTCGTGACGACTCGACGCTCACAGTCAGCGCATGGCTGGCCACGCCGTGGCACCCGCATGCCAGCCGATGGCCTTGCAGCACCACAGGCTTACCGTTCATTCGCCGGCTTGGATGCCCTTCGACAAAGGCAAAGACCCCTAGGTGGAGTGGGCAACTGGCCTTGTCGCCCAGCACCGCTGGCGTTTTGCCGTTGAAGGTGTGGGTGCCAGCCAGTTGGCATGACAGCACGCTGCCCCCGCTGCTGGTGGGGTCGCCCAGGCAGATCGGATGGTTCATGGCTAGGATCGTCCGACACTTGGCAGGCCATACTTAAAGGGGTCGGCGCCACGGTTCTGCTGGTTCTTCGCTTTGCGCGCTTCATCTGGCGGGCTGATCATCTGCACGGTGAGGCTGCCGTCGCTGCCGGCGTACACCACGGCACTGGCACCGCCATCGTGGTAGCTGGCGATGGTGGCCAGGTTGATTTCCACCAGCGCGCTGCTGACCCCGGTATTGCCCAGGCGTCGACCGATGTCGTAGCCCTCGTCGACATTGCCCACTTCCAGGCTGTGGCCATCGGTATTGAGACTGTGCAAAGCGTTGGTCAGGGCGATTTCTGCTTCGGCGTTGTTGGTGGTGTCGTAGAACACGCGCACCGGTTTTTGCCCAGCGGGCAAGGTGTCGAGGGCCTTGAGCCAACCCGCCTGCAAGGCCTTGGCCTGCAATGTGGGTTTGAGGCGCTTGCCGTGTTCGTCCTGCATCGAGACCTTGATCGGACGGTGCAGGTAGCCCAGCACTGGCGCGGCGTCGAACTCTTTCAACTGGTGTTCGGCCCAACGCACGGGCAGCCAGGGGGACGGTTCGAAATGGCCTGGGCCGCGGTTGTCGATAGTTTTCCACAAGTTAGGTAGTTGCGATTGCCAGTAGGCGGTGGACATGGTGTAGGAGAGTGCTGGCGCTTTAGCGCCTTTGGCATGTTCGTCGGCTTTATACCAGTCTAGAAATGTCTTGCTCCGGTCCCAATAAAACGCCCACAACTTGCCAAAGTCAGTTTTTTTGTCCTGATTGTCCTCGGCGTCACGGGTGACGAAGGGGCGAATGTAGCGGTCCACTCGGTCCGAGCGCGTGACCAGCAGGCCAGTCGCGTTTTCGTAGATCGTCGGAACCACGTGGCCATTTTGCAATCCCGGTGTGCCCGGTTTGCGATAAGGGTCACGCGCCACGTCACCGTCCTGGCTCGCGATCAAGGCCTGTGGCACCTTGGGGTTATCGTCAAAAAACGTGAACAATCGCTCGACCATGCCTTGAGCATGGGTGGTGTTTTCATCGTCTTGCCATAGAAATTGGGTAACGCCTAAGGTCGCAGCATTACGCCCTTCATTGATCAGGCCTGCTGCTCTGTACCCTTTTGCGTAAGGGTCGGGCGGACCTAGCGCAAACACCGGGATAGGCCAGTATGCCACTGATTCACCCGCCGAATTTTTGAATGCGATACGGGCTTTGATGCCTGCGGAGTTTCTCCTGGAGGTTAATGACGGATTGTAGTCTTTCGCGTCCTGCGGATAGATCGAAGCGAAGTTGTCGTTTTTCTTCTTGATAATCTGCCAGATTTTGGACTGGCCATCTCTGTAAATTCCAAGTCCGACTCCACGAATTTCCAAGGCGTAGGTGCGGACTTGGGTGGCCTGTTGTTCGGCGTTTCTGAGCTCCATCTGGTTTCGATAATTGGCAAATTCTGCCTTCTCACTTGCCAGGGCTTTGCCCCACCAGTGAGTACCAAAGATCAGCAGCAGCGAGCCGACAATAGCGGCAACGCCCCAGGCCATGACGGGTTTCATGTCGCGAAGTACCATGTTGGATTCCTGTGCTTTGAGTTCAACAATCCAGATGAAGCTGAGCCAGAGCGCAATTAACACTCCGGCGATCAGCTGATAAGGTTTCAGCTTTGGCCGTGACTTAGGGGAGGGCGGGTAATCCTTCATCGATCGGCTCCACTATCAGCTGCTTTGGCTACCAAAGATGGTGGCGTCAGCGAGACGATGCTTGAAGGCGGGAATAGGCCAAATTGATAATAATCACTACTGGCATTAATTAAGTTTTGAGCTTCCTCGCTCAGTCGCGACCAAGCCGGTAATTCTTTGATTATCCCAAAGTACTGTTTATCCATCTTCCAATCCGCAATCGCAATCAACACCTCCCGCATATCCGGGTCATCAAGGCTGTGCGCCTGGCCAATAGCAATGTCCATCGCCGTCACCCAGCGCTGGTTTTCCGGGCTGCGCAAAACGGCCGAGTGGTAGCTGTTAGGGTCCATTTCTTTGGGATCTACGGACATCCTGGCCTGAATCTCATTAGGCGTCTCTTCGCGGTAAATGACGTAGTAGTCCTGATAATTCAATGCAGGATTGCCATACTCGAGCTGATGGCGCATGGCTGCAGTTTGGTCGCCGGGCTCTTTGCCGCTATTCCATCGGGCACGTTCTTTTTCCAGGTCGACCAGGAAAGGGCTGGTACGTACTTTGAACCATTTGAATTCGGCCACCGGGTTACCCAGCGCGGAGCGGATACTTACGTCATCGGGGCTGTCCAGGCCTGCCTGGGTGGGGGTGCCGGTTACCGCCTCGCCGCCGAACATTTGAGGCTCGTGGGGTGGGCTCAGAGGTTCGGCATTGATCAGAAGTTCCTTACCTTTTGCTATTGGCGCTTGCGAGGCCACGGCGCCGGCTGACCACCCGCCAGGGTAGCGGGGTTCCCCTTTGGCACGCAGCACCGTTTGTTGTATGGCGTCGCCGACCAGTACCGGCTTACCGTCGCGATGACGCTTGGTCCACAGGCGCTGGTAAAACCGCACGGACTGCAACGCCGCCATCGCCGGTTTGCCGTCCGGCAAGGTATTGGGCACCCCATACGTACCGATGCCATGCACGTCGTCCAGGGCGACCGTGGTGTCGTCCGGGCAGAAGTACAGGTAAACCTTGCCGCGATTATCACGCTCGGGAAAAACGGTGTAGTTGCCCACCGTGTCCCTGCGCGAGCCCTGTATGGGTGACCACCTGGGGCCCGTGCGACCGCCGTAGGTCTTGCTGTCCCTGAGTGCGGACAGCGGCGGCTGGGCGTGGGGTGCCTGGGTGACTGCGGTGGCGATGTTGATCAATGTGGCGAGTGTGTCATGGCCTTTGGGTGTGGCCTTGGGCAGCACACTGTAAGGCGTGTCCACCATGATCACGGTGTCGGCACAGCGTTGGCCCTTGTCGATCAACAAGGCCTGGGCCAGCAGGGTAATCAAGGTGCCTTGACTGTGGCCCATGATGGTAATGGTTTCATCAGGCGATACACGACGGATCTCACTGACCAGCATGGCCAGTCGCGTCGCCGCCAGCACAAAGTACCGGCGATGAGGCCCTTTACCCATGAACTGAGTGTTGGATAACGTGCCTTGCACTATTTGACGGACAAACTTGGCAAAGCCTTGGCCGTACATCTCCAGCAGGTTGTTGGTGGCATTTGCGAAGAACCCGCCGCCCTTGGCAAAGTGCCGGTCCAAGCGGTTTTCGAACACGTCCTGGTATTGGTCGCGCAGTTTGGTCGGGTCGTTATTCTGATCGCGCTTTATCTCGCCTGGCTCGGCGCGGTAACCCCAGTAGAACGGGATCATCAGGCTGCGGGTTTTGGGGTCGTCCGCGTCTCGCTGATAAAGGAAAGTGTCTGGATCGTCGAGTGTGGCTTTGTGATCCTCATCGAGTTCTTTAAGCGGGATTTTTTTTGCAGCACTGTAGTCAGCCCCATACCGCCCCGCCTTCAGATCAGGCCGATCCAGACGCTCATTCACTCCTTGGCACAACCCCGTCTCCACCGACTCGTATGAAGCCCCCGGGTCATTCACGCCGTGCAAGAAGATCACCACCCCTGGCAGGTCGGCGGGCACCTCCATTTTGCGTTCGGTACTGAAGTTGGGTACCAGCCGGGTGATGCTTTCAGCCACGGTATATTGATCGCCACTCATTGGCTGCCTCCTTTGCTGCGCAAGGCAGCCACTTGCGCCTGGTGCATCGCCTCGCGCTCGACGTGTTCGGTGAGCCCGCTGGCGTCGGTCAGGCCTTGCACAATGCTGCCGTCTTCAAGCTTGATCTGGTAGGCGTGGTCAACGGCCATTCGCACGCTGTCGTCGGCGTGCCCCGGGTAGTGGAAGGCCAGGCGTTGCGCCGCCGGGTCGCGGGTAAATGCCGGCACCTGGGCGCTGTCGGTTTTGGGGCCGACCCAGTCATGCTCGCTGGCATGGACGATCACCTTGCCCTGGCTGCCGATTTCGACACCGCCACCGATCTTGATATAGCTGCCATCATCGGCCACCAGGCGAATGGTGGGTGCGGTGACGACCACTTCGCCTTCTGCGGCCGACAGGTGCAGGTTCTTTTGCGCGTTGGCGGTGATGTCGTCTTCCTGGGCCTGGACCAGCACTTTGCCGCGGTTGGCAATGGCACTGATGCCCTCATCCTGGGCGAAGGCAGTGATGCCCTTGCCGGCTTGCAGGCGCATGGCGGCGCCGCTGGTCAGCTGCAGATGGTCCTGGGCGGTGGTGTCGTGGTTCGCACCGGCATAGTGGATTTGCGAGCGCGGTGTGGCACTGGCAATACCCGCCTCGGCCGCAACGGCCATGACCGGCTCGCCGGGGCTGTTGCTGTCGGGCGCTGGCCACTGTTTCAGCGCCTGGCTCAAGGCATCCATGCCCTCGCTGTGCACCGCTGCCCCGCCGCGCGCGGCGGCGGTTTGCCCGAGGCTTTTGAACAGCTCCCCACACTCGGCCAGCAGCTTGAGCAGCTCTTCGCGGTCCAGCTGCGCGCCCTTGGCGTCCTGCCGTGCATAGGTGGTCAGCAACAGCCCTTGGGCAGCGCGCACGGCAATCGCGGCGTCGGTGCGCAATTCGGCGCCGTTGCCACGGGCCTTGGCCTGGCCGTCGGTGCGTGGCTCGGTGAGTTTACCCAGGTTGAGCGCTGTGGCCTGGTGCGTGGTGCCGACGCGGGCACGCAAAGCCCCCGGTGTGTCATCGAACAACAGCTCGTTGAAACCGCGGCCCTTGTGCTCCTGGGTCTGGATGCCGGACAGCGCGCGGTTGCCTGGCAGGCCGGAGGCTTTACTGAAGCGCGGCGGCGTTTGCTCGGCGTTGTACAGCACCGAGGTCACCACGGGGCGGTCGATATCGCCTGCCAGGAAGGTAACCAGCACTTCCTGGCCGATACGGGGCAAGAACTGATGGCCGAAGCCACTGCCCGCGCTGGGCATCGCCACCCGCACCCAGGTGGTACCTTGCGGCAGGCTGTCGCCGCGCTGCCAGTGGAAGCGCACCTGGATCCGCGCCAGCTCGTCGGTGAAGACTTCTTCGCCCTCCGGCCCGACCACGATCGCACTGAGCGGCCCGTTGATCGTGGGGCGCGGTACGGTGATCGGGTGGCGGTAAGGGATGCGTTGGCGAATACAGACAAACTGGTTGTCGTAACCCGCAGGCTCATCCGAGAAATAGTTGTTGCGCCCCCGGTGCTCGACCGACAGGAGCAGGAACTGGCGGGCTTCTGCCGCACCGCCATCATGGTCGAAGTGCTGGGTCAGTTCAAAGGTGTAGCCTGGACGCATGGCCCGGCAGTTGCTGGTGCCGGTGAAGGTCTTGGCCTGGGCTTCAATGACCTCCAGGTGGCGACGGACCAGCGCCTCGCCCTCTTCAGGCAGGCGATGGCTGTAGGCGCCGAGAAAATCGTACACCTCGTAGGGCGCGACATCGCCCTGTTCATTGAGGCTGCCCATGTGGATGGGCAGCGGATTTCTTGGCTGCTTGTAATCGAACGTCTGGATGGCCATCTTGCCCGATTGCAATACCCGGTGGCTGCGCCATTGGGTGATCGCGTCACTGGTCTCGGTGACAAAGGCGCTGTGGTAGCGGATTTGCGGTTGTTCGGGCAACACCTGCAGCGCCTGGGATTCATCCGTGATGATCAGGCTGTGCCCGTCCGGGCCGTGATCGAAGTAGAAGAACAGGCCGTCCTGCTCCAGCAAGCGCAACACGAAATCCAGGTCGGTTTCGCGATACTGGGTGATGTAGCTGTGGGATTTGAGCGGCTTCTGCAGGCGAAACTCGAAGGTGCCCAGCCCGCTGTAATGCTCAAAAACCGTGCGGATGACCGTTTCAATGGTCTGCTCTTGAAAGATCCGCGAATCAATGCGGCGCGACAGCATCCACAGCCAGGGGCTCAGGGTCGCGCTGTAACGCGCCAGGCCGCCGTCGCTGCCCAGCAGGTTGAACCGGGTGATGTGGCCATGGATATAACGTACGCCGCCGTCGGCCAGCTCGATGTCCAGATGGGCAGGTTGGCCGATCAATGACTTGAGTTCGAGCCTGGCATCCTGGCTGATCAACGCCAGCTCGAAGCTGAACAGCGTGGATAACCCTTCATTGCCGCTGAAATGTTCCAGCAACAACGCCTGGTCATCGCGGATGGGGGTGGTGAGTGTGATCAGTCGGCGGTTTTGTGGTGAAAAAATCTTCGTCAATTCCATCAACGATATTACTCCCTGTAAAAACTAGCGGCGGAAAGTATCACAGGCTTCGGGAGGGTCACACCCATCGAGGCAAATCAGAGTTCGACAAAGTGTGACGATCGTTCCATTCGCAGCACTTTGCTCATTCAACCCCCAGCCACCCGCCACAACCCAGCCATCTGTGTCGTATACCCCGCACTCATCAACTCCCGCCGCATCGCCCACTCCGCCGCCGCCGGCACTGCCGCGCTGCGCAGCGTGCCCCGGCCCCAGCGCTCGTTGACCCCATCGATCACCCCCATCACCCGCTCCGCCTTCACCGTCTGCGTCGGCGCAAACAGGTCGTCCGTCACCTCGCCCCGCTGGCACAGGTCCATCAACAGCACCTCCGCCTTGCTGTAGCGAAACCCCTCGCGGTACACCCGCGCCACCGCCTCCAGCGCCATGCGCGTGAGCAGTCGTTCGTCATCGGTGGGGTATGGCAACTGCACTACCACGCCGTTGGCGTACTTGGCCTCGTCGGGGTTAAACATGCCGGTGCGGATGCTCACGCGCATGCGCCGCGCCAGCGAGCGCTGCTTGCGCAGTTTTTCGGCGGCGCGCATCACGTAGGTGGCCACTGCTTCCTTGATTGGCGCCAGCTCGGTCAGGCGCTGGCCGAACATGCGGCTGCAGCAGATTTCCTGGCGCGGCGGCTCCACTTCCTCCAGTTGCAGGCAAGGTGTGCCGGCCAGCTCGCGGGCGGTTTTTTCCACCACCACGCTGAACTGCTTGCGCAGGCTCCAGGGGTCGGCGTGCGCCAGGTCCCAGGCGCTGCGGATATCGAGGCCGCGTAAATGCGCGGTCATGCGGGCGCCGATGCCCCATACCTCGGACACCTCGCACTTCTTCAACACCCAGTTGCGCTTCACCGGGTCGCGCAGGTCGACCACCCCGCCACTGTGCGAGGCCCAGCGCTTGGCGGCGTGGTTGGCCAGTTTGGCCAAGGTCTTGGTACTGGCGATGCCGACGCCGACCGGGATGCCGGTGTGCTTGAGCACCCGGGCACGGATGTCGCGGCCCAGGCGGTCGAGGTCGCCGGGCATGCCGCTGAGGTCGGCAAAGGCTTCATCGATGGAGTACACCTCCACGGCCGGGACCATACCTTCGATCACCGTCATCACCCGTTGGCTCATGTCGCCGTATAGCGCGTAGTTGGACGAAAACGCCACGACGCCATGCTGACGCAGCAGGTCTTTCACCTGAAAGTACGGCTGGCCCATCTTCACCAGCGGCTTGGCCTCGGCGCTGCGGGCGATGACGCAGCCGTCGTTGTTGCTCAACACCACGATGGGCGTGCGCAGCAAGTCGGGGCGGAAAACACGCTCGCAGCTGGCGTAGAAACTGTTGCAATCGATCAGGGCAAAAACAGGTAACGGTTTCATCTGGCGGCATCACCAATACTGTACTTATATACAGTTAATCACGCCAGCGCGCCGCTGCCCCTAGCCACTCATCCGATTTGCATCCTGCGCGCCGGCTCCTACAGTTCGAACGTGGCAACACTGTCGAGGCCCGCGATGCGCAGCGTCGAAAAAACCGAACACACCCCCACGGTCAAGGCGCTGCCGAAGATTCCCCGCAGCGTCTGGGCGCTGGGTTTCGTATCGCTGTTCATGGACATTTCCTCGGAGATGATCCACGCCCTCTTGCCGCTGTACATGGTCACCGTGCTCGGCACCTCGGTGGTGGCGGTAGGCATTATCGAGGGCGTCGCCGAAGCCACCGCGTCGATCACCAAGGTGTTCTCCGGCGCCCTCAGCGACCGGCTGGGCAAGCGCAAGCTGCTGACGGTGCTGGGCTATGGCCTGGGCGCGCTGACCAAACCGGTGTTCCCGATGGCCTCGGGGCTGGACTGGCTGATCGGCGCGCGTTTCGTCGACCGTATCGGCAAAGGCATTCGCGGGGCGCCGCGGGACGCGCTGGTGGCCGACGTGACCCCGCCCGCGCTGCGCGGCGCGGCATTCGGCCTGCGCCAGGCGCTGGATACGGTCGGCGCCTTCCTCGGGCCGTTGCTGGCGATTGGGCTGATGTGGCTGACGGCAAGTCATTTCCAGACCGTGTTCTGGGTGGCAGTGATTCCCGCGTTCATTGCCGTGTACATCCTCGTGGCCTTCGTGCGTGAGCCGCACACACCACCGGCGGCACGCCCCGTGCGCGCACCGCTGGCACTGCACGAGCTGGCGCGCCTGGGCCCGGCCTACTGGCGGCTGATCGGCTTGGCCATGGTCTTCACCCTGGCCCGCTTCAGCGAGGCCTTTTTGCTGCTGCGCGCCCAGGACATGGGCCTGGCACCGCTGTGGGCACCGGCGGTGCTGGTGCTGATGGCGCTGGCCTACTCGCTGTCGGCCTACCCCGCCGGGGCGCTTTCAGACCGCGTGGGCCGCCGTGGCGTACTGATGATCGGCCTTGGGCTGCTGGTCGCCGCCGACCTGTTGCTGGCACTGATGCCGGGCTGGGCCGGGTTGGCCCTCGGGGTGGCGGCCTGGGGACTGCACCTGGGTTTTACCCAGGGCATCTTCGCCGCGCTGATCGCCGACAGTGCGCCGGACAACCTGCGCGGTACCGCCTTTGGCCTGTTCAACTTGCTGACCGGGGTGGCCTTGCTGGTTGCCAGTGTAGTGGCGGGGTTGCTGTGGGATGGTGTCGGCTTCCAGGCTACCTTCCTGGTCGGCGCGGGGTTGGCTAGCGCCACGTTGGCCGGGGTGACGTTAAGACCATCATGAGTGCGGGTCGTGGGTGCGCACACTGAAGGTCACTACCCCCCAGATCATGAAGTCGTCACCCTCCATGATGTAGCGTGGCGCGAAGCGCGGGTTTTCCGAGCGCAGCACCACGTCCCCACCGACCTGCTGCAGGCGCTTGCACAGCGGCTCGCCGTTGATTGCGGCGATCACGATATGACCATGGCGTGCGTCGATCGAGCGGTCGACCAGCACCAGGTCACCGTCGAAGATGCCAGCACCTTGCATGCTGTCGCCGTCTATCCTGACCAGATACATATGCGGCGCGCGCAGATTGAACAGCTCGTCCAGCGAGATGGGTTGCTCCATGTGGTCCGCCGCCGGCGACGGGAAGCCCGCCGGCACATGAAACAGGTAGCGCGACACGGCAGCGCTGCTGCCAGAGATGGGGCCCAGGATGGTAGTCATGACACGGCCTTTGAAAATAAACTGTACGCATATACAGTAATCGGTACGCCGGGCATCCGGCAATTTAGCTGTAGGAAATTTCGACAAGCGGGGGTACATACCATGTGCGGACGCTTCGCCCAGTATCAGGGCCTGGCTGACTACCTGCGTGAACTGGACGCCGAGCAGGATGTAATCAGCGGCTACGACAACGTGCCTATCGGCCGCTACAACGTGGCACCCGGCAGCCGTGTGCTGATTCTCCACAACGCCGCCGACGGGCTGCGCATCGACCCGTGCCACTGGGGCTGGGCGCCGTTCTGGGCCACCGGCAAACGGCCGGCGCCGATCAATGCGCGGGTGGAGACCGTGACCACCGGCAAGTTCTTCAAGGCCTTGTGGCCACAAGGGCGGGCCTTGGTCATGGCCGATGGCTGGTACGAATGGGTGATCGATCCACAGGACCCCAAGCGCAAGCAGCCCTACTTCATCCGCCTGAAAAGCCGGGCACCGATGTTCATGGCGGCACTGGCCGAGGTGCATGCGGGGCTTGAGCCGAACGAGGGAGATGGGTTCGTGATCATTACCGCGGCGAGTGATGAAGGGATGGTCGATATTCATGACCGGCGACCGCTTGTGCTGGGGCCAGCGGATGCGCGGGTGTGGATCGACCTCGATGTGCCTGCCGAGGAGGCCGAGCGACTGGCGCGTGAGCGGTGCCTGCCGGTGGAGGCGTTTGAATGGTTTGCAGTGGATAAGGCGGTGGGGAATGTGCGTAATGAAGGTGCAGAGCTGATCGTGATGCAGCCCTGAAGTTGCGTTATCTGTACCGGCCTCTTCGCGGGCAAGCCCGCTCCCACACGATAGCGCCGCATTCAAGGCCGACGCTGTACCTGTGGGAGCGGGCTTGCCCGCGAAGAGGCCGGGGCAAGCAACCTAAACCTGCAGCTCAACCTCCGGCCGTTGCTCCAACAGCGACCAACCGCCCTGCCCGTCCACTTCCAGCCGATGGGTATGGAACCCGGCCAGCGTGCTGCGATGCCCGACACTTACCAGCAAGGTTTGCGGCATCTCGTTGCGCAACAGCGAATACAGCGCATGCTCAAGCCCCTCATCCATCGCCGAAGTGGACTCGTCGAGAAACACCACCTGCGGCCGGTTGAACAGCACCCGGGCAAAGGCCAGCCGCTGCTGCTCGCCGATCGACAGGATATGCGACCAGTCGCAACTGATCGCCAGCCGCTCGGCCAGGTGCGCCAGGTTGACCTGACGCAGCGCATGCTGCATGCGCGGCTCGTCGTCCAATGTGCTGTCGGCCGGGTAGGCAATGGCAGTACGCAAGTCGCCCAACGGCAAGTACGGGCGCTGGGAGAGGAACAGCGCCTGGGTGCCAGTCGGCCGCCTGACCTCGCCCTCAGCGTAGGGCCACAAACCCGCCAGGGCGCGCAGCAAGGTGGTCTTGCCGCTGCCCGAGGGGCCTTTGATCAGCAGCGCCTGCCCAGCATGCAGGCGCAAGTCGAGGTCGGCGATCAGCGCGTGACCGTCGGGGCGCAGCACCTGCAGGCCGGCGATATCCAGGGCCTGGCCCTGCTCGTGAGTGTTGACCCGCGGCAGCGCGCTGGCCTGCTGGTTGGCATCGAGAAAGCCGGTCAGACGGTCGAGGGTGGCGCGGTATTGAGCGAAGGTGTCGTAGGACTCGCGGAAGAACGACAGCGCATCCTGCACCTGGCCAAAGGCCTGGGAAGTCTGCATGACATCACCGAGCTTGATTGCACCGCTGAAGAATCGCGGCGCCTGGAGGATAAACGGGAACACCACCGCGACCTGGCTGACGCCCAGGTTAAAACCGCTGAACTTCAGGTTCCGGAACACCAGCGCCCAGGCGTTGACGATCAGCGCGCCGAAACGGCCGAGCAAGGTGCCCCGCTCCACCTGCGCACCCTGGTAGAAGGCAATATTTTCGGCGTTTTCACGTAGGCGCATCAGCGCATAACGGAAGTTGGCGGTGAGCTTTTCGTTGAGGAAGTTCAGGCGAATCAACGGCCGCCCGAGGCGGAAGGCGATCCAGGTGGCGATCAGTACATACACGTACACCGCAAATACCATCGCCCGCGGGATCTCCACGTCAGCCACCGTCAGCGGCGCCGACAGCCCCCAGAGAATACCGGTGAAGGCGACCAGCGACACCAGCGCGCTGACTGCGCCGAGGGCCAACGATACCGAGTTGGTGACGTAGGCGTTGACGTCCAGTTCGATACGTTGGTCAGGGTTGTCCACCGGCTCGGCGAGGAACTGTCCACGGTAGTAGGCATCGCCGTGCATCCAGTCGCTTGTCAGGCGTTCGGTCAACCAGACGCGCCACTGAATGCTGAAAGCCTGGGTTACATAGAACGTGAGCAACGCGCGCAGCACGTGGATCGTTGCCAGTACCGCGAACACCCCGAGCAGGTACCAGAACGCGGTCTGATCGAGCGCTTGCAGGGCACTGTAGAAGCCGTTGTACCAGAACGAGAACAATACGTTCATACGCACCGAGAACAGCGTCAGCACCAGCAGCACGGCGAACACCAACAGTGGGCGCCAGCTGCGCCTGAAGGTGAAATAAGGCCCGGCGAGCTGCCAGAACTGGCTGCCCCAGCGCGTGTAGCGCACGGCCAAGGCAGCGGCGGCGGTGAAGCCGATCAACGTGATGAACGAGGCGATTGCAAGCCAGCTCAGGCTCTCTTGCAGGGCCTGGTGCCAGTTCATGTCCATGGTGGGTGTCCGTGACGAGTGTTTCCGCGAGCGTAGCATTGCGGTGGGATTTGACTGGCAAACATGACGGACATTTCATGTAGCCAGTGCCGGCCTCTTCGCGGGGCAAGCCCGCTCCCACAGGATGTGTACCTGGCCTGAAGTCAGGGATAACTCCTGTGGGAGCGGGCTTGTCCCGGGTACAAACCGAAGACATCGTTTACATTTCAAACCGGGGACATTGTTTACAGGCTAATACGCATGATCAGGAGGTATTTGATCATGCCCTG